>JAFUJP010000080.1 GCA_017473745.1 Oscillospiraceae bacterium
TCCATAATTTTTTCTTTTTTACTTGCATCAACTGTGCGGAGCATTGAAAGTATAATTTCATCCTGCTTATCGAGAGAGCGTTCAACGGTCATTTTATCTGAAAGGCCCATAATATAGTCAATGCTTGCACCAAAAATTTCGGAAAGTTTCAAAAGAGATTGATAGCTTGGAAAATATTTTTCTTTTTCATAAGCACTTATAGTTTCTTGAGAAACTTCAAGTTCAATACTTAGACGAATTTGTGTCATTCCGCGTGCTTCACGAAGTTCTTTAATTCTATTCATGCAAATCACCCTAAAAAATTATACAATTTGTACTTGTATTTTGTAGAGGATAGTAGTATAATATTTACAAGTACAACTTGTATTATGGAGGGGAAGATAATGAATAATCTTGATGAAAGAGTTGAAAATGAAATTTTAGAAAGTAACGAAGAACGGGCTGAAGAAGTTTCATTTACCGAAGAAGAAACGAACAAAGAAGGTATCAACGCGAGGAAAGAAATCTTTGTTGGAAAAATTAAAAAATATGCAACACTCAAAAATGCAATTATTGCAGTTTCCTCGTTGTTGATATTGATAATAACATTGGTTGTTACAATAAACGTAACTTCTTGCGATTATGCCGTAAAACGATGGATGAAAGCTAATGTAGAAGATGATGTAAAAATTATGGCAAAACTTGCTCCATATGATTTTGAGGCCATGGGAATAGATATGTATGGCAGTGAGGAAGAATTTTTTGAAGAAATGAGCTATGATTATGATACAGATATTGAAAACTGGAACGATTTTTACAAAGAAGTAAAAAAGCAGAAGAAAGAAGAGCTTAAAGATGAATATGGAAAATACAAGATAGAGATAACAATAGGTAAAACAAAAGATATAAGCATTGCAAGATTAAAAGAAGATGTTTATTATGAAGCTTACGAGGATTATGGCTTCAATATAGATTCTGTAAAAAAAGCAAAAGTTGTTTCCGTAACTGCAAGAATAAAAGGTGAATATGAGAATGATAAAGAAAAAATAACACTTTATATGGTGAAAATTGATTCTGCGTGGAAAGTCTTAAGTGTTGATTATTATAGTTCAAATGAAAGCTTTTTGTAACAGTAAAGTTATGAGATGTTTTTATGAAAATAGGGCGGGAGCTAAGCTCCCGCCCTATTTTTTTGCAATCAGCTTTCTGCCATCATCTGAAGGTTATAATAAACGCCTTTCTGTGCCATGAGTTCTTCATGGTTGCCGTGCTCAACAATGCCTTCTTCGTTGAGCACCAGAATGACTTTTGCGTTTCTGATGGTGCTCAGACGGTGGGCGATTGTGAAAACGGTGCGCCCTTCGGAAAGGCGTTCGAGGCTTTTCTGAACAAGGCGCTCGCTTTCGTTGTCAAGTGCGGAGGTCGCTTCGTCAAGAATGAGCACCGCCGGGTTTTTAAGGAATACACGGGCGATGGAAATACGCTGCTTCTGTCCGCCCGAAAGCTTGACTCCGCGCTCGCCGACATAGGTGTCATAACCCTCGTCAAGAGCGCTTATGAATTCGTGGGCACCCGCAAGCTTTGCCGCTTCAACGACTTCGTCGTAGGTGGCGTCGGGTCTTCCGTAAAGAATGTTTTCGTAAATGCTTCCGCTGAAAAGATAAACGTCCTGCTGAACAACGCCGATGTTGCTGCGAAGGCTTGAAAGAGTGATTTTGCGGATGTCTTTTCCGTCAAGAAGTATGCGGCCTTCCGAAACGTCATAAAAACGTGGAATAAGATTTGAAAGGGTTGTCTTGCCGCCGCCGGAAGGCCCCACAAGGGCAATGTTGTCGCCAGGGTTGACGTGAAGGTCGATGCCCGAAAGAACCTCTTCGCCGGAATCGCTGTATTTGAATGCGACGTTTTCAAGGCGGATATCGCCGGTGACGTTTTCGATGGACTCTGCATCGGGCGCATCGGTAATTTCAGGTTCGACGTCCATTATCTCATAGAAACGCTCGATGCCGGTGAAGCCCTGCATAAAGGTTTCGGTGAATTGGGCAAGGCGCGAAACGGTGTTGAGAAGAACGGTGGTATAAAGAAGATAGGCCGCATAGTCGCCTGCGCTGATGGCGCCGTTCATAAGAAAGATGCCGCCCGCCGCAACAACGGAAATATACATACAGCCGTCAAAAAGGCGGATAACGCAGTGGAGCTTGCCGAGGGCCTTATAAGCCTTGCGTTTTATGCCGAGGAAGGTTTCGTTGTTCTTTTTGAATTTTTCGCGCTCGATTTCTTCGTTGGCGAAGCTTTGAACAACGCGGATACCGAGAAGGCTGTCCTCTATCTGCGCGTTGATTTCGCCGATCTGGGAACGTTCGCTGTAAAACGCGCTTTCAAGCTCGTGGCGGATTTTGAGCACGAAGAACCCGAGGAACGGGATCATCAGGAACACGAAAAGGGTAAGCGGAACGTTTACGCCGAGAAGGATTATGAAAGATGCAACGAATTTGATTATGCCGATAAGGATTTCTTCCGGCGCGTGGTGAGAAAATTCCGTAACGTCGAAAAGGTCTTTTGAAAGGCGGCTCATAAGCTGGCCGACCTTGTTGTTGCTGTAAAAGCTGAAGCTGAGATCCTGTAAATGCGAAAAGAAATCCTTGCGCATATCAGCTTCAAGATGGGCGCCCATCATGTGGCCGATGTTGGTCATAAAATAGTTGGCGGCGGTATCAATAACGCGAAGAACGAGATAGATCCCGGCAATTTCAAGTATCATCCTAACGGTGAGAGAACCTACGTCATCTGTGGCGGCATTGGTGATGGTTCTTACTATCATCGGGAGCACGATATCGCAGATCGTGGTAAGCACCGCGCAGAAAAGGTCAAGTATCAGGGTAGGAAGATACGGTTTGTAATAGGGGAGGAACCGGCGCAAAAGACCGGTTTTGCTGGTTTTCTTTTCCAAAATTATCACGTCCTTTTTGTCAGATGAAATAGTTTGTAATTGTCAAAAGGCAAAGATGAATGGGATAAAATCCATAGTTCAGCCACTTCGGGATTTTTATTCCGGTTTTTGTTTTCGTCAGCATAAGCGGAAGAGCGAGCACCGCGAAACCCTGGGGGTCAAGATACCCGGCAGTGAAAAACTCGAAAAACGGCGAAGCAAGGGCAAGCCCCATTGCGATTCCGAAAAAGGATTTTTCTTTTTTCATAAAGAGATAGGCGATTATCATAACCGCAACGCCGTAAAAACCGTATTCCACCGCAGGAACAAACGACAGCAGAACCGCGATGACCGCATGAAGATATTTTTTTCGGTCGATACCCCATATCGCCCAAAGCCCAAGCATCATGGTAAAGCCGATATTAAGATGAAAATCGGCTATGCTTCCGCCAAATTCGTATGGGTAAAAACAAAGGGTATAGGGAACCTGGGATACAAACGAAAAACAAAGAAGCCGTATGAAATATTTTCTGACGCTTTTTGTATAAAAGAACCCCAAAGCAAGGCAATATGCAAAAAGCGGGAAGGCAATGCGCCCGACTATCCGCCAGAGTATTTCTGCCGGAAAAAAGAGATAGCCGACATGGTCGGCTAACATCGTTATAAAAGCGACGGTTTTAAGAAATCCGGTGTCCGTGTTTCCGGCGAAGCCCGGCTTATCCATGAAGGCGGTTGTTCGCTTCGGAAACGCAGTCGCGCAGATATCCCTGAAGCCCAAAGGATTCGCCGGTGCCGATGGCAACGCATTCCTCGGGGTTTTCGGCGACTTCGCATTTAAGGTTGAAGCGCTTGGCAAGATATTTATCGAGGCCATGAAGTTTTGCACCGCCGCCGGTAAGAAGAATACCGTTTGTTTTGACGTCACCGGCAAGTTCGGGCGGCGTTTTTTCAAAAACCTTCTGTATTGCGGCGGCAAGCTGGTTTGCAAGGTCATAGAAAATATCCGAAAGTTCCTGCCAGGTGATAGTCGTTCTTCCGGGAAGGCCGGTCAGAAGGTTGCGTCCCTTAATCTCGAAAGTGCGGTCATCGTCATAGTTCCAGCAGGTGCCTATATTCTTTTTAACCTCTTCCGCCATGCGTTCACCGATAAGTATTCCGTGGCGAAGGCGAACGTATTTGATTATTTCCTCATCAAAACGCTGACCCGCAAGCTTTATGGAATGTTTGCAGACAACGCCGGAAAGAGAAAGCAAAGCAACGTCGGAAGTTCCGCCGCCGATATCGACTATAAGGCGGCCTTCAGGCTTTGAAATATCAAGCCCGGCACCCATGGCGGCGGCAACCGGTTCTTCGATAAGAAAAACCTTTCTTGCGCCGGCGGCAAGGGCGGCGTCAACAACGGCGCGCTGTTCAACGTCGGTGATGATGGATGGAACGCAGATTGCGACCCTCGGTTTGAGGTAGCTGTCGCCGCAGACCTTTTTAAGGGCATGGCGGATAAGTACGTTGGTGAGGTTATAATCGGATATAACCCCGCCGCCCATAGGGCTCATGGCGGAAATATAGCCGGGGGTGCGCCCGACCATTTTATAGGCGTTTTCACCGACGGCGAGAACTTCGCCGGTGTCGTTATTTACGGCAACGATATTCGGTTCGCGAAAAACGACCCCGCGGCCGGTTTCATAAACGATGATTTTTGTTGTTCCGAGATCTATTCCGATATCAGCAGGCATTTTGATCCTCCGATTTAATATTACTAGTTTAATATTTATAGTGTAAATCTATTTTCCGGGAATGTCAATGAAAGAGACGTAAATTATTGAAAACGTAGTAGGGGCGCACCTGTGTGTGCGCCCGTCATTGCGAACAAACCGAAGGTTTGTGTGGCAATCCGTTCTCTTTTACGGATTCCCACGTCGCTCCGCTCCTCGGAATGACATCTGTAGGGAACGGTATTTATCTGACACCCCAAATCTTTGATTTGGCTGGTGGAAGATATGCTTTAGCTGACCGTTCCGTAACCCAAGAACGCGGAGCGTTTTAAAGCCTTCCCCTTGGGGAAGGTGGATTTTTTTGACCGAAGGTCAAAAAAAGACGGATGGGGGGTAAATCAGGAACGCGGAGCGCATATTAAAATTTGACAGGGTTTACGGCGGGGGCGAGCCCCCGCCCTACACTGAAAATGCGATAATCTGCAAACCGTAGGGAACGGTCTTGACCGTTCCGTTTCGCGGAGCGTTTTAAAGCCTTCTCCTCAAGGAGAAGCCTGCCCTCCGGGAATCCTTTTTAACGGGCGGACACATAGGTCCGCCCCTACGACCGCGTTTTTCACCTCAGTGCTGTAAACAATAATTTATTCTTTTATCATAAACCGCAGATTGGTGAACCTTCCGCTTTTGCGGTTGTTATCCACCATGGTCATAACGGCCCTTGCGCTTCCGACGATGACCAGAAGCTTTTTTGCCCTTGTAACGGCGGTATAAAGCAGGTTGCGGTAATAAAGGCGGGAATTCGCCTCGAAAAGCGGGATTATGACCGCTTCAAACTCGCTGCCCTGGCTTTTGTGCACAGTTACCGCATAGGCGTGGTCAAGCTCGTTTGCGCTGTCATAGGGGTATTCGGCGACTCTGTCGTCAAAGCGAATTGCCATCATGCGCCCGATGGGATCCATTTTTTCGATGATTCCGATATCGCCGTTGAATATGCCGCGGCCGATTTCACCGTCATCCTTTGACCATGTCATATCGTAATCGTTGCGGGTTTGCATAACCTTGTCGCCCTCGCGGAAAAGATGGCCGCCGTGGCGGAATTCTTTTTTCTTTCCGTCCGGGGGGTTCAGCTTTTTCTGAAGCTCGATATTGAGGTTCCATGTTCCGGCTTCACCTCTTTTTCCGGGGCAGAGCACCTGTATATCCCAAAGGGGCGAAAAATTATATGCCTTCGGCAAACGCTTTTCGCAAAGCTGGCAAACCGTTGCGGCACATTCGGCCTCGGTCTGGCGGGGAAGAAAGAAAAAGTCGTTGTCCTTCGATTCGAGATAGGGATATTCGCCGTTCACTATATCGTGGGCGTTGGTGACTATCATGCTTTCCGCAGCCTGACGGAAAATCGTATCCAGCTTTATGGAAGGAAGGATATCCGAGCGGATGAGGTCATGAAGCACGTTGCCTGCCCCGACGGAGGGGAGCTGGTCTGAATCGCCGACCATAACAAGGCGGCTGTGGAACGGAAGAGCGCGCAGAAGTGAATCAAACAAAAGGCTGTCCACCATGGACATCTCGTCCACTATAAGGGTATCGCATTTAAGCGGGTTTCGTTCGTTTTTGCGGAAAACGGGCACAAGCTCGCTTCCGGAATAATCCACCTCGAGAAGGCGGTGGATGGTTTTTGCTTCGTGACCGGTAAGTTCCGCAAGGCGTTTTGCGGCTCTTCCGGTGGGTGCCGCAAGCATGACCTCGTCGCCCTGCTGTTCAAGAAGTTTTATAAGCGCATTAAGGGTCGTGGTTTTGCCGGTGCCGGGGCCGCCGGTGAGCACGAAAACGTGGTTCTGAACGGCGTTTTTAAGGGCGCGCTTTTGCAGAATATCATATTCTATGCCAAGCTCGTCCTCAAGGATCTCGATGGCTTTATCGAGTGCGGCGGAGCTTGTTTCCTCCGGGCTCATGAGCATCATTTTAAGGCGGCCAGCCGCGGTGGTTTCGGCAATGAAAAGCTCCGGAAGGTAAACAAAACGCCTTCCGTTTCGGATATATTCGTTCAGTTCCTCTTTCGCAATAAGCTCTTCAAGGGCGTCAGCCATTTCGTCCGCTTCGCCCAAAAGCCCTGCCGCCGCCGCAAGAAGGCTCTCTTCCGGAAGGCAGGTGTGTCCGTTGTCAAGATTATGTACGAGAACGTGTTTAAGCCCCGCTTTAAGGCGGCCGATATCCTGCGGATCGCCTTTTTTGGTAAAGATGGCATCCGCTTCGGAAAAATCAAGGCCGATTTCCGGGTCGCAGAGAAGATAGGGGTTATCTTTTACAAAATCAATGGCATTTGTGCCCCATTTTTTCCATGCGCGAACAGCAATGGCGGCGGAAAGGCCGAATTCCTGCAAAGCGGTCATAACCTTTCTTGCGCCGAAGGCACGAAGGAATTCCGCGTTTATTTCAAGGGCAAGCTTTTCAGAAACGCCTTTGACCCTTGCAAGTTCAAGCGGTGTGTTTTCGATAACGTCGAGGGTATATTCGCCGAAAGCTTCGACTATCCGCTTTGCGAGTGCGGGGCCGACCCCCTTAAAGGAACCGCCGCTTAAATATTTCCTTATGGCCGTTGCCGAAGCGGGAAGGCGCCTTTCGCAAACTTCCGCCCGGAACTGGCTTCCATAGGTCGGATGGGACGCGAAAGTGCCGGTGAGGGAAACTTCCTCGCCGGCTTCAACTTTGCCAAGCTCGCCCACAACTGTAACAAGCTCGCCCTGCATATCAAGATCAAAAACCACAAAACCGCTTTCGGGCTTATAAGCGACTATTCCTTCAACGGTGCCGTTAATGCGCTCGGGTTCCTGTTTTTCGTTTTTATCAAGCATGCGTTTTTTTCTCCGTCCCAATAAATTATAACTATATTATAGCGTTTTTTCTTCGTTATGTAAACTATCCGAAAACATTGTTAGCAGTTCGTTTTCACCGCGAAAAAGACTGCAGTCAAAACGCCTTTCAAGATTTTCACAGATTAAAAGCGCCCTTTCGGAAATGCCCTCGCAATCAAGAAAAACTTCCCGGGGCATTCCGTTCGTTTCCGCAAGAACGGAACGCAGGGCAAGTTCGATATCGTCCTCCGCGACGGAACCCACCTTTGCAACAACAAATACTTTGTGTTTTATCTTTTTTCGGAGCGGGTTTTTCAAAAGCCATTCGGAAACCTCGACCATCCCCAAAGCGGCAAAAAAAGTGATTGTCAAAACTGCGGCAATGTCAAAAAACATCGCAAAAACGCCTCCTTTCGGTGGTATCATACTATGAAAAAAAGCCCCGGGCGGTGAATGTAACGCCGAAAAGGGGCATTGCATAAAATAGAGCAATCGGGAAACACAATGGAGGTTTCAGAAAAAATGAAAAAGCGTTCGTTTTACATAGCCGGCGGGGACCTTCGTTCGGTCTATCTTGCAAAGGCGCTGGCGAAAGAAGGTTTTGAAACGGCGGTTTTTGCCCTTGAAGGGGCGGCTTTGCCGGAAAGCACAGGAAAAATTAAAACAACCGAAGAATTTGAAAAAGCAGAAAACGTGATTCTGCCCCTGCCGTGCTGCGACGGAGAAGGCTTTCTGAAATCAGCCTTTTCCGATGAAAGGATACCGGTATCCGAAATAATCGGGCATCTGCCGAAAGGGGCGGTGCTCATGGGCGGCCTTTTGCCGAAAAGCCTTTCGGAGCTTGCCGAAGAAAGAGGAATAGCGGTTTATGATTATTACCGCAGAGAGGAATTTGCCGTGCGCAACGCCGCCCTTACGGCCGAAGCCGCCGCGGCGATAGTTATGGAAATGCTCAGCGAATCCATAAGCACCGTTCCGGTGCTCATTCTCGGCCATGGACGCATCGGGCGGCTTCTTTCGGCCATTCTGAAAGCGCTGGATGCTAAAGTTACCGTTGCCGCAAGAAGGTATTCCGACCTTGCGTGGATACGTTCCGAGGGGATGACGCCGCTGGAGTTCCGCCTTCTTGATGATGAGATAGGAAAATTCAGGGTGGTTTTCAACACCGTTCCTGCAATGGTGCTCAACAGAGAAAAACTCGTGCTCATGGATAAAAACGCGATAATAATCGACCTTGCTTCCGAACCCTGCGGAACGGATTTTACTGCGGCTGAAGAGCTTGGGATAACAGCAAAAAAAGCCCTTGGCCTCCCGGGAAAATTCGCGCCGAAAACCGCGGGCGAGATAGTCAAGGATACGGTGCTCAATATTTTGGCAGAAAGGGAGGATGAGCATGGAAAATAAAAAACGCCTTGGGTTTGCCCTTTGCGGTTCTTTTTGCACATTTAAAAAGGTGCTTGCGGAAATGGAAAAACTCGCTGAAATATATGATATTACGCCGATCATGTCCGAAGGGGCCGCTTCTATTGACAGCCGTTTCGGAAAGGCGGAAGAATTTTGCCGCCGCATAACCGAAATCTGCGGGAAAGAGCCGATAACAACCATTGCGGGCGCGGAACCGATTGGGCCGAAGGCGCTTCTCGACGTTCTGCTCATCGAACCCTGTACGGGCAACACCCTCGGAAAACTTGCTAACGGCATAACCGATACGGCGGTCACCATGGCGGCAAAAGCGCATCTTCGCAATGGGCGCCCTCTCGTTATCGCCGTTTCGACAAACGATGCCCTCGGCGCTTCGGCACAGAATATTGGGCGGCTCATGAATGCAAAAAACGTCTATTTCGTACCCATGGGCCAGGATTCGCCCGAGGGCAAACCTACTTCTATGGTGGCGCATTTTGAAAAAAGCGCCGATGCCATCGAATCTGCCCTTGCGGGAAAACAGCTCCAGCCGGTAGTTTGTTAGATGCACCGCCGTCACCGACTGCCTTTGCGATAAAACGGCATAAAAGCCCGGGTATTCAAGTTTGAATAAAAGCTCCGTTTTTTTCCAATGCTTAAACTGCATTACAGCGAAAAAAGAACGGAGCTTTTATTTATGAAAAAACTTATTGCACTTTTTATATTGGCCGCCTTTGCACTTTCGCCTCTCGAAGTTTCTGCGGCGGAAGAATTTGA
Organism: Oscillospiraceae bacterium; assembly: GCA_017473745.1. Lineage (GTDB taxonomy): Bacteria > Bacillota > Clostridia > Oscillospirales > Ruminococcaceae > UMGS1668. Next base: position 9,651 of record JAFUJP010000080.1, read on the forward strand.
CCTTACGGTGCCGTGCGGACTTTCCGAAGAAGAACTTGCCGCGGGGCTTCGGGATGAACTTATTGCTTTTGCACCGGAATTCATTGCTGCGGAACAGAAATACGGCGTAAACGCGGTGTTTCTCGCGGCGGTGGCGGCGTTGGAATCCGGCTGGGGCAAAAGCTGTTTTCGCCCGAACAATATCTTTGGCTGGAACGGAAAGGATTTTGAGAGCAAGGCGGAATGTATTGATTTCGTTGCTTCGAAAATTGCCGAGCATTATCTTTCCGAAGGGGGGAAATATTATCACGGCAAAACCGTTTCGGGCGTAAATATCTGTTATAACGGAAGCGATTTCTGGGAACGAAAAGTGACCGAGATCATGGCTATGATAACTCGCGGCAGCAAAGCGGCCCAATGTGTTTCGGACGTTCCGGCGGAGGTGGTTTTCATCGGCTGAAAATCGTAGCCACGTTTTTTGAACAGCCTGCGGGGGAATATTGCCAGCGGTCAAGATGACCCTTTGTAATGTAATATTCCGGCTCTTTCGGAATGCTTTCACCCTCGAAAGCATCCACGACTATAAGCTTTATCTTCATTTTGTCGGGGATAAGGCTTTTTATGTAAACCGAAGCCTGCATCCCCGGGGCAAGACGGGAACAGCTTTCAGCAAGGCCCGCAAGGTTTGGCGCAAGCTCAACAAAAACGCCGTAATCTTCAACGGAACGGATTATTCCGCCGACAGTTTCGCCGGGGGCAAAATTTGCGGCGTTTTCTTCCCATGTGCCGAGAAGCTCTTTGTGAGAAAGGCAGATGCGCCCGGCTTCGTCACGGCCGGAAACGACTGCAAAAATTCCCTGGCCGCTTCTGAAGCGGTCGGAAGGGTGGCTTATGCGTGAAACGCTTATGGAATCAATGGGCAAAAGTGAAGAAATCCCGCAGCCTATATCTGCAAAACAGCCGAAACTTTCCATGTGAGTCACAACCGCCGGGATAACGTCCCCGGGAATGAGTTTATCAAGGTAGTTTGCGGTACATTCTTCCTGAACGGTTTTTCTTGAACAAATGGCAACGGTGCGCCCGTTTTTATCCTGTTCAAAGCCGGTTATACGAAAACAAACGGGCTTGTTGACCCTTGAAATTATGGCAATATCGCGGGTTTCGCCGCTTTCGATGCCTATGGCACCCTCGTTTCGCGGGATCACCCCGCGAATTGCGCCCAGATCAAGGATAAGATCGTGCTTTGCCGTGCATACGATAACCCGGGCTTCAAGAATTTCGCCGCTTTTCTGTGCTTCCCGAAGGGATTCGATGCTTTGCAAAGCGGCTTTGTTTTTCGGGGAATCTATCAAAGAGCCTTCCGGCAGATATTCCGTCATTTGTTTTTCCTCCATAGTTTTTTATGAAGTATTTATATTCGGAAATTACCGGAAATATGAAAACAAAAAGCGGAGCAAAGGCTCCGCTTTTTTGAAAAATCAATCCTCTTTATATTTCTTTTCGTATTCCGCCTGATAATCGCGCCCCATATTTTTTGCGTGCTTTTTAAGGTAAGCTTCGGAAATTTCTTCCGCGGTGATTCCGTAGCGCAGAAGGGTATCGTGATAGTACATAAGGACGTCCGCCATCTCCTCGCAAAAAGCGGCACGGATATCCGGGTCATCCATAATGGCTTTGTCGCCCTTTTTCTTTATAATGGCGATGGCTTCGCCCATTTCTTCCACCATAAAAAGGAGAAAATTCCTGCCGGCTTCGGGTGTCATGGGCGGCCATTTATCTTTGTGGGGTTCAAAAAGTTCCTTTTGCATTTCAAACATTTCGGATATTTTAAGGTCGGGCATGGTACGGCTCCTTTCAAAAAGTAAATTATTGTTTATATGCCTTCCCAGAGGGGAAGGGGGACCGTTGCCGTAGGCACGGTGGATGAGGGATTATTTAATAATACGTCGTAGGGGCGCACCTATGTGTGCGCCCGTCAAAAAGGATTCCCGGAGGGCAGGCTTCTCCTTGAGGAGAAGCTCCGCCGAAGGCGGTGATGAGGTGTTTGTCCGCTAATTTCCGTGTTTGTATAGAAACACCTCATCCGTCATCGCGAAGCGATGCCACCTTCCCCTCAAGGGGAAGGCTTTAAATGCATATAAACAATAATTTATCGTATGGCACAATCTTATCATAAAGCGAGGGGGATTTCAACAATTCCCGGTAAAAACGGCCCTCTGTTGCAAAATTCCCACTTATATGGTATATTATTAAATTAGGAAAATAGTATTCGGAAAGGAGCGGATTTTATGGACGTTAAAATAGGCGACGTGCTTTTGATGAAGAAAAACCACCCCTGCGGCGGGCAGAGGTTCATAGTCCTGCGCTCCGGGATGGATTTCAAGCTTCGGTGCGAAAAATGCGGCCACGAGGTCGAAGTACCCCGAAGCAAAGCTGAAAAAAATATCAAGCAGATAATCCGGGAGGAGAATCACAATGTTTGATAAGCTCGAGGATATCGAAAGACGCTGGCGCCAGGCTGGTCTTAGGCTTTACGAGCCGGAGGTCATAAACAATAACGAACTTTATACCCAGCTTCTGAAGGACCAGAGGGAACTTACCCCCATAGCCGAAAAATATCAGGAATATAAAGCCGCGAAAGCCCATTTTGCCGAAGCGGAAGCCATCCTTGACGAAGAAACCGACCGTGAACTTCGGGATATGGCGAAAGAACAGCTTGAGGAAAGCAGAAAAATCATCGAAAGCTGTTCCGAGGAACTGAAGATACTTCTTCTGCCGAAGGATCCGAACGAGGACCGCTCCGTAATCATGGAAATCAGAAGCGGCACCGGCGGCGAAGAAGCGGCGCTTTTTGCCGCTGATCTTTACCGTATGTATTCCATGTATGCCGATTCAAAGGGCTGGAAAACCGAGGTAATCTATGCCAACGCAACGGAACTGGGCGGCTATAAAGAAATTTCATATTCCGTCGAGGGCGAAGGCGTTTTCGGAAGGTTCCGTTTTGAAAGCGGAACCCACCGCGTTCAGCGCGTTCCGGTGACGGATTCCCAGGGCAAGATACAGACTTCCGCAGTTACTGTTGCGGTTTTGCCCGAAGCGGAAAATGTCGAGGTGGAAATCGACCCCAACGACCTGAAAATTGATACCTTCCGCTCCAGCGGCGCGGGCGGTCAGCACATCAACAAAACAAGCTCCGCCATCCGAATAACTCATAGTCCAACTGGAATGGTTGTTGAATGTAAGGACGAGCGAAGCCAGTATAAGAATAAAGACAAAGCCATGAAGGTGCTTCGCAGCCGCCTTTATGAACAGAAACAGCGCGCCGCGGACGAAAGCCGTGCCGCCGACCGCAAAGCACAGGTCGGAAGCGGCGACAGAAGCGAACGCATAAGAACATATAACTTCCCGCAGGGGCGGGTCACAGACCACCGCATAGGGCTTACTCTGTATAAGATAGATTCCGTGATGAACGGCGGCCTTGACGAGCTTATAGACCCGCTGAGGGCCCATGACCAGGCGGAAAAACTCCGGGGAGAAGAGGATTGATTTTGTGAAACTTAAAATCTTTTCGTCAAAAAAAGAAATTTCAGATGAAGCGAAAATCTGGAATGATTTCGTCTCCCGCGCCGCAGAAAACGATGTTGATGATTTATCCGGATTTGAAAAAACGGCGGCATTGGTTTTCTGGTATGATGCGGAAGTCAACAACGGCGGGCATTCCGCATATTTTGATTGCTTTGAAAATGTTGATCCCGAGGAGCTTATTTCTGCATTAAAAGAAATCGGTGCGGGTGAATATGCTGATATATTCAGTTTAGCACTTTTATCCGGAGAAGATGATGATTATTCCGAAGCGGATGAACGCTTTGGTGAAAAAGAATCTTCGCTTGCAGAATTACTTATGAAATACGTTATTTCAAATAACAAATGATTAATGGAGAAAAAATGGAAACTTTGCTTTTGAATGCAAAAAACGAGGGCGCGATTGATGCCGCCGCAAAAATACTGAAAAACGGCGGCCTTGTGGCAATTCCGACGGAAACCGTCTATGGCCTTGCGGCAAATGCTTTTGATGCAAAGGCCTGCGCCGATATCTTTAAGGCAAAAGGCCGCCCCGGGGATAACCCTCTCATCGTCCACATCTGCGATATGGATATGCTCGGCGATATAGTTGAGGAAGTTCCGGAAGGGGCAAAAAAACTTGCGGAAGAGTTCTGGCCGGGCCCTCTTACCATGATAATGAAAAAGAGCGAAAAGATACCGGACGTCACAAGCGCGGGCCTTCCTTCCGTTGCGGTACGCTTTCCTTCCCATCCCGTTGCAAGGGAAATCATCGAAAAAGCCGGGCTTCCCCTTGCGGCACCGAGCGCAAACCTTTCCGGAAGCCCAAGCCCAACAACTTTTGAGCACTGCGTCCATGACCTTATGGGCAGAGTGGATGGCATCATCGACGGCGGCGCAAGCTCCGTCGGTGTGGAATCCACAATAATCTCCTTTGCAGGGGAAAAGCCGGTGCTTCTCCGCCCGGGCTACGTCACACTCGAACAGCTTCGGGAAACCCTCGGCGAGGTCGAAATTTCTCATGCGGTGCTCGAAAAACTGGAAGAGGGCGAAAAGGTGCTTTCTCCCGGTATGAAGTATAAACACTATGCGCCGAAGGCGCAGGTGACCCTTATAAAAGCGGATTCCGAAACCTATGTGAATTATGTTAATGAGCACGAGGAAGAAGGTGTTTTCGCCCTTTGTTTTGATGAAGAGGCGGAAAAGCTTTCTGTGAGCACCGTTACATACGGTTCCGAATTTTCGGACGAGGAACAGGCGGAACATATTTTTGAAGCCCTTCGCATGATCGACGAAAGCGGCGCAAAACGCGTTTACGCCCATTCGCCGAAAGTTACCGGGGTCGGCCTTGCGGTTTATAACCGCCTTATAAGAGCGGCGGGCTTTGACGTTATAGAGCTTTGAACGACATTTTGAGCACGACATAAAAGGGAGAGAATGAAAATGGCAAATATCATCGGACTTACCGGTCAGACAGGAGCGGGAAAAAGCTCCGTTCGCGAAATAATGCGCAGAAAAGGCGCCGCCGTTATTGATGCGGATACCGTTGCCCACGGCATTACCGAAAACAGCCTTGACTGTATTTACGATATAGTAAGCCATTTTTCCTGCCTTGTGCTCAACGACAGAGGAACCATAAACCGCAAAGCCCTTGGAAGACGGGTGTTTTCGGATAAAAAAGAGCTTGCGGTGCTCAACAAAATAATCTTTCCTTATATACTCGATGCCATTGAGCATGAAGTGCTCGGCTGCATAGCCGGGGGTGCCGAAAATATCGTTATCGACGGCGCCACCATAATCGAAAGCGGCTGCGGAAAAATGTGCGACGTGCTCGTTTCCGTGGTTGCGGATTCCGAAACAAGAACCGAACGTATAATAAAGCGTGACGGAATTTCAAAAACCGATGCCGAAAGACGCATTTCGGCCCAAAAAACCGAGGAATTCTATACCGAAAATTCCGATCATATCATAAGAAATGACGGCAGCCTTGCAGAGCTTGAACACAGCGTAAACGCCGTGCTCAAAAATATGCTGAACAAAAAAGAAACCGTCGCAGCGGAGGAAAAACCTTGGGGAAAATTATAAAAAACGCCCTTTTTGGGCTTTTGGTGGCCGCCTTTCTGGTGTTTGCCGGGGTGATGATGAACCATTCAAGCAAGCTTCTTGAGCATTGGGCATACCCGACGGATTACAGCGAAACGGTTGAGGAAAAATCCGGAGAATACGGCGTTCCGCTGTCGGTTATTTATGCGGTCATCCGCACCGAAAGCGGCTTCGATCCGGAAGCGGAAAGCTGGGTCGGTGCCCGGGGGCTTATGCAGATAACCAAAGATGCTTATGAATGGATCGATTATTATCGGGGCGCAACAGGCGCTTCGTGGGAGGATATGTACGTTCCGGAAATAAATATTGATTACGGCACATGGCTTTTAAGCTATCTTTACGGAGAATTCGGAGAATGGGAAACAGTTTATGCCGCATATAATGCCGGCCCGAACGCCGTTAAAAAATGGCTTGAGGATAAGGAATATTCCACCGACGGAAGAACCCTTTATAATATCCCCTACGAAGAAACATCGAACTACTGCAAAAAAGTCAGCGCATACCGCAAAGGCTATATAAATGCCTATGGTTTCGACTGATTTTTATATATGCCAATAAAAATTCAACATAGAAAAGGAGAAAAAACATGAGCGAAAAAGAAAAATCCGCAGGACAGCTCCTTAAAGAGAAGCTTCTTCGCAACCCGAAAAACGCAGGAACCACCCTTTCCGAAGAAGAAATCAAGGCCGCTTTCGATTATTGCGAGCCTTATAAAGATTTCATCAGCACCTGCAAAACCGAGCGCGAATTCATCGACTGGGTAATTCCGGTGCTCGAAAAAGAGGGCTTTGTTCCCTTTGAACCGGGCAAAAAATATGTTGCAGGCGATAAAATTTACATAAACAACCGCAACAAAGCATTTATGTTTGCAAAAATCGGCAGAAAGCCCCTCGAAGAAGGTATGCACATTGCCGCCGCACATATAGATTCTCCCCGCCTTGACCTTAAACCCAATCCGCTTTATGAAGATCACGAGCTTGCACTCTTCAAAACCCATTATTACGGCGGAATCAAGAGATACCAGTGGACAACCATTCCCCTTGCTCTTCACGGCGTTGTAATCAGAAAAGACGGTACTTCCGTCACCGTAACCGTCGGCGAAAATGACGATGAGCCTGTTTTCTGCATCAGCGACCTTCTTCCGCATCTTGCAAAGGAGCAGATGGGAAGAACCCTCGGCGACGGAATCAAAGGCGAAGAACTCAACATCCTTGTAGGTTCCATGCCTTTCCGTGACGATGAAGTAAGTGAAAAGGTAAAACTCAACATCGCTTCTATTCTCTTTGATAAATACGGTATCATCGAAGACGACTTCCAGTCCGCAGAGCTTACTATGGTTCCCGCCGGCAAAGCCCGTGATATAGGTTTTGACCGAGGCCTTATCGGTGCATACGGCCACGACGACAGAGTATGCGCATACGGCGAACTCACCGGTATCCTCGCTTCCGACCCGGAATATACCGCAGTTGCCTGCTTCGCAGACAAAGAAGAAACCGGTTCCGACGGCCCCACCGGCATGAACAGCAAGATGCTTTCTTATTTTGCGATGGATCTCGGCAGACCTTACGGAATTCCCGGCCACGTTATTCTTGAAAAGAGCAAATGCATTTCTGCGGACGTCAACGCCGCGGTTGACCCCACCTTCCCCCAGGTTCACGAAAAGAGCAATGCCGCATATCTTAACTACGGCATCGTAGTAACCAAATACACCGGTGCGGGCGGCAAATCTTCCACAAACGATTCTCCCGCTGAATTCTGCGGCGAAGTCCGCACCATTCTCAACGATGCAAACGTTGTTTGGCAGACCGGCGAGCTCGGCAAAGTAAACGAAGGCGGCGGCGGTACCGTTGCGAAATATATTTCCCGCCTTGAAGTTGATACCATCGACGTTGGCGTTCCGCTTCTTTCCATGCACGCACCTATGGAAGTTGCTTCCAAAATTGATATTTATATGATGCACAAAGCATCCGAAGCTTTCTATAACGCAAAATAAAAGCGAAAAAGGGAGAACCGTTCAGGTTCTCCTTTTTTTGTTAAATAATTTTAAATATTTTAGGGAATCGTTGCAGCAAAACACGTTTTATTGTACACTAATATAATAAAGTGAGGTGCTTCTGATGAAAAAACTGATTGCGCTGATTCTGGCATTGATTATGCTTTGCGGTTGTTCCGCCGAACCGCAAGAAGTTGAAAGAGAACTTGGTGGCGAAGTTACCCGCGGTACTTTTGAAGGCGGTTTTTATTATGATTTTATGGACGATAAGGTAATCGGTTTTGAAGGAGAACACCCCATCGGAAGTACGGATGTGAAAAAAGCAATCTATCGCAACAGGGCTTTTGGAATAACTGTTGATTTGGGTGAAGATGCAAGATTTCATGATGACGAATCGACGGAAAGCTATTGGAACACATTTTCCGACGGAAAATTCGACCCCAGCGGTGCGGAATTTTATGATCTTTGTTCTTCCGGCGGCGAAGGATTCGGAAGCATAGATATCCGCTATGAAAATATGCCGAAGTTCCGCGGAAAGGTTCTTTCCGAAAAAGAATATGCCGAAGCCGCCCTTGATGAATTTGAAAAGTATCTTGAAGAAGAGGAGCTTCTTCATTATGACCGGATAATTCATTATGTCGTCCAAGAAAAAGAAATCGATACGGTAAAAATCGATGGCGAAGTTCTTTATTGCCTTAAATATAAGGTTTCTCTCACGGAGCTGGAAGGAAATTATTATATCGGAATCGTCCTTCGCCGGACCGGAGATTGGATGACAAACATATTCGTAAATTATTATTATAACCCCGGCATGGAATATGCCGCAAAATGCATCACCTTCGATTGATAACAGATAAAATCCCGCCGAACAATCGGCGGGGTTTTTTGTTGCCTCCCTTGTCTTAAAAGACCAAAACAATATTAAAAAATTATTCTTTTTTGGAATATTTAAAAAATATATTGACAAAGTTATTTTACAATAGTAGAATATAATTAAAGTTAGACATTCGTAAATAAGGGGCGATTTTATGAAGAATTTCCTTTCCGTTGTTCTTGCGGTTTTTCTCCTTTGCTCCTGTTCGGTTGATGAAACGCCGGAGGAAACAAAGAACGATCCGGAACCTTCCGTTACTGATGAGAAGCTCGAAATTTTTGAAGATGAAAACGGAAAATACGGCCTTCGCAATGAAAAAGGGGAGATAATCGCCGAGCCGATTTATGATTACATCATCACTTCGGAAGAATCGGAATATTACAGCTTCGTCGCAACGGTGGATGCAGGCACGAAGCCCGTTATCGCATACGATGAATATTTTGCGCCATATCTTTCCGAAGATGAAAACATACTGAACTGGCTTCTTGATGAAAACGGAAAGCCAATAGCGGATATGGCGTTCGAAGAATTCATAATGGAAAATCATCCGGAAACGGGCGAAGGCGGCTGGTTACGCGGCGTTGCGGAAGGATACAGCTATCGGTTCGAGGAAAGGGATGGCGTTTTTGTTCAGACTCAAAAAAGCGGCAGAGAAGAAACGGAAAACGAATTCGGATATACCTTGTTTGGATACTGCTATTTCTGGTATTCCGGATACGGCCATGGGCTTAAATTCGGCGACGAGGTGATTCTGGAACCGGTTTACAAAACCCTGAATATGCCCTTTGCGGACAGAATAATCGTGTATGACGGTAAGTATCCTGCGGCAGGACCGGAATGCAGAGTTGCAAAAATTATTGACCCGGAAGGCAATGTTTACAGCAGGATCTTCAACGATGTGACCTTCACAGTAAAAGAGGACGGTTCATATATCGGGGTTGCATACAGCTGCGGCGACGAATGTGAGGTTCCGCCGTATTACGGCATGGATTATCTTCCGGAGGGCTATTGGTTCATCGATAAGGACGGAAACATCATAAGCGAGCGCTTTGTAAGTCTTCGGTATTCTTTCGATGATTTTGATGCCTCGGTAAAGGCAAAAAACGAAAACGGAGAAGAAATTGAAATAAATCTGAGAGATTACGTGCTCGAATCATAAAAAGGAGGCGGCTTTTATGAAAAAACTGTTTACATTGATTTTGGCTTTGTTTATGCTTTGCTCCTGCTCGGTGAATCAGCCCATTGAAGAACCGCAGAGCGAATCTTCACAAATCGAAGAGGAAAGCAAGCCTGAAGATAATAGTGAAAGCGAAATCTCCTCCGAACAGGAAGAACCCAAAATGGTCATTTATCAGGGCGAAAACGGAAAACTCGGGCTTAAATATCAGTACGGTGAAATCGTTCTTGAAGCCTGTTATGACGGTATAAAAGAATACAATTACAGGGATGTCGTAAGCTATATCGCTAATATTAACGATGTTCCAATGCGCCGTATTGTCTATGACGAAAACGGCGAGCCATACGTTGAGGAGATACTTTCGCCGCGGTATTATTTCCTTGATGCGGAAGGTAATTCTCTTATCGACGTTCCGCTGGAATATTATTATGTGGCAGATTCAGATAACGTATCAATAAGATGTGCCGCCGACGGAAAATCCTATGACTATCTGATTGAAGACGGAAAACTTGTGCTTTTGGAATACGATGACCCTTTTACGGGAGAAATGGAGAACGGATTTACTCACATAAGATGTCTTTATTCCAACGAAGGAGCATTTTTTGTGCGTTACGGGGTGGAGAAAAACGGCGAAACTGTTTATGACAACATCTATACGGAGATCATTCAGTATTTCGGCGACCGTTTCAGACTTAAAATGGTATGTAGAGGCGGATATTATAAAACTCTGCTTGGTGATGAAAACGGAAATATAATCTGCGATAAATTCCAGACATTGGGTTGGTGCCCGGTCAATGAGGAGAAATGTATTGGAACAGCTTCCGTCGGAAAGTCGGAATGGGAAGAATATGCCCCGACCTTCGACGAAAGCGGTGAACCAATGCCGGATGGCATGTGGTTTATTGATAAGTACGGTAATATCATAAGCGAAAGATTTGAATATATAGAGCTGATTTTTGATGAAAATGCAAAGATAATACGTGGAGAGAAAAAATGGTGCGCAACAGCTGCAAAGGTAACTTATGAAAACGGCGAAACCGAGATAATTGATATATCCGAATATGCTTTTGATTATTGATACAGGAGGTGCTTTTATGAAAAAACTGTTTGCATTGATTTTGGCTTTGTTGATGTTCTGTTCCTGCGCGGTGCAGGAAGAACAGGGCATTGATGACCCGATCGACAATCCGCAAAGCGAAACGGAAGTTCCGGAAAAGGATATTTCCGAACTTTCCGATGAGGAATTCATTGCCGCAGCAAAGGAGATGGGGTACAGCGACGAACAGCTGGGAACCATTTTTGCGTTGATGGAAGAAGGGCTTACAAAAAAGCATGTTCTCCGTCCGCTTGAGATGAGCGCTTTGGTTCCAGCTGCAGAAAAAACCGACGACGGAAAATATTTTTTGGGAATGTTCTTTTTTGATCCGGAAGTTTATGCGGATTACGGCGGTCCCATCGGATTTGCCTATATCAGAAAAGACGGTGTTATGGAAATCATTCCCGAAATTCCAGGCCAGTTCAGCGATTACGGCATAATTGACAATGAGCATTATGTTTTTGGCGGCGGAAACGAAGTAAGATTTTATGAATTTGAAAATCCGAAGGAACCTTCCGCGGTATGGAAAGTGCCGGAACAGGAAAATACGGAATTCGGATATTGGGGGCTTGATCTGGCAGTTCAGAAAAACGTTGGAAAAGCATTCGTCTGCTATGTTGATATGCCCGATGATTTCGATAAAGTTTATGAAAATCAGACTCCGGATTTAAGTGCCACCTATCAGATTGCGGTTCTTGATTCCGAAGGAAATCTTATCCGCAATATTAATACCGGAATCAACCTTATGGTTGAATTCGGCGGTCTTCCGGATTGCGTAAGGCCGGAAATCATTACTGCTTCCGAAACCGACGTTCTTTTCAAAATCAATAACCTGCATTATACCGCTAATTACAGCACCGAAGGCAGTACCGCAAAGCAGTATATATTCAGCGAAAGCGACGTTGTGATGTACAGCAACATTGATTTCACCGGAGATTTTGCAAAAAGCGCCGTAAAAGCTGTTACGGATTATATCAGCGAAAATTATTCCGAAAACAAAGATACAGCGAGTTTTGATATCCGCATAGCGGAAATTGACGAAAACGCAACATATAAAGAGATAAACCTCACCGGAGGATCAGTTAAAGGGCGCCATGATACGGATGATATCCTTAATGGATTTGTTGTAATCAGAACCATAACGGATATAAATTATGCGGACGGAACAACAAAGGAAGAAGTATTTAAGTACTATCTTCTTTTTGATCCCGAAAACAAATATGACAGAGGACAGATAATCGCGAACAGCGGCTGGAGATTTATTGACGGAAGCAAGGAAATGTTCGATGCTCCGGAATTTGATGACAATAGATTCTATCGCTATTTTGAAGAAGGCAAAATTCTTAAATAATTGCGAATCAGCCTTTTGCGGACGGAAAGACATATAATCAAAAATTTTGTTTCGTTGCAATCTTTTTTTGGTTTATGCTATGCTTTAACCGTAAAGGAAGGTGCTTTTATGAAAAAACTTGCGGCAATGCTTATGGCGATTTTTTTGCTTTGTTCCTGCGGCGCGGGGAAAGAAATTCCCGCAACGGACGGCGAAGCCATCGAAGGATATCACGAAGAAAACGAATTCGAGGAAAAATGGGGACTTGCTCTTTCCGTAAAAGATGTCACCCCGAAAGGCCTTACGGTTGTATTCAATCAATCAGGAGGAGCACCAACCGGCAGCCTTGATACGGGAAGCTATTATTCTCTTGAAAGATGGGAAAACGGCGAATGGGCCGAAGTTAAGAAGGAACCCGGCGACGCCGAGTTTATGTGGACTCTTACGGCGTGGCTGATTTTTATGGAAGGCACGACCGAAATGGAAACAAACTGGGAACTGCTTTACGGCGAGCTTCCTGCGGGAATTTATCGCATAGGCAAAGAGGTCAGCGATTTCCGCGGAACGGGCGATTATGACAAAGCAATGTTCTATGCGGAATTTGTTCTTGAGTAAATAAAAAGGAAGAGATGCGGAGCATCCCTTCCTTTTTTATCGAACTTCGTTCTCGTCCTGTCAGGAAATAAAAAAACAAGCCGGCAAAAGTCGGCTTGCTCTTTATGGTCGAAGTGACAGGACAGCGATTCGCTTTGCTCACTGCATAAGTTCCGCCAGCCGCTCACACTGCGCCGAAGGCTTGTGTTTGCGGGGCGTCACTTATCGAACTTCGTTCTCGTCCTGTCATGAAATAAAAAAACAAGCCGGCAGAAGCCGACTTGTTCTTTATGGTCGAAGTGACAGGACTCGAACCTGCAGCATCCTGCTCCCAAAGCAGGCGCGCTACCAATTGCGCTACACCTCGTTATTCAATTGCTGCTCTTTTTGAAATTGTCGAAGCAGGCGCGCTTCCTCTTGCGGTGCCCCAAAATTTCTGCGGCGTCTGCCTTGAAATTTTTGACCGCTGCGCCGCGAAATCCTCGCTGTATCCGCCACAGGCGGCGCCCGGATTTTGCGCCAATTGCGCTGCACCTCGGTATGATTTTCACAACTATAATATTATAGCTTTATATTTCGGTTTTGTCAAATTTTTTGAATAAACAAATTCATATTGCCCAATACTTTTTCATAAATATGAAGAGGAGGCGAATTCTATGAATTTACTAAAAAAACATGCCGAGAAAAAACTTTTGCAAAAAAGAAAAGCCGAAAGAGAGCGCATTCGGGAGGATATCGAAAATCTTGAAGCGGAAATCCGCCGGACCGAAACCGTTTTTAACCTTACAACCGATGAATATCTTCTCGAATCCGCCATATATGAACATAATGCCCAGCGGGCAAAAATGAACTATCTTCTGAAGCTTGCGAAAGAGATTTAGAAAAAAGATTGCGGAACGTCCCGGGGCGAAAATTTGAAAACGGTTTTTAAACGAAAAAAGCCGGCGCTTTTCGCCGGCCCAACAGTTTAATTATATTGACTTTGCATATAAATGTCAATAACTTTTGGATGGTTTGCCCCAAAATCTGTGTTTTGCATAATTTCGGTGCCGTAATTTCGTGCGGAATTGCGGATTGAAAACCGCAAAAATCTGTGGTATATTTAAGTCACAGAAAGGATGATACCCGATGTACAAATAAGAAATGAAAGCAAAATGCTTTCGGGTAAAAACCACCGATGACCTTCGGCAAAAAGTTCTTTTCAAGCTGTTAGAAATGATATAAGCGAACTTGTTTATGGTGATACGAAGGCTTCGGAATCAGTAGAAAGAGAGGTTAAAATGATGTTAGATATTAAGAATTCACAGAAATGACCCTTGGCTGTCAGCAGGTGAAAGATGCGGCAGTTCAAGGGTCATTTCATTTTTAAAGATTTTTTGTTTCGCCCGCCGGGGCGTTTTTTTTATGCCGATTTATATGCCCAAACTGCAAGCTGGCCGAGGATCGGCAAAAGCTCGGCGGTTTTTTCGGTTATTTCATATTCGACCCTTATGGGAACTTCGACGTATTCGGTGCGCTTGACAAGGCCGGATTCTTCGAGCTCTTTAAGGGATTTTGCGAGCATGGTGTTGGAAATGCCTTTCATCTTGCGCTTAAGATCATTATAGCGCGTGGCGCCGTCGGCATTGAGGGAGCAAAGAATGGAAATTTTCCATTTTCCGCCGATGATTTCCATCGCCCTCTGAAGGGGACATTCTTCGGTGCAGGGGCAGGCGTGGCCGGTTGACATAGTTGGATCCTCCCAAGGTAAGTTTTTTGTTAGTTGCTCATAAAAAACTGCGTAGTTGATTCTTTATGTGTATGCTAATATAATTGTAGCAGGTAATTAAAAAAGAGTAAAGACTTTTTTGGGAGCAAATGGAGGAAATTTGTATGGAACAGTTTGATCTTGAAGGGTATCTTGCCGGCGGAGTTGAACGCATAGTAAAAAGAGCCGTTAAAGCGACCCTTAAAGACCCGAAAGAAAGCGCGTTTATGTTAAAATACGGCCTTGCAAGCAAAGAGGCGGCCAAAAGGCGTGCCGCCGCGAGCGAAAACGGCGGCCATATTCCGCCCTTTCTTATTGCGAGCATTACAAGCAGCTGTAATCTTCATTGTGCCGGGTGCTATGCGCGCCATAACAACGCCTGCTCGGATGATGCACCCTCGCGCCAGCTCAGCGACTTTGAATGGCTTAAAATTTTCGGCGAGGCAAAGGAGCTTGGAATAGGCTTTATTCTTCTTGCCGGGGGCGAGCCCCTTATCCGCAGGGATATTGTTGAAGCCGCGGGCAAAATCCCTGAAATACTTTTCCCGATTTTCACCAACGGCACCCTTATTGATGAAAAATACATAGAGCTTTTTGATAGCTGCCGCAATCTTATACCGGTTTTCAGTATCGAAGGCCGCATGGAGATAACCGATGACAGGCGCGGCCCGGGCGTTTATAAAAAACTTATAGCCGCAATGGATGCAATGCACAAAAACGGACTTTTCTTCGGTGCTTCCGTAACCGTTACGAAATCCAATATTGCGGAGGTTGTTTCCGAAGGGTTCCTTGATAATCTGTATTCCCGCGGCTGCAAGGTCGTTTTCTATGTCGAATATGTTCCGGTTGAAAAAGGAAGCGAAGAAAATGCCCCGGGCGACAGCGAAAGGGAATTCATCTATCAGAAGCTCCGCAGTCTTCGCGAAGAATACGAGGATATGCTTTTTCTTTCCTTCCCCGGTGACGAAAAAGATTCCGGCGGATGCCTTGCGGCAGGAAGGGGATTCTTCCATATCAATTCACACGGCGGCGCGGAACCTTGCCCGTTTTCACCTTATTCAGACATAAACGTAAGGGATACTTCTCTTAAAGAAGCTCTGCGCTCGAAGCTTTTCACCACCCTGAGAGAACAGCACATGCTTTCGGAAGAACATATCGGCGGCTGCACTCTTTTTGAGCAAAGAGATAAGGTCGAAGCGATTCTTCAGAACAGATAATTAAAGAGAGGGCGCCGAAAGGCGCCCTCTTCTTTCTTACTTTTTTTCGGCTGGATTCGCAGTTTTGATTCTGAACAAAAGAAAAACCCGGTTTTTTGACCGGGCAATATATTTAATCTACCAAAATAAAAGCGAAATGTCAATAACTTTATTGCGAAATTAACAAAATTCTGTGTTTTGCATAACTGGGGCGCAGCAATTTCGTGCGGAATTGCCGCTTGAAAAAACAAGCCCGCTGTGATATATTTAAATCACCGAAAAGATAAAATAAAAAAGACGTTCGGTACCCGGTTAAAATAAAAAAAGAGAAAGAAAATAAGTTCCGGGTAAAAATTGCCGACCTTCGGAAAGAATAAAAGAATCCCTGCATAAAGATCATCCCGCTTAAGGGTTAAAAGAGAAAAAAGAAGTGTTCGAGGGAATGAATTAATATACGAAGGCGGCGGGAAGAACATCCGAATAAAAAGAAAGAGAGGTTAAAATGATGTTAGATACTAAAATCGAACAGAGATGACCCTTGCTTTACCGTAGGTGAAAGATGCGGTAATTCAAGGGTCATTTCATTTGTCTGAAAGTTTGCGCCGAAAGGGCGCTTTTTTGCTGCAGAAAATTTGCTTAAATAAAAAAGACAGCCCATTTTGGGCTGCCCAACATTTTTAATATACTCTTTTTACCATTAAATGTCAACGGTTTTCTGCGCAGAAAGCGCATTTTCTGTGTTTTGCATAAATTTAGCGCTTTAACTTAGTGAAATATTACGGGTTGAAAAACGGTTGGATCTGTGGTATATTTAAGTCACAGAAAGGATGATACCCGATGTACAATTAAACAACGAAAGCTTAATTCAATAAAAGCTTTCAAAGGAAAACCCGTTACCACCTTTGGTAAAAGATTTTTCCGGCATAACAAAGTCCCAACTTTTGATTAACAACGTTTTCTTATATAGGCTTAAAACAAGAAGCGTCCCGGGAATTTATAATCAGCCAAAGACAACGGTTAAGGCGTTTGAATCAATAGAAAGAGAGGTTAAAATGATGTTAGATACTAAAATAGAACAGAAATGACCCTTGCTTTATCGTAGGTGAAAGATGCGATAATTCAAGGGTCATTTCATTTGTGTTGGTTTGCGCCGAAAGGGCGCTTTTTTTATGCCTGTAATTATTGCAAATTCCTATAAAATGGTGTATTATGACAGACAGTTTGTTTTTATAGGGGAGAAATTATGTCTGTTTTAATTCGTTTTGCTAAAAAGAACGTGGTTTTCTGCGTTGCGGCCTTTGCGGCGCTTGTAACCTGCTTCATCGTTCCGCCGGATGCGGAATATCTTTCTTATTTTGACTGGAAGACCCTTGCCTGTTTGTTTCTGACCCTTGCGGTGGTCTGCGCTTTGGGTAATATCAAGTTTTTCACCATTCTTGCAAGAAAGCTTGTGCTGGTTTCGGGCAACCTTAGGGGGCTTTTTCTTCTTCTCGTTGTGATAACTTTCATCGGTTCGATGATAATCGCAAACGATATGGCGCTTATAACTTTTTTGCCTCTCGGCTATTTTGCCCTTTCGGTAACGGGGCATGATAAATATATGGCATATCTTTTTATTCTGCAGAACATTTCCGCAAACCTCGGCGGAATGCTTACGCCTTTCGGCAATCCCCAGAATCTTTATCTTTATTCGTATTTCGAAATCCCCACCGGCGAATTTACCGCCATAATGCTTCCGCCTTTTCTACTTGCGATAGGGCTTCTTGCGGCGGCTTGCTTTTTTGTAAAGCCGGAAAAGCTTTCCATTTCAGGCGAATTCCCCGAAAAGCTGAACGTAAAAAGAACGGTACTTTATCTTTTGCTGTTTTCGCTTTCGATATTTATTGTTTTCAGGCTTATTCCGTTTTGGCTCGGGCTTGCTGTGATCCCCGCGGTGCTCTGGTTCATTGATAAAGATGCCCTTAAAGAGGTGGATTATGCCCTTTTGGGAACGTTTTTCTTTTTCTTTATATTCTCGGGCAATCTTGCGCGAATCGACGTCGTGAATGAATTTTTCTCGGCGCTTCTTGCTAAAGATGCGCTTCTCGTTTCTGTTCTTTCGTGCCAGTTTATAAGCAACGTGCCCTCGGCAATTCTGCTTTCACAGTTCACAAATGACTATCATTCGCTTTTGCTTGGCGTAAACATAGGCGGCACGGGAACCCTTATCGCATCCCTTGCGAGCCTTATCACTTTCAGCGAATACAGAATTCTTTACCCCGGTCAGGGGAAGAAATATTTTATCCTTTTCACCGTTATCAACATAATTTTCCTTGTGATAATGACCGCTGCGGCAAAAATGTTTTTTATATAAGATTAAATCGAAAAAGTGCACGTTTGTGCACTTTTTTTATTTTTGATGCAACAAATCGGAGTTTTTTCGACACTTATATAATATAAGGGAAAAAAGGAGGAATATTGTGGAAAAATTTTTTTGTATTTTGATGATACTTTGCCTGCTTTGCGGCTGTGCCGCTGAACCTGTTCCGGAAGAGAAGGAAAATATTTTGCAACCCGAAAGCAGTTCTTCGGAAAATTATGAATTTGATAAAATTTTGCTGAAATTGCCGCATCATCTTGATGAGAAATTTGATTCCGCCGTGGGGATTGAACAGCACAGCCGCAGGGTGGATATCCCTTTTGCTCCGCCGGAAGAAATTCGGGAACATGATTCCCTGCTTATGGAAATTGATGTTCCGCAGGAGATATTGGAGGAAATAAAGGCGGATTATCCAGATTTCGGCGGCGAAGGCTGGAAAACAACGCTGAAATATTTTTCTGATGACCTTTCTGCCGGAATGATAAAGATTATATACGCCATAGAGGACACCATAACCACCAACAAAGCGGCAATCGCCACCATTGAAAACGGAAAAATAGTCCGCATAGCCTACACAAATATGGAAATGGAAACCGACGAGGCGGAACTTCTTGAGCGGGTGGAAAAATTCAAAGAAAGCACCATTCAGGAAAAGAAAACCTTTGAAGAGGACGAACTGTTTCTCAGCGAAGACATACAGTACGTCTATTACTACAATCTGGATACCCTTGTTTATTGCTATCAGCTTTTCTTCTATAAGGGTGCGGGGGAAGGCGCGGTCATCAATAATGAATATGCAAGCGAATATATCATTGATGATAATGGAGGTGTTTCGGGATGGGAAAGCTTTTTGTGATTTTTATGCTCGTGCTCACGCTGTGCTCGTGCTCGAATAATTTTGAGCACGGGGCGGGCGAAGCCCAAAACGGCGAACAAACCGCCGAAAAAACCATTTCGCAGGCAGAAATCGCAGAACATTTTTCCACGGAGGGGATAGTTATAATCGGTGCGGAAAAGTATTCTTCCGTCCCCGGAACCGAAACGGAGATTTATCTTTTTGAAAATGGAGAGGAGAGGTTCCTTACCGATAACGGATACAGAAGCGGTAAACATTCCGTAATTATCAGAAACTCCAAGGGACAGCACTACGTTGTGAAAAGTTTTGAGGATTTTCGGGATTTTGATGCGGGAATCACCCATATTACCGGCGATTATTACTGCCTGACCGCCGGTAAGGAGATTTGTTTCTTTGATGCCGAAAAAGGTGCGAAGCTTGATTTTACTCTCGATTTTGAAAAGCCGGAAAATGATTACTACGCCCTCTGTTCCGTCGCATACGATGAAGAAACAAAAACCTATGTGCTCATATATGCGCCGGATTACGGTGCAGAGGATGCGAAAATCGCCTTCCAGCGCTTTGATGCCGAAGGCAATTATATAGATACTACCGAAACGGATATCCCGCTTGAACCATGGAACGGCGTTCCTTCCTGCACCCCGAACAGCTATATAAACGGAAAGCTCCAGTTCTTCCGCAGAGGAAACAAAGCCTGGTTCTGCTATGATTTTGAAAGCGGGGAATACCTTTCGGAAGAGGCGAACAGGGCATTTATCCTCGGCGAAACGGCGGTTTTAAGATATTCCGAAGGCACCAATGATTTTACTTACAGCCTTTTTGAAAACGGCGAAAGAATTTCAAGTCTTTCGCTTTATGAGCCGGATGATTTTTATACAAACGGCGACGGAAAAACCCGTCTTGACAAACAATTTTTTGATACGGAAGAAAAGACCCTTGAACTGCATTTTGGAAGGGCAATACATAAGATAGATTTCAAAAACGAAACGGCGGAACTTTCTTACGACTTTTCGGGCTTGAATGAGAAAGACGTTCTTACCAAAAGTCCGGACGGAAAATATGAAGTTTACGTTATGGGAACCTACGGAAGGGCAGAAGAGCTTTCGACCCTTGCGGTGAAAGAAACAGAAAGCGGTGAATTCCGCTTCCTTGGGGAATACACCGTCTGGAAAGTCTTCACCTTTGTTGACGAGCACACAATACTGTATGATACCGGTTTTAACAGTATAGACAGCCTTGACATTGTTTCGGGTGAAAACAAAAATATTATTGCATTCAGCAATTTCTATTACGGCGGTTATGATTATATTAATGAAAAAGTTTGCTGTGAATTTACGGCCGATACAGAAAATAAACTTATCATTGGCGCTTTTGTTGAAATCACAAGCGCCGACGATGAAGGAAATCTTCTTGCAAAGCCGAAAGACGGAATGAAAAATTATTATGACGGCGGCGGAAAGCTTTTCTTTGCCGCGGGGCATATTTTCTTTGAGATATATGATTTTGACGGAGAATATCTTTATACCGTCGAAACGGAAGCTTATGCGGATAGTTACCGCGGCCCGACCATGTATGAGATCACCCTTGACGGCAGCGGAAACGCCGTTTTCGATTCTGCCGGCGGCGAAATGCAAACTGTAAAGTATATCAAAGGGTAAATTATTGTTTATATGCATTTAAAGCCTTCCCCTTGATGGGAAGGTGGCATCGCGTAGCGATGACGGATGAGGTGTTTCTATGCAAACACGGAAATTAGCGGACAAACACCTCATCACCGCCTTCGGCGGAGCTTCTCCTCAAGGAGAAGCCTACCCTCCGGGAAGCCCTTTTTAACGGGCGCACACATAGGTGCGCCCCTACGACGCGTTCTTAAATAATCCCTCATCCACCGTGCCTACGGCAACGGTCCCCCTTCCCCTCTGGGAAGGCATATAAACAATAATTTATTTCCCTTTTGTGATTTTTATGACCTCGGGCGAAAGAAGAATTATTGCGGCAAGATTTGGGAAGACCATCAGCCCGTTGAAAATATCCGTTATACTCCAGATAAGGGGCAATTTTGCCGCAGAACCGAAAATGATTGCCGAACAAAAGAAAAAGCGGTATAAATTTGTCGAAATTTTACTCTTTGTAATATTTTCAAGGGCTTTTTCACCATAAAATGCCCAACCGATAATCGCCGCAAGGGCAAAAAGAAACATCGAAACACAAAGAAAAATCCTTCCTCCCATGCCGAAAATGGCGCTGAAGGCATCCGCGGCGGAATTTTCCGTGAATTTACCGCCGGAGGAAAGAATCACAAGCGCTGTGAGAGTACAGACGAAAATAGTGTCGATAAAAACCTCAACTATGCCCCAACAGCCCTGTAAAAGCGGATTTTTCTCGCCGCTTTCCGCGTGAGCGAGAGAGGCGGAACCCATGCCCGCTTCGTGGGTGAAGGTGCCCTTGGCAATGCCGACCCGCAGAGCCTCTGAAACGAGTATTCCGGAAATTCCGCCGCCGATTGATATCGGTTCAAATGCGGAAGCAAAAATGCTTTCAAGGGCGGATAAAAGCCCCTCACGGCAAATAAAAAGCACCCCGAAGCATCCCGCAACATAAATTGCCGCCATAAAAGGGACGAGGTATGACGAAGTTCTGATAACGGTTTTTGCTCCGCCGAAAAGCACAAGGGCGGTCAAAACCGCAAGGATCATTCCGATCGCAAGCGGTGATATGCCGAAGAATTTATAAAAAACGGCCCCGGCGGCGTTTGACTGCACCATATTTCCGCCGCCGAAAGATGCCAGAACACAGCAGATACACCAAACCGCGGCGAAAAATTTTCCGCCGAAAGCTTTTTCGATATATTTCATGGCGCCGCCGCGGTATTTTACCGCAAGGGCGGCTTCGGCAAATTTAAGCATCATGCCGAAAAAAGCGCCGACCCACATCCAGAAAACAGCGCCCGGCCCGCCAAGGGCAATGGCCGAAGCAACGCCGATTATGTTGCCGGTTCCAACCGTTGCCCCAAGGGCGGTTGCAGTGGCGGCAAAGGCGCTTTTGCTTTTGAAAATGCGTCCTAAAGTATTTCTGATAACAGCCCCGGCTTTGCGTATGGGAAAAAATCCCGTCGCGGCGGTCAAAAAAGCGCCGGCTCCGAGCACAAGCACAAGAAGTGCCGGCCCCCATATTATTTTTGAAAGCGAATCCAAAAGGAAAGAAAGCTTTTCCGTTTTGCATACCTCCTTTTCTGAAAAGGTATGCAAAAGGCCGAAGAATATGCTTTCAAAAGCCGTTTTTGCGGAAGAAGCAAACAAAAAAAGCACCCTTTCGGGTGCTTTTACGGATAAATACGGCCTGGGATCGCCGCAGCTTTTATACTGAAATTATATCAGCAATAGTTTTCCATGGGGAAGGTGAGGTACTTGATTTCGTCAAGCTGATCGACGGTAACAACGCCTGCGGGAGCATTGAGAACGTCCGGAATACGGTTTACGATGGTTGCGCAGGTGTGTTCAACGGTTGCGGGTTTAACAACATGGAATTCAACGTCGGGTTCGCCGGTGATTTTCCAGTCGCACATATCGCCGTCGTTGGGTCCGTAAACTTTACCGATGCACTGGGTTTCGATAACCGGTCCCTGGAAGGTTTCGGTGGTAACTACCGCTGCCATACCGATGCAGTTGCCTTTGGGGATAACTTTGCCCATGGTTTCGGAATAAAGATCGGAATCATAGAAATAAGGAACGCATTTCTGGCTGTTGGATTTAACGGTCCAGCCGAATTTGGAAGCGAGGGATTCGTTGGAGCTCCATACATAGGAAGGCTCGAGAACTTCGGGATGAGCGATCTGTTCTTCAAATTCTTCGGGGGTAAGGCCAACGCCGTGTGCTTCTGCAAGTGCAAGACCATAGTCTTCTACGTTATAGGAAACAGCGCCTTCGATCTTGGTGATTTTCTGGCATCCGCCTGCAACCATGCCGACCATGTTTACCCAGAAGATATCTTCCATACCGGAACCGACGAAAGTGCAGTTGTTTTCTTTTGCGATAACGTCAAGTTTGTTGGTGAGTTCGGGGCTGGTGCTCCAGCTGCCGGTGGATTCTTCGCAGGTGGTGATTACGCTGATACCTCTGGAAAGGCATTTCTCAAAGTGATCATAGCAGTCGCTTACAAGGCTGAAGAGGGTAACAACAGCGATATCTGCATCGCAGTTATCAAGAACTTCGTCTGCGTCGGATTTGATGACAACGCCGGTTTTTACGCCGAGCTCTGCGAAATCGCCGATATCCATGCCTACAACAGCGGGGTCAACGTCGATTGCGCCGACGATCTGTGCGCCTTTTTCATAAAGGTAGCGGATGATGTATTTGGCCATCTTGCCGCAGCCATACTGAACAACTTTTACTTTTTCCATAATAATTTTCCTCCCTGTTTTTTTGTTAACACTATTATAATGTCTAAAGCAGGGTGAGAGTCAAGCATTATTTTGTTAATTTTTTATCTGATTTATCTGAACGCCACGGGAACCTGCAAGCGCAGGAACATTCCGCGCTTTTCGTCATCAAAAACGCTGAATTCCGTAAGAACCTCGCAAATGTAATCCCCAACAACTTTATATTCGTTTTCGGTGCAGTATTCAAGAAGGCGTTTTGCATATTCCGGCTCGTCATCAAAGCTATCGAGATAGATGCAGACATACATTCCGCTGTCAATGCGTTTTATGGATTCGCTCTGGGGGAAGTTGTCATCCACAAGAACGAAGATTTCGTCGGATTCGAGCTTGCCCGCAAGAAAGCTTTCTTTCTTCATTGTGGTGCCCGCATTGCAGTAATAAATCTGGGGCAGATTGTGCTTTATCAAGCTGTTTTTCAGCTCTTTAAGCTCGTTTTCATAGACTTCGATCCCGTATTCGTAAAAGTTGATGGAAGTGGGTAGGGAATAGATCTTGCGGTGGGGAATATATTCAATGGTGATGGTTCCGATGGAAGGGGATTTGCGGTATCGTTCAAGGCTTTCGATGGTACGCGAAATTGCCGCGAGCTGAAGATTAAGATTTGCCATCTGCTCTTTGACCTGCTTTTTTCGGTGAATGAGGATGGATTCGATAAGCTTTGTATCGCCGCTTTCAAGAACCTCTTTGATTTCTTTCAATTCCATTCCGAGGGCCTTCATATACTGTATCATATCAAGGCGTGCGTTTTGGCGGATATTATAATATCGATAACGGCTTTCCTTATCAATGTAACAGGGTTTTATAAGGCCTATCTCATCATAAAGCCTGAGGGTCGAAACAGAAATATTGTTTATTTTAGCCATTTCTCCGATGCTGAGGAGTTCGTTTTTCATATTTTCACCTCAATAAAACTCTAAACCTGCATTAGAGTTTTTGAATATTTTGTTCTTTGTTATCATATTAACATATTTTCTGCGTTTTTCAAGGGTATTTTTATCTTTTTTGACAAAAGACAAACTTCTATAAATTTACTTGGATGAAAAACTTGAAACTTTTGCAGAAATGGTATATTATATATTATGAATAGATATCTTTATATAATAAAGCTCAAAAAAGCCGAAAAAGCTTTGAACATATATCAAGTTTTCAGTGAAGGAGGCATTTGAATTGCTTACTGAAGAACGCTATCTCTGCATGGGCTGTATGTCGGTGCTCGATGAAAACGGCAACTGCCGCTGCGGATACGATGAAGATGCGCCCACCGATGAAGCCTGCATCCCCGTAAGAACAGTTGTGGGCGAAAGATACATAATCGGCCGCATGACCAAAATGAACGGCGAAGCCATAACCTATATCGGATTTGATAAAGAAAACGAAGAAAAGGTTTTTATCCATGAATATATGCCGCAAAAAATCGCCAAAAGAAATGAACTGACCGGCGAGGTCGTTCCTTTCCCGGGCTGCGAAACACAATATAAGACCCTTATGGCGGATTTCTTTGACCTTTTCGATGCTTTGCGCAACTTCCGCCATACGGAATATATGATGCCCGTGACGAACGTGATCCGCGATAATAATACCGTTTACGCGGTTTATAAATATATCAAAACCATTTCTTATGGGGACTACCTCAGCCATAACGGCGGTGAATTCACCTGGCCCCAGGTGAAAAGGCTTTTCATGCCGCTTTTCACAACGCTGACCTATCTTCACAGCAACGGTTTTGTTCACCGCGGAATTTCGCCCGAAAGCATAAGGGTAAACGCAAAGGGCCAGCTTATGCTCTGCGGTTTCGGAACGGCGGCGCTTTATTCAAAAGATTCGATAGTCGAACCGAATCTTTCCGCGGGATATTCCGCACCGGAACAGTATTCCGCCGGATATTGGCAGGGCGAATGGACCGACGTTTATTCCGTTGCGGCGGTGCTCTATAAATCCCTTACGGGAACTTTGCCCGTCGATGCGGAATCCAGAAAAGAGGCTGACAACCTTTGCCCGCCGGAGGAACTGAACATCAATATTTCCTCGAGCGTTTCGGATGCGATTCTTAACGCGATGACCGTCAGCAGCGAATACCGCACCCGTTCCATAGATGATTTCACTGCGGAGCTTCTTGAATCCGCGGGTTCCAATACAAAGCTTTTCGGCGTAACCGAAGAAGCGGAAATCAAAAAGGCGGAGGAAGAATACTTCCCGCAGGAAAAAGAACGCCGCCAGAAAAAAGAAAAGAAAAAGGTTCGCATTCCCTGGGGGTTCGTTGTTTTCATCATTATGCTTGCGGTGCTTCTCGGAATAGTCGCGTTCCTTTTCAGATACACCGAAGTCCTCGGTTTCGGCAACAGAAGCAACCTTGATAATTCCGATTCTTCTTCCCAGAGCAGCAGTTATGAAGAAGATAATCAAAGCGGTTATCTCATCACCGTTCCGAACTTTGTGGGAAGAATGAGAAACAACGTCGAAAGCAACGAGGATTATTCGAAATTCAGCCTTGTTTTTGAGGAAGAAAACAACAACGATTACGTCGAGGGCATGATTTTCGATCAATCCGTCAAATACCGCACCGAGGTTGAAGAGGGAACAACCATAGTCCTTAAAGTAAGCATCGGCCCGGAAAAGGTGCCCATGCCCGACCTTATCGGCAGCACTCTTGAAGAAGCAACGGCTCTTCTTGCCGAAATGGGTATTTCGTTCCAGCTTGTTCCCAATTACAGCGCGGAATATGAATATAATATCGTCTATGACCAATCCGTTCCCAAAGATACCGAAGTTGCCGTAAGCGACAGAATGAGCAAGGTATATATTTATTACGGCGCTCTTGAAAGCAGCGGAAACGACCCCTGGGGCGGAAGCAGCGGCGACAGCAGTTCCAACCCCGGCGTCACGGTTATAACCCCCGGCGGCTGATAAAAACAGAATAGAACAGCAAAAAACGGAAAGGCAGCAAGCCTTTCCGTTTTATTTTTTTGAGATAAATTGTCATTGACTTTATAAACCTCCCTTGTGTAAGGGGAAGTGTCACCGTAGGTGACGGAGGAATTTATTATAATTGACAATTAAAAATTTACAATTGAAAATTAAATTTACGCAAAATAATTTCAAAAACCGCCATTCCACTGTAGGGAACGGTCTTGACCGTTCCTTTCCGCGAAGCATTTTAAAGCCTTCCCCTCGGGCAAAGACGGCGAAGCGCGCCCTGTGGGCGATACAGCGAGCCGGATTTGGCGCAGGCA
>JAFUJP010000081.1 GCA_017473745.1 Oscillospiraceae bacterium
ACGCTCCGCGTTCTGGGTTTGTCCGCATCCACCGCGCCGCGGGCGCGGTCCCCCTCCCCCCGAGGGAAGGCTTTAAACATCTTTGCGACGATGCGGCAAGCTCGAATCAAAATCTTTTTTATTGTGCCTGCCGCAAGAATTTTTGCAATATATGAAGAAAAAACTTGCAATTTGTGGCTTTTGGTGGTATTATTAGAAAAAATGATCTTTAAGGCGGTACAGAGAGACCGGCAAGATCGAAAGCCCCGAAATCCTTCGGCAAAATGGAGTTTTACGGTTCTGCCCTCTTTGGGCGGAACCGTTTTTGTTTTAAGAAAGGTGGCCTTTGTTATGGAATTTAAGTCCGATCTTATGGATTCCGATACCCTTAAGCGCTGTCTGATAAGGATATCCCATCAGATCCTTGAACGCAACGGCGGAACCGAAAACCTTTGCCTTGTGGGCATTAAAACAAGGGGCGTTCCCATTGCGGAAATTATCCGCGACAATATTCTCGCTATCGAAGGTGCGAAAGTTCCCGTCGGAACCATAGACATCTCATTTTATCGCGACGACATAGAACCCGCTCTTGATTCCCCTAAAATAACCGGAGCCGATCTTCCTTTCGACGTCACCGGCAAAACCATCGTTCTCGTTGACGACGTTATCCACACCGGAAGAACCACCCGTGCCGCCATTGACTGCCTTTTGAAACAGGGGCGGCCCGCTTAT
The DNA here is from genome assembly GCA_017473745.1 of Oscillospiraceae bacterium. Classification (GTDB taxonomy): domain Bacteria; phylum Bacillota; class Clostridia; order Oscillospirales; family Ruminococcaceae; genus UMGS1668. The sequence continues at coordinate 712 of JAFUJP010000081.1, forward strand.
ATTCAGCTTGCGGCGGTTATCGACCGCGGCCACAGGGAACTTCCCATCCGGCCGGATTTCGTCGGCAAGAATATTCCAACTTCGCGTGAAGAGCTTATTTCCGTTCGTATTCCGTCCATCGACGGCGAATTCGGGGTAAAGCTTTTTACAAAATAAACGTTTTTTCAGGAGGGAAAAAGCAAATGAAACTTATTTATGACGTTGAGGACAAGCCAAAATTCAGCCAGCTTATCGTCTTCGCACTCCAGCAGCTTCTGGCAATTATCACCGCGACCATCGTAGTTCCGATCCTTGTAAATGCTTACGGTGCCGTCAACCTTGAAATGGACCCCGCCGCGGCGCTTCTCGGCGCCGGAGTCGGCACCCTCGTTTATCAGTTCTTCACCAAGAAAAAATCCCCCGTTTTCCTCGGAAGCTCCTTTGCGTTTCTTTCTTCCATGTATTCCGCAACCATTTTCGGTTATTTCGGAATCATCCTCGGCGGCGTTTTTGCCGGTTTGGTTTACGTTGTTATAGCTCTTCTTATAAAAGCCGTTGGTTCCGGCTGGCTTAACAAGCTTATGCCCACCGTCGTTATCGGCCCCACCGTTGCCCTTATCGGACTTTCTCTTGCGGGCAATGCTGTTGCCGACCTTACAAAAGCTTCCGCCACAGGCGAAGCTTACAGCCTCGGGGCGATCCTTTGCGGACTTTTCACCTTTGGCGTGACCGTCTGGATTTCCGCAAAGGGCAAAGGCTTTATGAAGCTCATACCTTTTATCTGCGGCGTTATTGCGGGATACGTTCTCGCTTCCGTGCTCACCCTTATCGGCAATATGGCGGGCATTGATGCGCTTAAAATCGTTGATTTTTCCGCACTCGTCAACAACTTCAGCACCATAAGCCTCGGCAGTTTCTTCCATCTCCCCAAATTTGCGTTTGTTGAAGCATTCAAAGAAATCAGCGCAAACGGCATCACCATGACCCTTGCGGATTTCGGCACCCTTACCCTTCTCTATGCGCCCGTTGCTTTCGTTGTGTTTGCGGAGCATGTTGCCGACCACACAAACATCTCTTCCATCATAGAGCGCGAC
>JAFUJP010000082.1 GCA_017473745.1 Oscillospiraceae bacterium
CGTTCCCTACAGTGAACTGGTGAATCGCCACAGCCGAGCTGCCGCGGTAAAATGAAAACCGTTGCCGGCTCCGAACGGCGACGGTCGAGATTAGAAATCTCCGTTCGTTCGGTGGGGCGTTTTGTCCCCTTTTGAAAGGGGACAGCGTTTGCGGGAGCAAACTGCAGGGGTTAGAAGGCGTTTCTCTGGCGGGTACCGCCGTCTCTTTGCGCCGTCAAAGAGAGGGGGGTACATAATAAATTGCAAAGAAACGGAACGTCGAGGACGACGTTCCCTACATTCGATTAGACGATAACAACAGATGGGACGGGGTTTGCCCTCATTCACCGCGCCGCAAAGCGGCGAATCCACCTTCCCCGGAGGGGGAAGGCTTTAAAAAAAATGCGTGCCGCAGGGCACGCATTTTTATATGCAGTCTTCAAATTTTATATCCGTTACCGGGGAACAGGAATATTCCGAAAGGGCGGGGAAAAACTCCGAAACCCGCTCCGGCTCATTTATAAGAAGAAGTTTTTTCTCCTTCGTAAGCTTTTTTATCCGAAATTCCAGTTTTCTGGCGGCAGATTCACAATCACAGAGCCAAAGGGCACAAAGCCCGTCAACCTTGTGGCTTCTGGTGTATTTTGCGCAGTTTTTCAGCCTGTGATAGTGGGTGTGGATGCGCTTTTTCACGTCATCCGTCATTCCTGTGTAGTGGGAACCGTCCTCACAGTGAAGGATATATACCCAGAACATCAGATATCAAGAACGGCAAGAACATTGCCTTCTTCGTTTGCTTCGCCGACAACAAAACCCGCGTTTTTGAAAAGTTTGTTTGCGCGGCTGTTTTCAAGGGAATATGCGGCGCAAAGTTTTTTTGCTTCGCCGAGGGGGAATTCTTTAACGATTTTTATTGCTTCCTGAAGGGCGGCGGTGCCGTAGCCCATTTTCTGGCAGTTGGCATCGGTCATAATGCGCCAGATGCAATAAAAAGGCTCGGGAAGATCCTCGTCGCCCTCTTCGGCGTAACCGATCATAAGGAATCCGACCATGTTATCCTGTTCGGCATCATAAACGCCGTAGGGCATGGGAACAACGTCGCCGCTGGTCATGGCAACATAAGCTTCCGCAAGGGAGCACATATTTTCTGCAATAAAATCCTGCTGTTCTTCGCGAACGTCAAGGTTGATGCAGTCTTCAAAGTTTTCTTCGGTAATGGGTCTGAGTTCTACCATATTTAGCACCTCTCGTTTATTGTTTTAAGCGGAACAGGATTGAATCCCTCCGTCATCGTCGCTTTGCTCCGATGCCGCCTCCCTTTAGGCAAGGGAGGCTTTGAAATGTTATTTATTCTCCGGTTCTTCAAGGATATAGACGTCAACGCGGCGAAGTCCGTTGAGAACACACTCATAATAGGTTTCGTAATAAAGGTCAACGAAGTTCTTGCCCGAAAGCATTGCTCCGCCGGTATCCGCCGCAAGGGCATAGCCATAAACAAAACCTGTGTTGCCATGGGCAACTATCCACATTTTCGTTCCATAGGGAATGATTTTCGGGTCAACCGCAACGTATCCCACCTGGGCAAGGCGCCCGGTGGCGGTTCCTGCTCCATAGGGTGCGTAATAGCCTGTTGCGCGCACGTTTTCAAACACTTTGACATAGTTTGTGGGAACTCCGTCAACTATCTCAAATCCGTAATCAAGGGGCGAAATTGCGCTTCCGTCACCCACGACGTAAAGGTCGTCGGTGGCCTGTTTTATAACTTCGGTTGAAACAAGCACCCTTTCTTCATAAACCCCGTCAACGACCTTCTGCTGGTAGGTTTTGAGGAGCGTTCCGTTTTTTCCATAAGAAAGAAGAACGGTTCTTCCGTCGGCAATAAGCGAAGTTCCGCGGTAAGTCTTTTCGCGCTGGATGGTTTCTTCCTCGGTGGTGGTGATATAATCCACCCGGGTTATTTTTATGCTGTCGCCCTCTTTTACGGTTTTGGTTTCGTCAACGCTTAAAATATCGTGTTCGCGCACTTCAAGGCCCGTCATATCAAGAGCATCCGAAACGGTATCGCCTTCGGCAACGGTTACATGATATTTAAGCTCATCCGCAACGATTTCGAGGTTTACGGCGCTTTGTATCCTTATTTCCGCTTCGTTTTCACCGAGATTTCCAAAAAAACCCCCGTTTTCAAATCCCGTTATGGTAAGCCTGTCCTCCGGCTCGACCTCTATTTCAAGGGTTTTCATAATCTCATAAGGATCGGAAATGGCCGTTGTGAGAACGGTTTTTTCACAGTCGATATCAATGGTGACGGTTTTTATTCTTGAGGCGGACCAAAGCATCAGAAAGGCCACCCCAAGGGCAAAAAACGCAATGATGAAATGGCGCGGTCTGATTTTGGATACAAGGCTTTCTGCTTTTTTAAACGTATTTTGCATAAAGCCCCTCCTTTACAGCTACCTATTATATTCAAAAAGGGCATAATTGTCAAATTTTCGCCCACTTTAAGGCATTTTTTATGCTTTTAAGGAATGTTTTTGTGGGATTTTTGATGGATTTTTCATTGCCATAAAAGGCTAATGGTGATATACTTTATTTAATAAGCTCCTCGGAGGAGGAGCTGTCGAGCGAAGCGAGACTGAGGAGGGATAAAACCCTTCCAATTACGATAAACGCTCCGCGTTCTTGTTTGCGGAACGTCAGCGCCCTGAGCGCAGCGAAGAAGTGCCCTTGGGGCAGACGGCGTTCCCTACAGTGGAATGGCGAACCGCCACAGCCGAGCTGTCGCGATATATTGAAAACCGTTGCCGGCTCCGAACGGCGACGGTAAAAACCTCCTCGGAGGAGGAGGGGGACCGTCGAAGACGGTGGAGGAGGGATTATGCACGGACAAAGAAATGGGGTAAGTATCAGATGAATCCCCCAGTCATTTGCTTCGCAAATGCCAGCCCCCTTTGACAAGGGGGCTAAACGCTCCGCGAAACGGAACGGTCAAGACCGTTCCCTACGGTTTGCAGATTATTGCATTTTCAGTGTAGGGC
>JAFUJP010000083.1 GCA_017473745.1 Oscillospiraceae bacterium
GAAACCCGCCGCCGTTACGGTATCGTTTTTGATATGCTCAAAGACCGGGATAACATCGCCATAATAGATTCTACCGGCACCATCGAAGAGGTTTTTGAACAGATCAAAAAAGAAATAGACAAGCTCTTATAAAAAACAAAAAACCGCCTGCCATTACCGGCAGGCGGTTTTTGTTTTAAAGCCTTCCCCTGGGGGAAGGTGGATTTCGCCGAAGGCGAAAGACGGATGAGGGTAAACCAAGAACGCGGAGCGTACATCAAAATTTGACAGGGTTTACGGCGGGAGCGAGCCCCCGCCCTACACTGAAAATGCGATAATCTGCAAACCGTAGGGAACGGTCTCGACCGTTCCGTAAACAAGGATTCCCGGAGGGCAGCCTTCCCCTGGGGGAAGGTGGATTTCGCCGAAGGCGAAAGACGGATGAGGGCAAACCCTGTTCAGTTTGCTGTTATCGTTTAATCGAATATAGGGAACAGTATTTATCTGACACCCCAAATCTTTGATTTGGCTGGTGGAAGATATGCTTTAGCTGACCGTTCCGTAAACAAGGATTCCCGGAGGGCAGCCTTCCCCTTGGCAAAGTTGGTTCGGCAGAGGTTAAAAACTCTCTCTTATTTTCAATCCTCCGAAGGTTTTCTTTCTTCGTGCCGGATAAGGGTTTCGGCTCTTTTACCGAAAATTTCAAATTCAATGTATTCCGCGCCGAAAGGATCTTCAGAATTTTCTTCATCAAAATTTCCGGTTATAACGTAGGAATATCCGAGCCCGTGATAAAATCCGCCGTTTTCGTCGACGTTTGCAACGCAGAAAAAAGGTTCCCTGTAAAAATGCATCACAAGCATATAGTCAATAAGCCCTGCCGAGAACCAAAGCAAAAGGGCGCTTATCAAAAGTGAAAGTATCCTGAAAGCAATGCCGGGTTGAAGATCCGTTATAAAAATATCTTTTTCGGTCAAATCAAAACTTCCTCCCTTAAAAAATCGGATAAAGGTGACCTTGGAACACGAAATCTCGCAAAATTCTTCTTTTAAGGGTTCATGCACTTTCCTTTTTCTTAAGTTCCGAAACACTGATGTTTACTGTGTGCGCAATTGGCTTCCATTCGACCTTCATAAAAAGCGCCGAAAGAGAAATGGGTATATAGGTCAGCATGAAAAGCGGGAAAGTGAAGGAATAAAAAATCTTTTTCAAAGGGGATGTGTGTATCTGTTTCCATTCCGTTGCCGTGGTTATTGCGCCGACGGCAAAAAGGGTCAGATATACGTTGAGTATACTTTCGCCGAGAGAGAGGATTATGGGCAAAATATCTCCGCCGGCAGCAAGCGTCATCACCGAAGAAGCCGCGTTTATCGCCGCGCAAACTGTGGTAAGAACAACAGCAGGCATTATCGCCATTGTCATGTCGAAACAGGAAAAATCGCCTCTGAAAATGCCTTTGATAAGCTTTATGCCGTATTTTCCGAAAACCTGAAGATAACCTTTTGCCCATCTCATTCTCTGGCGCCAGGACTGGCGGAAAAGGGTGGGCTGTTCGTCATAAAGAACCGCGTTTTTGCAAAAGCCGACTTTCTCGCCGTTCACTATGTTGTGAACGGTGAATTCGATATCTTCGGTGAGCAGATGAAAAGGCCAACCGCCGCATTTTTCATAAATCTCGCGGCTGAAGAAAAAACCGGTTCCCGAAACGGCACAGGAAGTTCCGAGCAAGGCCCTTGCGTGGTTAAGAAAGCGGGATTCCCGAAGGAACCAAAGGGAATAACCGGCCGAAATCCAGTTGTCGCCATAATTTTTTGAGTTTCGATAGCTGGTGATTATTTGGTATCCGTCGCAGAAGGTGCGGTTCATTTCCGAAATATAATTTTCGTCGAGAACGTTATCCGCGTCAAAAACAAAGTATCCGTCAAAATATCCTTTTGGAAAATCCTCGTTTATATGTTCCAAAAGCGCTTCAAGGGCATAGCCTTTGCCAACTCTTTCAAGGTCAAAGCGCTTGTAAACAATGGCGCCGGCGTTTCGGGCCGCCCTTGCGGTGTTGTCGGTGCAGTTATCCGCCATAACAAAAATCCTGACGTTTTCCATGCCGTAATTTTGGGCGTGAATGCTTTTTATAAGCTGGGCGATAACCTTTTCTTCGTTCCTTGCGCAGACAAGCACGGCGAAGCGATGGCGCTCTTCCGGCTTATGGGGCGGCTCTTTTTTGAAAAGCGCCGCCGGAATATAAAAAAACTGATAGGAATAGCAAACAAAAAATACCGCGGCGATAATAAAATTTATGGTAAGAAGGGTTTCCACCAAATCACTTCCTCAAAAATCATTTTCCATAACTGAAATAATAAAGAAAATAATTTTAAGAAACAATTACCGAAACTCTTAATGTTCTTTTAAGATTTTATTAAGATTATTCCGAAAGGGAATTTTTGTGCGCCGCACCCTATTGCCAAACACGAAATTATGTGGTATATTGAAGCCATAAATTAAGAAAAGGGTGAAAAGATGCGCGGATGATTATGTTTTGAAGTAAGAAAACGATATTGCCCCTTCGGCAAAAGGTCGCGGCTTTGCGAAAAAAGCGGCGGCTTGGTTTCCTACGGAAAAACGCAGATCATCCGAAAAAGCCCTTTTTATAAAAAGCGGTTTTCTTTTGCTGCGCCGCTTTATATGGAGCTTTTATCTGGTCTGCGTTCGGCTTTGCCGAAGGCAGACTTTTTTTGTTCCGAAAAGGAGGAAGAATATGCTCCAGATAAAAAATCTTTCTATAAACCATACAAAAGATTCCCACGTTCTTGCCGAAAATCTTTCCTTCGTCCTCGGCGAAGGAGAAAAATGCGCCGTTATCGGCGAAGAGGGCAACGGAAAATCCACCCTGCTCAAGCTGATTTACGATCCCGGGCTTGTGGAGGATTATATCGAATACTCGGGCGAAATTATCAGAAACGGCGCGGTTTTCGGTTATCTTTCACAGGAAATTTCGGATACAGACAAAGAAAAAACGGTTGCGGAATTTTGTGGTGAGGCAGGATTTTCCGAACTTTTGCCCTATGAAATTTACGATATCGCCGACAGAATAGGGCTTGAGCACGGGCTTTTTGAATCCGACCGCAAAATGAGCACGCTTTCCGGCGGAGAAAAAGTAAAGGTGCGCATGGCATCGGTGCTCGCGAAAAAGCCGGATATCCTGCTTCTTGACGAGCCTTCCAACGATATCGACATTGAAACCCTTGAATGGCTCGAAAACTTCATAAATTTCTGCGGGCTTTCGGTGCTTTATATTTCGCATGACGAAACTCTGCTCGAGCGCACGGCGGATATGGTGATACACATGGAACAGCTTCGGCGCAAAACCGCCGCCCGCTGCACCGTTGCAAAGCTTCCCTATCGCACATACGTCGAGGAGCGGGCTTTCGGCTTTGAAAAACAGGAACAGATGGCCCGAAGCGAAAAACGCGATTTTGATAAAAAGATGGAGCGTTATCGCCAGATCTATCAGAAAGTTGACCACGAGCAGGAAAACATCAGCCGCCAGGATCCCCACGGCGGGCGGCTTCTCAAAAAGAAAATGCATTCGGTAAAGGCCATGGGCCGCCGCTTTGAAAAAGAAAAGGAAAACCTTACGCAAATGCCCGAATCCGAAGATGCGATCTTTCTTCGATTCGGAGAGAATTCCGAAGTCCCCTTGGGCAAAAGGGTGATTTCGCTTGATTTGCCGGAACTTTCTGTTGGGGGAAAACGCCTTGCGGGAGATATAAAGCTCGAAATTTCCGGCGGGGAGAAAATCTGTATAATCGGCAAAAACGGAGCGGGCAAAACGACCCTTCTGAGAAAAATCGCAGAAGAACTTCTCGAAAGAAAGGATATAAAAGCCGCATATATGCCGCAGAATTATGAAGAGGGTTTTGACCTTTCAAAAAATCCGGTAGAGCTTCTGGCTGTCGGCGGCACCAAGGAGGAACGCACAAGGATACGCACCTATCTCGGCAGCATCAAATTTACTGCCGACGAAATGAGCCACCCGGCAAAAGAACTTTCGGGCGGGCAGAAAGCAAAGCTTTTCTTTGCAAAAATGGCTTTGGGCGATTATAACGTGCTCATTCTTGATGAACCGACGCGCAATCTTTCGCCGCTCTCAAATCCGGCCGTAAGGGCCGTGCTCAAAAATTTCGGAGGGGTTATCATAAGCGTTTCGCACGACAGAAAATATATCGCCGAAGTCTGTGAAACTGTCTGTGAGCTGACCGAAAGCGGATTGCGCAAACTTAAAACAGACAAATGAAAACTCATGAAAGGAATACATTCCGCAATGTTCCTTATCTCCGCGCTTACAGATTGCTGTTTTTTGGAAAAACGGTCTTATTACCAAAAAAACAGGGCATAATAACTCCAAAAAGAAAGGAGTTGTTACCTTGATTGAAAATGATACCATAAAACTTTTGCGGGAATGTGATGCCGGGGTGGAAATGGGCGTTTCCTCAATAAACGACGTTATGGATTACGTCCGCGCGGGTGCGTTCAAACAGCTTTTGAAAAATTGCCGTGAGGAGCACGAATGTCTTGAAAGAGAGATCCGGATCCTTTTAAGCAAATATCACGATGAAGGCAAGGAACCGGCCGCCATGGCAAAAGGAATGTCATGGATAAAAACAAACATGAAACTGCTTGCGGATGAATCGGATAAAACCGTTGCGGATCTTATCACAGACGGCTGCAATATGGGCGTAAAATCCCTTAACCGCTATCTTAACCAGTATAAAGCCGCAGACGAGGTTTCAAAAGATATCACCAAAAGGCTTATCAATCTTGAAGAACGCCTTGCCATAGATATAAGATGCTATCTTTAAAGCTTTTTAAAACTCATAAAAACATCATAAAACGCAGTTTGGGGCGGATATGATCCGCCCCAAAAAACAGAGGCTGCCTTGGGCTTTTTTTCTTATGTTCACCCCGTAAAACGGCTTTTGCCAGCATTTGGACTGTTCCCCTGGCTCAAAAACCGTGTTATAATCGCAAATATCCCGAAAAAACGAGGTGAAAAATATGAAAAAATTTCTTTCCATAACACTTTCGGCGGCTATTGCGGCGGGTATCGCCGCGGCACAGCCGCCTGTATATGCGGCAGAAGCGGATTCCATGGCGGGCGTTGTTTCAACCCAAAGCGGAAGGCTCAACGTAAGAAGCTCCGCTTCAGCGGGCGCTTCGGTCATAGCCGCCCTGAACCGAGGCAGCTATGTTACCCTTATTTCAAGAAGCGGAAGCTGGTGGAAAGTCGAATATGCCGAAGGCAAATACGGCTATTGCCATTCCGATTATATCGAAGTGGTTTCGGATAACACCGCAAAGGTCGCTACTCAATACGGCAACCTCAACGTCCGAAGCGGTGCAGGCAGAAGCTATCCCGTTGTTGATACCGTTTCAAAAGGCGAAAACGTCGTGGTGCTTTCCTCCAACGGATATTGGGCAAGGATCCTTTTCGACGGAACAGAAACCGGCTGTGTAAGTGCGGATTATCTTTCGCCCAACGAGAACGGATACTCCGCGGTTTCTCTTTCGGTTCCGGATTTCAAACAGACCGACAGCCGCTGGGCAAACGTGAAAATAGGTTCTTCCGGCAAGACCATAGGCAGAATCGGATGCGTTACCACGGGTATTGCCATGATGGAATCATATCGCACCGGCACCACAATCTATCCGAACGTCATGATGAAAAATCTGAGTTATGATTCAAAGGGCAACGTCTATTGGCCGGCCGATTATCAGGTGAATTATTGGAGCGAAAACTATCTTGGCGTGATTTACAATATGCTTAAAGCGGGAAAACCCGTACTCATCGGCGCAAAAACCGCCGCGGGTTCCCAACATTGGGTGGTAATAACCGGATATACCGGCGGTTCAGCCCTTACCCCCGCCGGATTTACCATCAACGACCCGGGTTCCGCCACAAACACCAACCTTGGCCAGTTCTTTGCGTCATTCCCCTATCTCTATAAATTTTTCTGCTATGAATAAAAGAGTATTTGTTCAAGAGGCACTTCGCAAAGAAGTGTCTCATTTTAATTGACAATGGAAAATTAAATTTACACAAAATTGATTAAAAAAACCGCCATTCCACTGTAAAGAACGCGGAGCGCAAACGCCCCTTGTTAAAGGGGAGAGGGCCACGCAGTGGCGAGGGGATTCACCTAATACTTACCCCATTTCTTTGCTCGTGCAAAGAAACGCGGTAAGACCACAAAGAAACACGTTTCTATCCCCCATTCTCGCTCCAGCAAGAGGGCATATATCCAAGAATGCGAAGCGCATATCAAAATTTGACAGGGTTTATGGCGGGGGCGGGTGCCCTGAGCACGAAGTGCGAAGTAATCCCTTCAGGGACCCCCGCCCTACACTAAAATGGCGACAATCTGCAAACTGTAGGGAACGGTCTTGA
>JAFUJP010000084.1 GCA_017473745.1 Oscillospiraceae bacterium
ATATTCTTGGGAGTTACCTCAAGAAGTTCGTCATCTTTAAGGAATTCGATGGAAGCTTCAAGGCTCATTCTCTTGTAAGGAACAAGACGAAGCGCATCATCGGAACCGGATGCGCGGGTGTTGGTAAGGTGTTTGGTTTTGCAAACGTTTACCGCAATATCTTCTGCTTTGGGAGAAGCCCCGACAACCATGCCTTCATAGACAGGAACTCCGGGGCCGATGAAGAGCTGGCCACGCTCCTGGGCGTTGAAAAGGCCGTAGGTGATGGATTCGCCCGTTTCGAAGGAAATAAGGCTTCCTGTCGATCTACGCTGAATATCACCTTTATAGGGCTCGTAACTGTCAAAAACAGAACTCATAATACCCTCGCCTTTGGTATCAGTCATAAATTCGTTTCTGTAACCGAAAAGGCCTCTGGAAGGAATTCTGAATTCAAGGCGCATACGGCTTCCGAAAGGCGCCATCTTGGTAAGTTCGCCTTTTCTGTTGCCCATGGCGGACATAATGTTGCCTACGCAATCCTCAGGAACATCTATTGAAAGAAGCTCAATCGGTTCATGAAGCTTTCCGTTGATGGTTTTATAAAGGACCTTCGGTGTAGAAACAGCAAATTCATAACCTTCGCGGCGCATTGTTTCGATTAGAATGGAAAGGTGCATCTCGCCTCTTCCGCAAACAGAAAATTTATCAGTTGTTTCCGTATCGGAAACACGGAGAGAAACGTCTTTAAGAAGTTCTCTGTAAAGTCTGTCGCGAAGCTGGCGGCTGGTGACATATTTGCCTTCTCTACCGGCAAAGGGGCTATCGTTGACACAGAAAGTCATCTCAACGGTAGGTTCACTGATTTTTACAAAAGGAAGCGCTTCAACCGCATCCGGTGCACAGATAGTATCCCCGATATAAATATCGGAAACACCAGAAATGCATACAATATCACCGACCGTGGCGTTTTCGCAAGGCTCTTTGCCAAGGCCTTCTATCTGATAAAGAGTTGCTATTCTTGCTTTGTAATCTGCTTTTTCGCCGTGATAATCGGTTACGATAATATCTCTGTTGGGAGTAATGCATCCGCGTTCAACTCTGCCGATACCGATTCTTCCTACATATTCGTTATAGTCGATGGAGGAAACGAGCATCTGAAGAGGGCCTTCACCGTCGCCTTCGGGAGCAGGAATATGATCAAGAATAGTATCAAAAAGAGGCTTAAGATCCTTGCCTCTGGTATAAGGGTCAAAAGAGGCCGTGCCCTCTCTTCCGGAGCAGAAAAGCATCGGGCTTTCAAGCTGTTCTTCGGAAGCATCAAGATCAAGAAGAAGTTCGAGAACCTCGTCGCCGATTTCATCAAGTCTTGCATCGGGTTTATCAACCTTGTTGACAACAACGATTACCGGGTGATTGAGTTCGAGCGCACGCTGAAGAACGAATCTGGTCTGGGGCATGGGGCCTTCTGCCGCATCGACAAGAAGGATAACGCCGTCAACCATCTTGAGAACACGCTCGACCTCGCCGCCGAAATCGGCGTGTCCGGGAGTATCGATGATATTGATTTTTACTCCGTTATAATGAACGGAAGTATTTTTTGCAAGAATGGTAATGCCTCTTTCGCGCTCAAGGTCACCGGAGTCCATAACGCGGTCTTCGACAACCTGATTATCACGGAATGTGCCGCTCTGTTTAAGCATTTCATCTACGATTGTGGTTTTACCATGGTCAACGTGGGCAATAATTGCAACGTTTCTTAAATCATTACGAATCAAGTTTTTATTCTTCCTTCCTTATGGGATATTTCCCGGAATAAATGAACATAAAAAACGGACAGTTCCCCGTTTTTCAGTAATCGGTGGAAATGCCCGTTATTGGACAAATCTCTTATAGTCTGCCGCCGGATTATATCAGTCCTGAAGATCTTCGGTGGGAAGATCGAGGTTTTCAAGAAGTCTGCGGAGTTCGCCAAGCTCTTCAGCGGTAAAGGTAAGGCCTTTTGCCATTCTGCTGTGGTCGGGAGCCCATTCGCGGATGTCATATTTTGCAGGACGGTCATTCCAGCTTACGAGGTTGAGCTCTTTGGTCCAGCCGCGGGAGTTTTCGGAAATAACGCCGCATTCTTCGGTGATTTTATAAGTGATCTCAGGCATATCAGTATCCTCCATGAAGTAAATATATTTTTACGCTTTTATATATTATATATTATAATTATAATATTTAAATTTGCAATATCATTTTTCAAAAAAATTATTTTTTGCGAGTCTTTTTTTGAATTTTTCTTTATTTCCCGCTGTTTCTTTATTTATATTACCCTTTATCAAAGCCCATTCATAATATGGATTGCACAGCAATATATGTGCAATCATTATATTGGAGATTGATAATATGGAAAATAACGGCAATATGAACCCTTCTTTTGGCTGCGAAGGCACCGAAGGGGTTCTCGCAATGGCAAGAGTTCCTATCCAGCCATGGTGCCCGGTTTATGATAACGCCACCGCTATGGCAAGAGGAACGCTCTTCCCTGCTCTTGATCTTCCTTTTCTTGGCAGAAGGGAGGAATCAAGATGAACGAACAAAAGGCTTTGCTTTCAAGGATAATGACCTGCGATTTCATTTTAACCGAAACCGCGCTTTTTCTCGATACTCATCCGGATTGCGCAGATGCTCTTGCCTTTTATAAAAAGCATCTTGAAATGAGAAAAAACGCCGCAGAGGAATATGCCCGGAAATTCGGTATGCTTCAGCATCATGATTACAGCGGGCAGAACACCTGGCAATGGACCGAAGGCCCCTGGCCCTGGGAATACGAGGAGGTCTGACCTATGTGGATATATGAAAAGAAGCTTCAAAGACCTGTTAAAATCTCAAATTCCGACCCTGCAATGGCAAAGATAATCATAACTCAGCTTGGCGGCCCCGACGGCGAAACCGGCGCCGCAATGAGATATCTTTCCCAGCGATACGCTATGCCAAACGATAAAGTCAAGGCCGCATTAACCGATATCGGCACCGAAGAACTGGGCCATATGGAAATGATAAGCGCTATCGTTCATCAGCTTACACGCAATCTTTCCATGTCCGAAATTGAAAAAAGCGGCTTTGCTCCATATTTCGCCGACCATACCACCGGCATCTATCCCGTTGACGCGAGCGGCGTTCCCTTCAACGCTGCGACTTTTCAATCCACTGGCGACCCCATAGCCGACCTCCACGAAGACCTTGCAGCGGAACAAAAGGCCCGCAAGACCTATGACAACATCCTTATGCTTGCAGATGACCCGGACGTAAGGGATGCAATAAAATTTCTTCGGGAACGAGAAATAGTGCATTACCAGCGTTTTGGCGAAAGCCTTGAGCACGTTCTTGACGGACTTAACCACAAGAACTTCTATGCTTTCAATCCGGCTTTTACGCCGAGAAGATGATTATAAAAATCGGCCGCTCAATGTGAAGTGCTAAAATGATGGTAGACATGAAAAGTGTCTGCCATCATTTTTTATGTTAAGATAGATGAAAGGGGTGATAAAAGTGGCAAGGAAATATGAAATAAGAAGCGTGGAAGAGAAATTATCAATAGTAAAAAGGAATCTTGCAGGAGAAAGTGCCACATCCTTGGCAAAAGAAATACACAGCAGCGACAGTCAAATAAGAGAGTGGA
>JAFUJP010000085.1 GCA_017473745.1 Oscillospiraceae bacterium
AACCGGGGAGGCGGCGTTTTTCGAAGAAATCGGAAAATCGCTTTTGAACATGAACGACGGTGAAATCGGAACCAAAGCGGAAATGAAAACGATTGATTAAAGCGGCGGGAGCAAGCCCCCGCCCTACGTTAAAAAGGCGATGATTTGCAGCCGTAGGGAACGTCGTCCCCGACGTTCCGTATTGCATAAACCCCTCAGTCGCCTTCGGCGACAGCTCCCCTGTTAGGGGAGCCGAGCGGGCGGATATTATCCGTGCTTACAGATGAATCCCTCCGTCATTTCCTTCGGAAATGCCACCTCCCTTTAGGCAAGGGAGGCTTAAAAAGGATAAAAAAAGAGCAGTCGTTTCCGACTGCTCTTTTTTTGTTAACATGTTAAAATATGGTGTTCGAACACTGAAAATACCCCCGAAAAGCGCTCTTTCGAGGGAAAAGAAGCTACTTTAGACTCGAAAATCAGATAGCGCGGGTAACTTTACCGGAACGCAGGCAGCGAGTGCATGCATATACGTGGCAAGGTTTGCCATCAACAAGAGCTTTTACGCGACGAACGTTAGCTTTCCAGGTTCTGTTGGAACGTCTGTGGGAGTGGGATACTTTGATACCAAAGCTAACACCTTTTCCGCAGAAATCACATTTGGCCATAGTGGCACCTCCTTTGTTCTATCAGAAAGTCAACGTTCGTATTATATCAAACTTAAACGAAAAAAGCAAGTATTTATCGGCATTTTTTCCAAATTATTTTGATATTTTTTAAAGCGTCCCTTGTTAAAGGAGAGAGTGCCGTGAAATGGCGAGAGGATTCATGACAAAATTTGCAATCAGATGAAAAATTTATTCGCCTTTATCTATAAAAGAGGAACTTTTTGTTCACAAAAAATTTATCTCCGCACAATGAAAAACGACGGCTTTCGCCCTTGTAATAAACAAAGTTTTCCTATATAATATATTATAAGTAACTATGTTTAATTCCAAGGAGGAAATAAATGCCCTCGATCCTTTCAAGCGGTCTTCAATCGACCCTATATCTTTTAATAATCCGCCTTATAATTGCGCTGATATCTCTTCCGGTGCACGAATGCGCCCATGGTTATGCTGCCCTTCGCATGGGGGATCATACCGCCGAAAGGCAGGGGAGGCTTACCCTCAACCCCCTTGCGCATTTTGATATAATCGGTACAACGGCAATAATCCTTTTCGGATTCGGCTGGGCAAAGCCTGTTCCGATAAACCCGCTTAATTTTGAAAACCCGAAAAAAGGCATGATGCTTTCTTCCCTTGCGGGGCCTCTTTCAAACATCGGGCTTGCTTTTCTTGCAATAGTGCTTTATAAAATAAGCTTTATTCCCGCGTATATGGGGATGGACAGCGCATTTCTTTTAACTGTGCAGACTTTTTTGCTTTATATGATAAGCATCAACATAACCCTTGGTGTATTCAACCTTATTCCGATCCCTCCGCTTGACGGTTCGAGAATAGCCACGTATTTTTTGCCCCAGCGCATTTATTTCAAAATCATGCAGTATGAAAACATTATTTTCATCGTGCTTCTTATCGCGCTTTGGTTCGGTATTCTTGATGGGCCCATAAACTTTGTAAGCGGCGCGGTTATGGATCTTCTTGATTATATTACAAGACCCATTGATTGGCTTATCGCCTTTGTAATCTGATTTTTTGAGAATTTGGGGATAGAATTTTGAGCGAAAAACTTAACTATAAGCTGGATGCTTTCGAGGGGCCACTCGATCTTCTGCTTTATCTTATTCAGAAACACAAGCTTAATATCTGTGATATAAATATTTCGGAACTTCTGGATCAATATACCGAATCCATAAAGGATATCGAAAACATTGATGATCTTGACGGTGCCGCGGAATTTCTTGAAATGGCCGCAAGGCTTGTTTATATCAAAACTGCAATGCTTTTGCCCCGCTATGATGACGAGGGCGAAAAGCTTCGTCAGGAACTTCAGGGCGAACTTATCGAATATCAGGCCTGCAAGAACGTTGCGGCATATCTTAAGGAAAAATTCTGTGGCAACAGCATTTTTTCCCGCAGCCCGATGCCCATCGAGGCAGATAACACCTATTGCCGGGTGCACCCGTCGGAGGATATCTTAAAAGCATATCTTTCCGCTTTGGGAAGAAAACAGCGCAAGCTCCCGCCGCCCGTGGAGGCTTTCAGCGGCGTTGTTCACAAAAAGCTGATATCGGTACCCTCCCGGGCGATAATCCTTTTGAAGCGCCTCTACCGCCGCACCAAGCTTAAATGGAACGAACTTTTTGAAGGTTCGGGAAGAAGCGAAAGCGTTGCGATGTTCCTTGCGGTGCTTGAACTTATCAAGGGCGGAAGGATCAGCATAAGCGACGATAACGCAACGGTTGAACTCAACCGCAATGCGAAAAAGAAAGCAAAACATGAGAAAGCAGGTGAAGAAACTGCAGTTGGAACAATATGAAAAAATAGCCGAAGCGATTCTTTTTGCCGGCGGAGAACCCGTTGACCAGAAAACTGTTGCCGAAGCTATGGAACTTGACGAAGATGCGGCGGTTGCCGTTCTTGAAAGCCTTAAAACAAAATATGAAAAAGTCGAAAGCTCTATCGAAGTGCGCCGCCTTGAAAATCAATGGCAGCTTTGCACAAAAGCGGAATATGAACCATATATCCGCGGCGCTTTTGAAATAAAACGCAATGCGCCTCTTTCCCAGGCGGCGCTGGAGGTTCTTGCCATAATTGCCTATAATCAGCCGGTAACAAGAGCATTTGCGGAACAAGTCCGCGGAGTTGATTCTTCCGGAGTTATCGCAACCCTTGCGGAAAAAGGGCTTATCGAAGAAGCGGGAAGGCTTGACCTTCCGGGCAGACCCATTGCATATAAAACAACCCCGCTGTTCCTGCGTTCCTTCGGGCTGGAATCCCTCGAAGATATGCCGCCCATTGCGGATGAAGCGGAAACCGAAGAAAAACTCCCCGAAAACGAACTTGCGGATCAGCAATCCCTTTTTGACAGCGAACCCTGATTTATAAAAACGGGGCAAAGGAGGTGACGGTATGACGGGCTGGCTTATATTCGGCGGAATAATACTTCTTATTCTCGGTATTCTTATGATACCCGTTCATGCCGCTGCCGATTATAAAGAAGAATTTTCGCTTCGGATAAGGTTCCTTTTCTTTTTCAATATTCAGCTTTTTCCGATGAAGGAAAAAACGGAAAAAGAAGAAAAGCCGAAGGAAGAGAAACCAAAGGAAGAAAAGCCGAAAAAAGAAAAAACGAAAAAAGAAAAGCGCAAAAGAACGGCCGAAGAAATTGTTGATATGATAATTGACGTTGTCAATAAATACGGCCCCGGCGCAAAAATGATTCTCGGGAATATAAGATTCCACAGGCTTGAACTTTACTGGAAGGTCGGCGGGGAAGATGCCGCCGCCATCGGAATAAAATACGGAAGGATCTGTGCGTGGCTTTCGGGCGTTCTTGGGTTTTTCCGCAATCTGATGAAAATAGAAAAAGCAAAATTTCGGGTGTTCCCGGATTTTATATCCGAAAAGGACGATATTTACGGCGGCGCGGATATTGAATTTAACCCGCTTATTGTAATAATCGGCGCGTTGCGTATGGCGTGCGTATTCCTCAAGGATATGTTTAAGAAGATACAGAACAGAAAGAAACGCCGCAAGGCTTTGCAAAAGCGGCAGAACATAAAAGCAAAGGAGAGTGCTTGATATGAGCGAAAAAAATCTTGAAGGCATGATAAATATTTCTCTTGAAAAAGTAAAGGGTATGGTGGATTCCAACTCCATCATCGGCGCACCCATCACCACCCCTGACGGCACAACGATTATCCCTGTTTCAAAAGTCAGCGTTGGTTTCGGATGCGGCGGAAGCGACTTTCCTTCCGCAAGCCCCAAAGAAATGTTCGGCGGCGGCACAGGCGGCGGCGTTACCATCCAGCCCGTTGCGTTTCTTGTGCTTAAAGGCGAAAGCGTTCGCATGATCCAGATCGCCGATAAAAACAGCGTTGCAGAACGCGTTGCGAATATGGTTCCGGATGCTATCGACACCATTTCGGGCCTCATCAACAAAAAACACGGCGATAACGTAACCGTTGAAACAGCGGAGCCGGCTGTTATCGAAAAGGTTGAGGAAGAACCGGTTCAGCAGTAATCGAATATCGGGGCAAAACGCCGCATAAAATCTTGCGGGGTGATGCCTTTTGAAGAAAATAACGGCCCTTTTATGCGCCGTGCTCATATTCTTTTCTTTGAGCACAGAAGCGCTTGCGGGGGCAAAGGGCGCCGTGCTCATTGATGGAAAAAACGGCAGGGTGTTCTTTGAATTGAATAAAGATGAAAAACTCCCCATGGCGAGCACCACCAAAATAATGACGGCGCTTTTGACCCTTGAGGAGGAAAATCCTGATGAATATTTTACCGTAAGCAAGTCGGCCATTATGGTCGAAGGCTCTTCCATGGGGCTTTTGGAAGGTGATAAAGTAACCCTTCGGGCTCTTGCGGCGGGGATGCTTCTTGCTTCGGGAAACGACGCGGCAAATGCTGCCGCGGTTAAAATTGCGGGCTCGGTGGAGGCGTTTGTTCAGCTTATGAACAAGCGGGCGGAAGAGATGGGTTTGGAAAGCACCTCGTTTGAAACTCCTTCCGGCCTTGATGGTGAAAACCATTATTCCACCGCCTATGATATGGCAATTCTTGCGAAAAACGCCCTTGAAAACCCGGATTTTGCCGCTGTATGCGGGGCAGAAAGCCTTAAGATGGAATACGGAAATCCGCCGTATCCGCGTTGGCTGACCAACCACAACAGGCTTCTTACGAGTTTTGAAGGGGCAACGGGGGTTAAAACCGGTTTCACAAAAAAATCCGGAAGATGCCTCGTTTCCTCGGCGGAAAGAGATGGGGTTTCGCTTATATGCGTTACCCTTGGATGTCCCGATGACTGGAACTATCACACCGCCCTTTATAATGAATATTTTGCAAAGCTTTCTTCCGTTCAGCTTGGGAATATGGTCGAAAAGCGGTATATTCCTGTATGCGGCGGTATTTCGGAAAAGGCTGCGGTTTCGCCCGTGCCTGTTTTTGCTTCGCTTTTTGAAGGCGAAAGCGAAAGGATAGAAGTTGTTATAAGCAGCGAACCTTTTGTTTTTGCGCCGGTGAAAAAAGGCGATATACTCGGGAAGGCTTATTTTTATCTTGATGGTTTTCTTTTGGCAGAAACGCCGCTTGTGGCGGAAAATTCCGTTGATGCGGTTTTGCCAAAAGAAAATTTCCGGCAAAAAATAAAGGATTTTTTTGAATGAAGATGAATGTCAATATAAGAAAAGGCACCATGGAAGATGCCGACGAAATAAGCGCCCTTTATGATACGGTGAACGATTATTTTGAGGGGCACACAAACTATCCCGGCTGGCTTAAAGGGATCTATCCCATTCGGGAGGATGCACTCAACGGTATAAAAAACGGCGGCCTTTATGTTGCCGAAGCGGACGGAAAAATTGCGGGAACACTTATCCTGAGCCACGAGCCGGAAAAAGCTTATCACGGCGTTGAATGGAAAAAGGAACTTACGTACGAAAAGGTTTTTGTGATATATACTTTTGCGGTGCTTCCGGAATATTTCGGAAAGGGCATCGGAACAAAACTTCTCGAAGCGGCGGAAAAAGCCGCAGGAGAAAACGGCATCGAAGCCCTTCGGCTTGACGTTCTCGAGGGCAACACACCGGCCATAAAGCTGTATGAAAAATGCGGCTTTGAATATATAGATACCGTTGATCTCGGTTATGGGAAATACGGTCTTGATGCTTTCAAACTTTACGAAAAACTGATATAAAAGGAGCACCAAATGAAGGATACAAGAATTCAGAAAGCGATTTCCGATGCGGGCTATACCTCCAGAAGAAAAGCGGAAGAACTTATTGCCGCCGGCAAGGTCAAGGTAAACGGACATCTTGCCGAAATCGGAATGAAAGTTGACGTAAAAAAAGATATAATCACAATCAACGGCGAAGAGATCCGAACCGGCGTCGGCGAAAAACTCTGGTACATCGCCCTCAACAAACCGCGCGGTTTTGTTACCACAACTTCCGATGAGATGGGCAGAAAAACTGTTATGGATCTTGTGACTGATATTCCCACGCGAATTTACCCCATCGGCCGCCTTGACCGCAACAGCGAAGGACTTATCCTTCTCACCAACGACGGCGCTTTTGCGAATATGATAATGCACCCAAGCGGCAATATCCAGAAAACCTATCGTGTAACAGTTCGTGAAACTGGAATCGAGGATAAGCTCATCAAGCTTTCCGAAGGTATCACCATTGATTCCGGATTCGTGCGCCCGGTTTCTGTAACCGTTCTTGAAGAAAACGAAGAACGCACCGTTCTCCAGTTCATCATCGCCGAAGGCAAAAACCGTGAAATAAGAAAAATGTGCGAGGGAGTCGGCCTCACTGTTATCCGCCTCAAGAGGACTTCCATAGGCGTTGTAAGGCTTGGTATGCTCCAGCAGGGAAAATGGCGCGAGCTTACAAAAGAAGAGCTTACAGGGCTTCACAACCTTTCACGCAAGGGTGTTTCCGGCGAGCAGACACCTAAAAAGAACGCCGGCAAAAAGCCCGCGGCAAACGGCAGAGCGGCGGGGAACAAGCCCGCAAACGCACCGAAGAAACCCACTATGAAATTCGCAAGAAGACCTTGATATAAGAATAACCACCGAAATTTAAGGTGGTTATTTTTGTTTAGGAGGAAATATGGAAAAATTAAAGCTTATAAGACCCGAAACTGCCTACGCAGATGACATAGCGGCATACAGAAAAGAATTCCTTGATGCGGGAGATTCCATGGACGGAACAGGTCCGCTTAGAAGAATAGAAGATCCGCTTGAATATATTGAGGCCTGTAAGGACTATGAAGATCCGGAAAAAGTTCCGGAAAACCGCGTTCCGTCCACGCAGTTTCTATATGTCCGTGAAGAGGATAGCAGAATAGTGGGAATGATACAGGTTCGCCACCGTTTCAACGATTATCTTGAAAAATACGCGGGGCATATCGGTTATTCCGTAAGACCAACAGAAAGAAGAAAAGGCTACGCGAAGGCCATGCTCGAAGCTGCGCTCCCTTTTTGCAAAGAGCTTGGGATCGAAAAAGTCCTTATAACCTGCGATGACGGAAATATCGGAAGCGAAAAAACCATCCTTCATAATGGCGGAGTATATGAATCCACCGTTTATGAAGAAGATGAAAAAGTCTATATTAAAAGATTCTGGATAGAACTTTGATTCAGCCTGATTACTAACGGAAGGAGGGCAGAAAATTGAGCATCATGAAAAATGAAATTCCTATTCTGGAATTTGACAGCTCCCAAAGCGCAGTGGTGGAACCTACCCATGAAAAACTTGGGATAACCCTTCCGGAAAAGGCGGTTTTTGCGTTTTTGGGAGACTGCATTGACGAATACGCAAAGAAAACCGGCGCAGAAAAAATTTCGCGTTTTGTTTCTGCAACAAAACGCTATCCGTTATACATAACCGAATACAAAGGAGAGAAAATTGCCCTTCTTCAGGCGCCTGTTGGCGCCGCACCGGCGGCGCAGATGCTTGATTGGCTTATAGGATACGGCGCGAAGAAGATAATAAGCGCGGGTTCCTGCGGCGCTCTTGAAGATTTTCCGGAAAACCTCTTTCTTATTCCCAAAAAAGCGCTTAGGGATGAGGGTACTTCGTACCACTATGCGCCGCCTGCAAGATATATCGAAACAAGCGCAGAAGCGAGAAAAGCGATAGAAAAAACTCTTGCGGAGCATGGGCTTGAATGCAGGGAAGTTATAACCTGGTCAACGGATGGCTTTTATCGCGAAACGGCGGAAAAAGTCGCCTACCGAAAAGATGAGGGCTGCAGCGTTGTGGAAATGGAATGTTCCGCCCTTGCGGCCTGCGCCGAATTCAGAGGTGCGGTTTGGGGCGAAATCCTTTTCACTGCCGACAGCCTTGCCGATATCGAAAAATACGATGAGCGAAGCTGGGGCAAAAGTTCTTTCGAATATGCACTTGGGC
Source organism: Oscillospiraceae bacterium (assembly GCA_017473745.1). Lineage (GTDB taxonomy): Bacteria > Bacillota > Clostridia > Oscillospirales > Ruminococcaceae > UMGS1668. Next base: position 8,063 of record JAFUJP010000085.1, read on the forward strand.
TTTGTTTTGATGCGGTTATTAAACTATGATCTCAAAACAGATAATTTGTTTTAATGCAAGGCGGGGGATTGCCCCGCCGTTTTTTTTATTGTATATCCATTTTTTGTATAGGTAAAAGAGAGGAGGACGGATAACAGAACCCTTGATTCTTCGCCGCAAAGGGGAGAAACGCCTCCTCGGCAGAAGGTTTTAAAAAGGAAAAAGTCCCGAACAAAGTTCGGGACTTTCGTGAAATTTTCAGAAATCAAAGATAAATGGTAAGAGCATAAACTGCAAGGGTTACTACAAAGAAAACAACAGCAAGAACTTTAGTGATGCGGGCAAGTTTTGCATTGTTGCTTTTTGCTTCAGCAGCGGAAGCGGCAGAGCTTTTGCCGCCGAGGGCAGAAAGACCGTCCTGTTTGCTGCTGCTCTGGAAAAGAACAGTGATAGTAACGAGAACGCAGGTTATGATAAGAAGAATACTTCCGATAATTTCATAAACAGTCATGATAAACCTCCAAAAATAACACGATAGCTATAATATAATACCACAGCTATCAAGCTTTTGCAAGGGCTTTTTGCACTTTTTAGCAAAAAAATGACTGTTTTTACCAGGGTATTATAGCGCTTTTCGGATAAATAATATTATCAAGCCCGTCCGCTTTCGATAAAAGAAAAGAAAGCGTTTGCCTTATGATCAAAAAATCGAAAACGGATGGCTTTTTTCTTTAAGGACGCCGTGATTAACAGGCGTCCTTGTTTTTTTGCAAAAATCAGATAAAGTCGGGGATATCTTCGGTGTCCTCGAATTCAACAAAGCGGTCCTCATAAGTTCCGTCGAGCATTTTGCCGATTTTTTCGCGGCGGGGATAAATTACCTCAAAAGCAGCAAAGGCGGCAAAAATTGCAATGATGGGGGAAAGGTATTTAAGTGCTTTGTTTGCGGAAACTCCGAAAAGAATTCCAAGGAGAAGAACGAGCAGATAGCACCAGAAATAATCCTTGTATTCAAAATCCTCGGCGATATCTCTTGCTCTGTCGAACCATTTTCTGCAGCATGCGTACATAAATCAAATCTCCTTTCGGTATATAAAAATATTATAAACTGATTTGTTCAAAAAGGTCTCCTTCCTTCGGGATGGCACCCGCTGCGGGAAGATTCCTTGTTCTGAAACGGTGGGCATTTTCAAGGCTTCCTTCTGTGAAAGGCTTTGCACCGGCAACAACGGCGTTCTTTTTAAGAGTCATAACCGCGACGCCCTGGGTATCCCTTGCGGATTTCGATGGAACGGCACCGGTATGAACAAGAAGAAGCCTTCCGCCGGAAGAAGAAAGAAGGAATTCCTTGTCCTCTTCAATATTATAGCAGGCAACAAGGGGCGATTTGTCGGAATATGCACCGATAAGCTTTTTGCGCCTTGTTTTTGTTTCATAAGAAGAAAGGGGAACTTTCGCGGCTTTTCCGTTCTCAAAAAAGAATACCATAAAACCGGTATATTTTTCAACTATTGCCATGAAAATTGCGCTTTCGCCCTCATCAAAACCGAGTTTTGAAGGGATATAATCACCCATAACGCTTGTTTTGGTGTCATCAAAATCGCTTGCGCGGGATTTATAAACCTGGCATTTGTTGCTGAAGAACAAAAGCTCGACGTTATTGTGACTTTCCTGTGAGAAGATGATTTCGTCACCTTCCTTGAGCTTATGTTCGCCGGACATACGAAGCGACTGCGGGGTGATTTTTTTGAAGTAACCCTCTCTTGTAAAGAAGAGAGTAACGGGGTAATCGGGAATTTCTTCTTCAACGACGGCATCTTTTGTTTCGCTGACGTAAATGATCTCGCTTCGGCGGGGCTGATCGTATTTTTTCATAACGTCTTTAAGCTCGTCAACAATAATGCCGTTTATCTTTTTCGGGTCGTTCAGGATTATCTCCATTTCGGCGATATCCTTTTTAAGGTCGTTTATATCCGCGGTGCGCTTAAGGATATATTCGCGGTTAAGGTGGCGGAGTTTAATTTCCGCAACGTATTCCGCCTGAATCTGGTCAATTCCGAATCCGATCATAAGGTTGGGAACGACCTCGGTTTCGCTTTCGGTTTCGCGGATTATCTTGATGGCCTTGTCGATGTCGAGAAGTATTTTCTGAAGGCCTTTGAGGAGATGGAGTTTATCCTTTTTGCCTTTAAGGTCAAAATATATTCTTCTGCGAACACATTCGTGGCGGAATGCGACCCATTCATTGATTATCTGGCGAACGCCGAGCACCATCGGCGAACCGCCGATGAGCACGTTGAAGTTTGCCGAGAAGGAATCTTCAAGCGGAGTGCTCTTATAAAGTTTTTGCATAAGGGCATCCGGGTCGATGCCGCGCTTTATATCTATTGCGATTTTAAGACCGGAAAGGTCGGTTTCGTCGCGGATATCCGAAATTTCGGTGATCTTTCTTGCTTTTACAAGCTCAAGGATTTTGTCGATAATAGCTTCAACGCAGGTGGTCGCGGGGATTTCGGTTATTTCGATGCATTTGCTCTTTTCATCATAGCGGTATTTGGAACGCACCCGGATGCTTCCGCGGCCGGTTTCATAGATTTTGGTAAGTTCGTCCTTATCATATATGATAAGTCCGCCGCCGGCGAAATCGGGCGCCGGAAGGGTCGAAAGAATATCGTGCTCGGGATCCTTGATAAGCTTAATAGTGGTGTCGCAGATTTCAGAAAGTCTGAAAGGGCATATCTGCGAAGCCATGCCTACCGCGATACCCACATTATAGTTGACAAGAATGGAAGGGAAGGTTACCGGAAAGAGCGAAGGCTCTTTCATGGTGTTGTCATAGTTGTCAACAAAATCAACGGTATCTTTATCAATATCGCGGAAAAGTTCCGTAGATATTTTGTCAAGCTTCGCTTCGGTATAACGCGAAGCGGCGCAGACCATATTTCTGGAATACGCCTTGCCGAAGTTGCCCTTGCTGTCTATCCACGGGTGAAGCAAAGCCGCATGGCCGCGGGACATACGCACCATGGTGTCGTAAATCGCCTGGTCGCCGTGGGGGTTGAGTTTCATAGTCTGGCCGACTATGTTGGCGGATTTGGTCTTTCCTCCGGTAAGAAGCCCCATCTTATACATTGTAT
>JAFUJP010000086.1 GCA_017473745.1 Oscillospiraceae bacterium
TGAGGGGAAGGTGGCATCGCTTCGCGATGACGGATGAGGTGTTTCTATGCAAACACGGAAATTAGCGGACAAACACCTCATCACCGCCTTCGGCGGAGCTTCTCCTCAAGGAGAAGCCTGCCCTCCGGGAATCCTTTTTTGCGGGCGCACACGCAGGTGCGCCCCTACGACGTTTTCAATAATGCAACGCTAAACAATAATTTATTTTAACAAACGATAAAGCCCCGTGCCTGCGGTAGCAACGGGGCTTTATCGTTTTGGAAAGGAAAAAGATATGAAAGTTTTTTAAGATATAATCAGATTTTTTTGCGCAGCAGAATAACAACCGTTATCGCCGCAAGCCAGAACATCTGGAACGCCATAAGCACATACATGGCAAGGCTTCTGATGTTTCCGGTGAAAAGGAAAAGCGTTACAAGGATAAACCCGAGAACGATTCCTATCATTTCGAGAAGCGCCGCCGCAAAAGAGGATTGCCTTATGATTCCGCAGCAGTTGAGCAAATCGGAAAGAGCGAAAAGGCTTCCGTCATAAACTGCCGCGGCCGGCGCAGTTTCGCGTTCCTCCGTAAGTTCAGCGCATTTCTGTTGATATTTGGAAGAAAGAAGATTGAGCTGGCTTTCCGGATATCCGAAAAGTCCGCAAAGCTTCTTTGTGGTGATATTGGGGTCGCTGCAGTTGATAACAAGGCGAACTCCGCGTTCCGCCATGATTCCGAGCGAGCGGTAAACCTCTTTATCCGCGTGATAACTGAGCACAAACATCGCGGTAAGCTCGCCGCTGTTTGCAAGATAGAGGATATCTCTTCCGCTTCCGACGTATTTGTTTTCGTAATCGTGGGAAGGAATGTCGATGCCGTGGTTGATCATAAGCTCACGGTTTCCGATAAGAACACGCTTGCCGCCAACCCAGGCCGAAAGGCCCATACCGTCCTCATATATGATGGAATCAACGGGTTTAAGGAGTTTTCTGTCGCCCTGAACAACGTTGATGAAAATACTGCCAAGGGTGCTTCTTGTGCTGCAAATAACCGATGCCGCATCAAGGATTGCTTCATCTATTCTTCCCTGTGCGAAAGTTTTTATACCGTGAAGAATGATGCTTCCCTCCGGGAAGAGCTGTTCGATATCAAGAAGAACAGAATCCGTTTCCGCAAAAGTTTCCGCGGTATATCCGCCGGCCATAACGCTGCCCTCTTCGTTGAGAGCATGGCAGGAACGGAACACAGGAAGAGCACCCGCAACGGTTGCGGAAAAAGGCGCCGCAACGCAAAGGATTGCCGCAAAGCCTGTAACGGCGTCGGAAATTCTTCCCGTAAGAAGGAACGCTATGACTCCCACAAGGATCGAACAGAGGAAAACGATTGGAGAAACGATTCTCGCAATGCTTTCGGTGGCATCGTCACGGTAAGAAAGCTCGAGGAATCTTGTGAAGAATTTCGCCTTTGCGCTGGTGCAAAAACGCGGAGTTTCATCCCTCTGGCCGGTAAGCTCCCTTGCAAGTTCCTTGTTATGAACGGGAAGAAGCGCGGATTTCGTTCCTGCGGAAGTAAGAACCTTAAAGTTATCCTTTATTCTCTTTGCCGAAAGGAGCTTTCCGACGGTGTTGAAGAAAAGCCCGAGAATCGCTATGGGGAAGAAAAGGTTTTCTCCGCCCGGAGCCATTGCGGAAGGATCAGCAATGAACGCAACGCCAAGGGCCGCCGCACCGATAACCGAACAGGTGGCAAAGGTATCGTTTCCCGCCTTGAACCTGATAAGAGAAATTAGTCCGCCGCCAACCGCAACGTGGCAGGTAAGCGCCGCTATACAGACTATCGCAAGATTCACCGCCGGAAATACCATTCCGGATTTTTCAAACGAAATTGCTTCCGGAAGGGTATATCCGAGCACCGGTGAAAGGCAGAGCACAAGGCTCGCTATGAAAAGAATGAAAATTATAATACTTCTTATTACAAGGCTTGCAAACTGTGAAGAAAGGTTCTTCGCAACAGCCTCTTTCTGTGATTCATTTTCGTAATCGTCCGGGTCATCATCCTCCGGCTCGTGCATATCGGACATCAGCTTTCTCGCGATATCCTCGTTGCTCTGGTCAGAAAATCTGTTTTTAACGGGGTCCGCCGCCGGTATCTCGGGGATATGTATCTCCTGATCGGTGGGCTCGGCCACGTTTTTCATAAATTCTTCGACCTTATTGCGGCGTTTATCCACAAATTCCATATAAAGATCATGGTTTCCCGAACTTGTAAGGTCGCCGTTTTCTTTTTTCTCTTTAAAAGTTCCGAATCCGCTGATCCCTGCCCCGGCAAATTTATCCGCGGCGGTTTTTTCCGGCTTTGCCGGCTCCGGTTTAACGGGCTCCGGTTTAACCGGTTCAGCCGGTTTTTCGGCGTGTTTGATTTCCTCCGCCGCCGGCTTTATCTCTTCCGCAGGTTTAACCTCTTCCGCGGCTTTTTTAATAAAGCCGCTTATGGGTTCATCCCCGTGCATGGTGAAATCCTTCGGAACGTAGGAATCTATTTTCTTTTTGGTGCTTTCATGCGCCGGGGCAACGTTTACCTTTGAAGAAATACTTTCTTCCTTCTGCTTCTTGGTCTTTTTGCCGTTCTTCCAGCCGGAAGCCGCACCGAAATATTCCGAAAGAGTATCGTCAACCTGGATGGTCCTTGTGGTTATGGGCTCATCCTTGAATTTTTTGGTATAAGTGGGAGCCTCCGGCTCCTTTTCTTTTTCGGGCTGGATATTTTTTTGCCGCATTTCAAAAAAATCGCCCTTCGGTTCCGAAGAACCGCCTTTTGTTTCCGCATCGGTTGCCTTGGCGGCGCCGTTTTCTTTTTTGCGCCTGATCTCTTCAAGGATGTCGTCAACCGAATATCCGTTTCCTGCCATTTCGTTCCCCTTCCCTTTATTTTATTTATACAATGTTGATTATCTTGCTTTGATGCCGAGTCTTTGTCTTGTTACTTCATACATCATAACCGATGCCGCAACCGAAGCATTGAGAGATTCGATTTTTCCCCGCATGGGGAGAGATACAACGAAGTCGCATTTTTCCTTTACAAGACGGCTGACTCCTTCTCCTTCCGCCCCGACCACAAGTCCGACCGCACCGCTCAGATCCGCGGACCAAAGGGCTTCGCCATCCATATCCGCGCCGAATATCCAAACTCCGCGCTCTTTAAGCTCGTCGATGGTTCGGGCAATGTTTGTGACCCTTGCAACGGGAACGTATTCCACCGCGCCGACGCTGGTTTTTGCGACAACGTAGTTCAATCCAACGCTTCTGCGTTTCGGAATAATTACGCCGTGGGCACCGCAGCATTCCGCGGTGCGGATAACCGCGCCGAGATTATGCCCGTCCTCAAGCCCATCGGCAATAATGATAAAGGGCGGTTCGCCTCTTTCTTCCGCAAGGGCGAAAATTTCATCAACAGTTGCGTATTTATGCGCGGCGGCCATTGCAACAACCCCCTGGGCGTTTGCGCCGGCGGCCATTTCGTCAATCTTGATGGGGGCAACCTCCTTGACCGGAATTCCCGCATCCTTTGCCATTGCGTAAAGCTTGCCGAGGTTCGTGGCGCCTTTGGCAACCATGATCCTGTCAATTTCTCTGCCGGATTTTATCGCCTCGATAACGGCGTTTCTGCCGCAGATCTTATCTTTATCCGCTTCGTTTTCGCGAATGTCATCTTTTTCTTTATATTTATCCATATTATTCTTCCTTCATCAGCGTGGATATATTCACAACGGTTTCTATCCAGTAATCACGCAGTTGGGCGTTGATTTTTGTGCCCTTGGCGGTTCGAACATAATATTTTCTGGGTTTGCCTTCGCTCATATCCCATTCGCTTTTAAGAAGTCCCTGGCTTTCGAGCCTTCGCAAAAGAGGATACAGCGTGTTTCCGTCCACCGGAACGCCCTTTTCTGTCAGCTCCTGGCCGAGAGAATAGCCGTATTTCGGCGAGGAAAGCTGATTAAGAACGCCCAAAACGACGGTTCCGCGCCGAAGTTCCGAAACAAAACCGGTAATAATTTCGTCGTCGCTCAAGTTTTCCCCACCTCCCGATAAACAGCGTTTTTTGGCTTAATAAAGCCATTTTTGCGGATAGCAAACAAAGCGAAAAATTAAAAATTTTTCGCCGGAACAGGCGGATTTTCATTTTATTTTTGCCTTTTTGCGGCAAAAATTTTCCGCCTTTTGAAAATATTGTTATCCATTTCGGATTATACTGTATATTATACACTGTTGTCAAGAGAAAATTATGATTTTTTTCAAAATGATTTAACTTTTCAACATTTTATTTCAAAAATGTTTAATATTAACTTTATCGTTATTTTTAATTGTTTTTATAAAAAAAATACTGTGTGCCGCACGATTATGCGCAAAAACGGGCAGAATAGGGGTTTGCCCTACCCTGCCCGTTTTTTGGCTGGATTTTATTGTTTTTTCAAGGATTTTTGCTGCGCCAAAAGTTCAATTTTTGGCTTATTTATGCGGTTTACCAGACTTTTAAAAGCCTCGGATAACGTTTCATTATTATACCGCACATCTCGCGTATCTCGTCCGGAATCGTGCCCATGGGGCCGTTTATGGGGTCATATTTGAAAACTTTTCCCTCGTATCTGAAGCGGCAGTTGTTTGCTTCGCCTGTAACGTAGAAACCGTCGTTTCCGCTCTTTTTGAAATCCTCCTCGTCGAGGAAGAGGGTGAATTTCTCTTTATAAGGCGCTCCGTCATAGGGGCAGCAATCCGCACAGATCCCGCACTCGTCACAGAAATCGTTGATATGGATAATCTGTCTGCTGCCGTCCGAAAGTTTTATCACCCGGTTTGCCCTGTTGGGGCAAACTTCCGCGCAGAATTCACAGACCGTGTCACATTCAAGACATCTTTCGCCCTCGGAACATTTTTTGCAGTCCGCACAAAGCTTTCCGCGCTTTTCAAGGAAGGAACGGTCCTCCGTTTCGTTATCCGGAAGATATTTGTCACAGTGGAAGTGGGCTATCTTTTTGGCAAGCTTTTGTGCATCCGCAATAACTTTTGCTATATCCTCGGTGCGGTTAAAGCCCGCGTTGCCCACAAGATAGGTGGCGCTGTCCATTTCTTCGAGAAGGGTGTCGTCCATTTCCTCCCCGGTGGCGTTGATGGCGATATCCGCCGGAACTTTATCTTTCTTACCGGTATCAAGAACGGGTCTTACACCTGTTTTCTCATCCGGTTCGCCAAGCTCGGAAACGTGGCAGAGAAGCTGTCCGCTTCTAACACCGCTCGGAATAAGATTAGGCGCAACAAAGATGCCTTCCTTTTTCATGGCGATGATTTCGTCCATGGAAGCGGTCATTTCGCTTTCGGGCTTATCAAAAACAAGGGTCACCCTGTCAACGGAAGCAAACTTCTTGGCACATCTCGCAGCGGCAACGGCGGTATGACCTCCGCCGATAACTACGACGTTGCCCATAACGGTTTCTTCCGTTTCTTCGGGTTTGCTCTTGCAGTTTTCAAGGAATTCAAGCGCAGAAACGTTTTTGCCGAAGGCAAATTTAAGATGCTTTTGCTTCCCGGCGCCGATGGCAAGAACGATTTTTTCAAAGCCCTGTTCGCGCAGTTCCCTGAGGGAAGTGACCTCGACCCCAAGTTCCATCTCGATTCCGAGAGCCTGAATAAGCGTGGCATCCCATTCGATATCCGCATCGTCAATGCGGAATTTGGGGATATATTTTGTAACTGCGCCGCCCGGGCGGTATTCTTTATCAAAGATTGTAACATTCGCGCCCTGGCGCGCAAGGAAGCAGGCCGTGGAAAGTCCCGCGGGGCCGCAGCCCACCACAGCGATTTTTGCGCCCGCCCTTGATTTAAGTTCCGTTTCGTCAAGAAGATCGAAACAGGCGTTTTTTGCCGCCTGATAGTTTTCGCCTTTGATGTTCAGCGGACATTCATAGAACCTTCTGGAACAGCCGTCCATACAGGGGTGGCTGCAAAGGCTTTCAACGGTGAAGGGCATTGGGTTGCGCTCAAAGATAACGCGCAGTGCCTCAAGGCTTCTGCCGTTTTTGATAAGGCGCATAATAAGCGGAATATCCGCGCCCAGCGGACAAACCGCCCTGCACTGCGCTTTTGTGCAGTTGATATGCGGGATGGGGCCTTCTGCCTTTTTCGGTTCCGCCCCGGGAATATTTTTATATCTTCCGCCGGTATAAACGTCTTTTTCGATATCGGGCAGATCGGAAGTGAGGATTCCCGAGAACTGGGCGTAATCGCATTTTGAAACGTCATCCGCAAGCTGCTTGAAGCGTTTAAGACCGCCGGGTCTGATTATATCCGATACAACTGTTACGGGCCAGATTCCGGCATTAAAGAGCTTCGAAGCGGTGTAATAATCCGCGCCCCCCGCAAAACAGATGCGAAGCCCGCCGCCGAAATCATTCGCAATCTTTTCCGCAAGTGAAAACGCAATGGGGAAAAGCGCTCTTCCCGTAAGGCGTCCTTCTTTGATGGGGGTTTTCTTTGCGCTTTCAACAATAAGCCCGTCGCAGACTTTTACTCCGAATTCAAGGCGGTTCATATCCGCCTTGTTCTGAAGGCGAAGGAATGCGGGTTTAAGTTCGTCATAAAGGGCGCCTTTTTCCATGCGCTCCTTGCTTATTTCTATATCGTCATATCCGTTTATATCGAGAATCCCGCGGATGCTGTAATATCCGAGAAGGTCGGGGCTCAATCTTACAAAAGTATGAAGGCGTTTTTCTTCGATAAGATACGCCGCCGCTTCTTCGATTTCAGCGGCAGAAAGCCCTTCCTTCGGAACAAAAACGGCAGAGGTGCAGACTCTCGGGCTGATATCCGAAAGATATGTATTGTCTATGCCGTCAAGCTCATCCATGTGCGCCCTTGCCCAGTTTTCACATTCGCGCCAGACCTGGGTGTATTCGGCGGATTTAAGTCCTTCAATAAAGCTGTTCATCTTGTCGGATTTAAGATCCTCGAGAGTTCCGCCAAGGGACATATTGAAAACAAAGCCTTCCGGCACGCCGAGCTCAAAAGCCGTGCTGATAAGCTTTATTGCATACCACGCCTTGACATATTCGCCGAAGGCTTCCGCGACGGAAAGTTCCGAAGGATGTTCGGAAGAATAGGTTCTGTCACCGACGGAAGCGCTTGGCTTTTCGGATTTTTCCGCATCGGGAAAAACGGTTTTGAGTTCAAAGAATCTTGCGCCCGAAAGATACGCCGCGATGATACCCTGCGCTGTCTGGGTTATGGGGCCGGCCGCAGGGCCCACCGGGTTTTCAATACGCATACCGAAAATCGGAAGGCGTGCTCTTCCCGCTTTATAAAAATCCTTAACGCCGAAGATACTGCCCGTCGCGTTGTGTTCCTCGATCAGCAGTCCCATCAGCTTTTCAAACGAAAGCGGTCTTAAATTATCGCTCATAAA
>JAFUJP010000012.1 GCA_017473745.1 Oscillospiraceae bacterium
ATCGGTGGGCCTTCCGCTTCCATCGCCATGGAAGAGCTCCATAAGTGCGGTGCCGATACCTTTATCCGCACCGGAACCTGCGGCGGCATCGACCTCGACGTAAAATCCGGCGATATCGTTGTTGCAACCGGCGCTATCCGCTATGAACATACCTCTATGGAATATGCTCCCATCGAATTCCCCGCCGTGCCGGATTTCGACGTCACCAATTGCCTTGTAAACGCCACAAGGAACCTTGAACTTCCCCTTCATGTGGGCGTTGTTCAGAACAAAGACAGCTTTTACGGCCAGCACAGCCCCGAAAAATCCCCCGTTTATTACGAGCTTTTGAATAAATGGGAAAGCTGGAAGCGCCTCGGCGTAAAAGCCAGCGAAATGGAATCCGCCGCTTTGTTCGTTGTTTCCGCCGCTCTTGGCTGCCGCACCGGTTCATGCTTCCACGTTGTATGGAATCAGGAACGCGAAGCCGCCGGCCTTGACCAGGATATGAGCGAAAATACCGAAAATTCCGTTCGTGTTGCCGTCGAAGCCCTTAAACTTCTTATCGAGGAAGACAGAAAATATAACAGATAAAAAATATTAAAAGCATAATTTCAACGTCTGTTGATTCATTCTTTGTTTAATTGTGCTACAATTATCATAGAATCATCACAGATGGAGGGATATTATGCTTTTTTATTTAATTCTTTTTGCAAGCATATTTATTGCCGCTTCAACTGTTATGGTTTACGGCATTCTCGACCGGTGGTTCTGGCCATGGATAGCGGTGCTTGTATTTATAAACGTTTTTATACTTTGTCTGCTTGCCTATATCGTTTATTGCGCTTTTCTTTCGTTCTTTGTGAACACAAACAAACCCATTCACCGCCAAAACAGATATTTTTATCACATTCTTTCCGAAACGGCGTATCTTGTGCTTCGCATTATGCGGGTGCGCATCCATTTCAGCGGAAAAGAACATCTTCCGGAAAATTCGCGTTTTCTTCTCGTCTGCAACCATATCGCGTGGATAGACCCCGCCGTCGCAATAGTTCTTTTCAAAAAGCACCACCTTGCTTTTATCAGCCGAAAAGAAAATTATTCCTATCCCATAGCGAATAAATTTCTTTATAAAACAGCCTGCCTCGCCATCGACAGAGAGAACAACCGCGAAGCGCTCAAAACCATCAACAATGCCGCCGAACTTATCAGCGACGGCGTTTGTGCCGTGGGGATCTATCCCGAAGGCTGGGTCAGCAAAAGCAGCGAGCTTTTGGAATTCCGCCACGGCGCCTTCCGCATTGCGAAAAAGGCGGATTGCCCTGTTCTCGTTACATATATAAAAAATTCCGATAAAATATTCAAAAAGCCTTTCTGGAAAAAATGCGACGTTTATTTTGAAATAAAAGGGGTCGTTCCGGTGGAATTTATCCGTGAACACAAAACCGCAGAAATAAGCGATTACGCAAGAGAAATTATGACAACTTAAAAAACCCTTTTGCCTTTCGGCAAAAGGGCTTTTGTTTTTTTGCATATCATGCGTTAAGAGAAACCGGCCTTATGAACCTTGAATAATTGTTTGCAAGGTCTGAATAATAAATAAAATTTGCGGGGCTGTTTTGGGCAAGGATAAGCCTTTCTTCATCCACCACCACAAGGGCGTGGGTATATTTTTCCTCCTGCAAACAGGCATAGGAACCGATGTTGACTATATCCCCCGCCTTAACCTGTTCCACGTTATAGAAAACCGCCGTTTGCATTTCGCTTTTTTCTTCCTGAATCCAGTTCCAGAATCGGCTTACGCTGGTCCAGATAAGAGTTCCGCCGCCTTTTCCGCAGTACCATTCATAATTCATGCCCTCGTAATTTTTCGGAGTTTCTCCATCCGTCTTAAAACCCGCCCAAACGCACTGGGATGTGAAGTTCATACAGTTTCCGTACCAGTCGCCGACGAAATAAAAATCAGTGTTGCGTTCTTCACAGTATTCAAGGGCATAGGCGACCGCCGCTTCGGCATCGTAAACACGGTCATATTTTGGTTCTTCCGGTTCAAATCCCTCTCCGGCGGCAAATTCTTCGGCCAGAAGGGCGGAAATTTCTTCCTCCGTCATCGGCTCCACCGGAAGGTCGTTCTGGAACTTGCCTTCGGAACCGGGAAAATAATGATAGGCAATTTTATATTGCCCGTCTTCTTCGGTAACTATCACCGAATGCTGGGAATTGAGGGCAAAAATAGGAGGATAGGCCTTCCCCTCTTCGCCTTTTATGACGAAATGCAGAACCGTTGCATTCTTGCCGTAATCCGAAAGATCGACGTAATACATCCGCTCGTCATCAAGGTCACGCTGTTTTATATACTCGATTTCGTAATCAAAACGCTCGGTTTCAACGTAGCAATAGCCGTTTTCGGCAATAAGCCTTCTTCGCATTGCAAGAAGATCGTTCCAGTTGAGCACGTTTTGCATCATCTCGTAATCAAGGTCAATTATAGGCGAAATATCCACCGGAAGCATCGCAATATAAGAATCATAAAGGGCCGAAAAATAGCGCATAACAGCCGCCTTCGGCGAAGAATTCACCGGCGGAGTGAATTTTACCTCCGTAGGTTTCGGTTCGGGCTCCGGTTCCGGTTTCTGTTCTTTTGTGTTCGTTTCTTCGGGAACTTCGGGTTCCTGAACTTCCGAAGCGGGATCCGATACATTATCGGAAAGGGTCGGGTTCGCCGGGGCACAGCCGAAAAGCGCCAGAACAATAAGTAAAACAGCCAGTATCTTCAAGCTTTTTCCTCCGATTTTTGCAAGAAAATAATACCATTCAATTATATTCATCAACACATAATTTGTAAACCTTTAGTGTCGAATTGCAACAGTTTTCCGCGAAAATCCCAACAGCAAGATAAAAGGCTCCCTTTTGAGAGTACTTCGTAAAGAGGTGCTCTTTTTTCTTTTTTCTGACGGCGTAAAAATAACCGGGCTTAAAAGGCAAAAGAGGAAACATTGCCGATTCCGGGCGGCGACGGTACAAACCTCCTCGGAGGAGGAGGGGGACCGTCGAAGACGGCGGAGGAGGGATTTTGCACGAGCAAAGAAATGGGGTAAGTATTACATTTGCCGATATTCACAAGTTGGACGGGGTTGGAATCCCCCAATCTTTTCATTCGCAAGCGAATGAAAATCCAGCCCCCTTTGACAAGGGGGCTAAACGCTTCGCGGAACGGAACGGTCAGCTAAAGCATATCTTCCACCAGCCAAATCAAAGATTTGGGGTGTCAGATAAATACCGTTCCCTACGGTTTGCAGTTTGTCGCCATTTTAGTGTATGGCGGGGGTCCCTGAAGGGATTACCTCGCACTTCGTGCTCGGGGC
>JAFUJP010000087.1 GCA_017473745.1 Oscillospiraceae bacterium
AGCTCGACTATGGCGGCTCGCCATTCCATTGTAGGGAACGGTCTTGACCGTTCCGTAACCCAAGAACGCGGAGCGCACATCAAAATTTGACAGGGTTTACGGCGGGAGCGGGTGCCCTGAGCACGAAGTGCGAAGTAATCCCTTCAGGGACCCCCGCCCTACACTGAAAATGCAATAATCTTCAAACCGTAGGGGAACGGCTTTGCATGGGTGCCGTTAGCCAAATCGGAGATTTGGACAGCACCGCACAGGCAAGGGGGCCTTTAACCTAAACAATAATTTATCTTATAAAAACACACCCTGCGGATTTTTTTCGCAGGGTGTATTTTATCACAGATATTCCGAAACTTCCGAAAGATTTTCGGATTTGCCTTTTTCAAGAAAGGCCTTTGCGATTTTTTTGAGCTGATGCTGTTCGAGATATTTGTAAATGTGGCTGAGTTCGTTAAACTTGCCTTTTGAAAGCCAATCGTCAACGATTTTATCGAATGCTTCATCAGGAAGACTATCCGCAGATTCGATTATAATTTCGGAATTATCAAATTCAAGGCATTTTTCCGCGAAAAGGACGGCGGAATCGTCATCGAAATAATCAATGAACCCGAATAGCGCAGAAAGATCCTTCGCTTCGGCATTTTTGAGAATGGCCGTATAAGCTTCGTCCGGAAGAAATTCGGCTATTCCGAAAAGCTCAGGAAGCTTTTCGTTGGCGGAACAGTATTCCGCAATTTTTTCAAGGGTTTCATCAGGAAGGAATTCCGCGGTGCGCAAAATAAGGTCAAAACGGTTCATTTTAAGGCATTTTTCGGCGAAAAGGTCAATGTTTTCGTCGTCGATATCCTCGATGCAATCCGCAACGGAATCAAGCCCTTTTTCATCGGCATTTTCGATGGCTTCGCGAATGGCTTCATCAGGAAGATATTCGACTATATTGAAAAGCCCGTCAAGGCTTTTAAGGGCTTCGTCGGCGGTGGAAAGGGCTTCGTGAATAACTTCGGAAAGATAATCCGCGTCAAGGAATTCCGCGATTTCTGAAAGGGAAGAAAAACTGAAATTTTCGGTTTTCTTTTTGGCGTTTTCGGTTTTTTCTTTCAGAACCTTCGGCGGCATGATGGGCGCGACTTCGGCAATCTCATCAAAGGAAAGATCTTCTTTGTTTTCGATGACCTTTTCAACCGCGGCGGTTCCTTTGTTTTCGATACCCAGAAGTTCTCCGACGCTTATGCCGAGGAAGCCGCAAAGATCCTCGAGCTTTGAGATATCGGGCATGGAATTGCCCCTTTCCCAGTTTGAAACGGCCTGATAGCTTACCCCCATAAGGTCCGCAAGGTCGCCCTGGGTCATATTTTTTGCAATACGGGTTTCTTTTATTTTCTTTGCAATTTTTGCTATATCAAACATATTTTCTGCCTCCTGCTTTGTGCTGTTTTTAGTTGAAAGCTCCGGAGCCTTTCGGCAAGTCCGATTATATCAGCACAGCGGCATTTTTGAAATAAATCATCTGTTGAATTCCCAAAACTCAAGCACCGCTTGAGCCGGCTGCTTTTACGGCGGGGAAGGGCGGCCACCGGCGCATTG
>JAFUJP010000088.1 GCA_017473745.1 Oscillospiraceae bacterium
AATGCCGACGGCACTTACCGCATTGTGAACGTTGAAAAAACAAAGTATCTCTCCTATGACACCGGCTACGGTTCCTACGGAATCTATGCGGAACCTTCCGATGCACAGCTTGATGACCTCACCCTTACCGTATATGTCGAGCCCGAAGAATACGCAGTTCCCGACGGCGACTATGTCATCTGGGCACCGGCATACAATATGTCCCTTTCTTCCGAATATACCGGATATTACAACAAAGGCGTTGAAGTAACCGAAGACGGCGAAAAACTTTCCGGCTACGGCAGCACCGAAATCTGGACCGTTACCAACAACGATGACGGAACCATCACAATTTCTTATAACGGCAAGAACCTTGCGATGGCAGATTCTTATTCCAGCCTTACCCTTGGCGAAAAGAACGACAAATGGGTTTTTGAAGATGCAGGCAACGGCCTTTACTACGTAAAGAACGATGTTCGCGGCGCATATATCGAATGGTATGCTTCCAAAAACAACTGGAGCGGATATAACTATATCAATTCCGGCAGCGAAGGTATGTTTGCTCTTAAATTCACCCCCGCTGAAGAGGTTGCAGACAGCAATCTTCCCGCAGAAGGCGACGAAGTTGTTATCTATAACCTTTCCGCACAGGGCGTTCTTGCGGCTGAAAACGATACTCAGTCCATCGAAAACGCACTTGCTGAAATCTTTGACGGAAAAGCGTTCCCCGAAAACGGAGCCGTTATTTTCACTGTTTCCAAAAACGGCGAATATTACCGTTTCTATAACGAAACCTATGGCTGGCTCTGCTCCAACGGCACCGGCAACAACGCTTTCTATACCCAGGAAGCTTCCGACGATGCTGACTGGATCCTCCACGAAGGAAAATCCGGCGGCTGGAACCTTGAAAGCAGAACCGCAAAATATAACGGAACCTACAGCCAGTATCTTGAATACTATGCGGATTCCTATAAAACCTACAGCATGTATAACGTAACCGATTACGATATCTATGAATTCTTCTTCTATCCTGTTGAAGAATCCGTAAACGTCAGCGCAGGTATCGTAAACGATCCTCGGATAGTTCTTGAAGCCGAAAACCCCTATGCGGGACAGGATTGGGTCGTCACCTTTACTGTTGACGCGGTATTCGGACTTAAAGGCGATATCGTTGTTACCGTTTATGCCGATCCCACCGGCGACGGTTCTGAAAGCAGGGAAATCCCCGGTGCGGCAGTTCTTGCCGGACCCGACGGCGAAGGCAAATATACCGTAACCGTTTCCAAAGACGTTATCGCAGAATGCGGCAAAGGAATTGTTCTTGATATTACCGCAGAAGACAACACCGGACATATGTTCGGTGAAATGGCAGGTTTTGAAATCATCGACGAACCCGGCATCGGCGAAGTTTCTCCCGCGGCGAACAGCCAGACCGGCGAGGATAAACGCCCCGTTATTTCTGCTGAAATCACCAACGCAGGCGAAGATGCCACCGTTACCATGACCGTTAACGGCGAGGAAGTCGAAGCTGTTTATGACGGAGAAAAAGTAACTTATACTCCTTCCGAGGATCTTGCAGACGGCAGAACTTCCGTTACCGTAACCGTTGTTCGTGCAGACGGCAAAGAAGCACAG
This sequence comes from Oscillospiraceae bacterium, assembly GCA_017473745.1. Taxonomy (GTDB): domain Bacteria; phylum Bacillota; class Clostridia; order Oscillospirales; family Ruminococcaceae; genus UMGS1668. The sequence goes on from JAFUJP010000088.1 coordinate 1,615, forward strand.
AAAAACTGGAGCTTCATAGTCGGCGAAGCACAGTATCAGCTCTATTTCGGCCAGCTCCACAGCCATACCACCTATTCCGACGGTTCCGGCTCGCTTGAAGCAGCTCTTGATTATATCCTCAATCTTCCGGATTCCGCAAACGTTGATTTCGTGGCATTTACCGACCACTCCAACTATTTCGATGCTTCCGGCGCGGCAAACCCCGAAGAATCCCTTTATGATGCAAGCCTTATGACCGCAGACAGCCAGACCCTTTGGAGCGAATACAAAGGCACCATCGCTGAATTCAACGCAAGCCAGAGCAACGTTATTGCCATCGGCGGCTTTGAAATGACCTGGTCCGGCGGCCCCGGCCATATCAACACCTTCAATACCGAAGGTATCGTTTCCAGAAACAATACCACCCTTAACAACAAGACCAACGACGCCGGCATGAAGGCATACTATGCACTTCTCAGCCAGGCAGAGGGCGTTGATTCCCTCAGCCAGTTCAACCACCCGGGTTCCACTTTCGGAACTTTCACCGATTTCGCATATTGGGATGCTCTTATTGACACCCGCATCCAGATGGTCGAGGTCGGCAACGGCGAAGGTCAGGTAGGCGCAGGCGGTTATTATCCCAGCTATGAATACTACACCATGGCCCTTGATAAAGGCTGGCACGTTGCTCCGACCAACAACCAGGATAACCACAAGGGTAAATGGGGTAACGCAAACGATGCCCGTGACGTAGTTCTTACCGATAACTTCACCGAAGAAGGCATCTATGAAGCTATCCGCGCAATGCGTATGTATTCCACCGAAGATAAAAACCTTGAAATCGGCTATACCGTAAACGGAATGCTTCTCGGTTCCGTAATCGAGGAAGTTCCGGAAAAACTCAATATCGAAGTAACCGTATATGATCCGGATACTTCCGATTCCATCAGCAAAGTTGAAGTTATCGTTAACTCCGGTAAGGTAGCATACACTTGGGATGACCCCGCAGACCTTGCGGACGGCGCACTCAGCGCAGAGATCGATCCCGATTACAGCTATTACTACATCAGAGTTACCGAAGGCGACGGCGACCTTGCAGTAACCGCCCCTGTTTGGGTAGGCGAAAGCCTCAAGCTCGGTATTTCCAGCGTTGCAACCACCACCAGCACCCCTGTTACCGGCGAAGAGCTTACTATCACAACCACCCTTTTCAACAGCGAAACCACCGAAGCAACTGTAAAATCCCTTACCTACACCACCAACGGCAGCCAGACCATCGGTCTTGACGTTACCGGATACACCCTACCTGCTTCCGGAACTCTTGCGGTTGACTTTGCATATACCCCCGAGGCCGAAAGACTCACCACCGTTACCGTAACCGCTGTTGTTGAACTTGAAGGTGTTGAATATGTATTCACCATGGATATCGAGCTCGATGTTCAGGATGCAAGCAAACTTGTTTACATCGGAATCGACGCTTCTCACTATAACGAATACGTAAACGGCAACTATAAAGATAACATGGGCAACTTCAGCGAGCTTGCAGCGGAATACGGAGTTCGCACCGTAACCATTTACGAAAGCGAAGATCTTATCGCCGCATGCTCCAACCCCAAATATAAAGCACTTATCCTTACCGCTCCTTCCAGAAGATCTTCCGAAGCACAGGCTTCCGATCCTCTCAAGGTTTATACCGATGAGGAAATCGCTGCAATCGTTGAATTCAACGAAAACGGCGGCATCGTAATTCTCGCCGGCTGGTCCGACCATTACGAAAACTATCCCGCAGTTGAAAGCATCGCCAACATGAAACCCGAAGAACATATGGCGGCAACCCAGAACGCAGTTCTCGAAGCTCTTGGTTCTTCCCTCAGAATCGGCGACGACGCAACTTATGACGATGATTACAACGGCGGCCAGGCATATCGCCTTTACTTCAACACCTATGGCGAAAGCTTCCTTACCGAAGGCGTTGAAGTTGACCCCGAAAACCCGCACGACAGACTTTATACCGAAGTGTTCAGCCATTACGGCGGCGCTTCCGTTTATACCGTTGGCGGAACCCTTTCTTCCACCGTTGCTCCCGTTGTATTCGGCCACAGCGGAACCTATTCCGTTGACGTTGACAGCGACGGTCTCGGCGGCGATTCCATGTATAAATACACCAGCCCCGAAGGCGACGAAAGACTTATGATCATGGCTTCCGAACAGCTTGAGGGCAAGGGACTTATCATTGTTTCCGGCGCGGCATTCATGTCCAACTTCGAGGTACAGGCCACCATCGAAGACAGCGGTTCCGAAAAGAACTATTCCAACTATAAGATCTGCGAAAACCTTCTTGCATACATCAATCCTGTGACCGTAACTCCTATCGCGGAAGTTCAGGCACAGCCCGATGAAGGCGTTAAATACACCATCGAAGGTATTGTGACCTCCAACGCATCCGGCTATGACAAAGACACCGCATTCTTCGACTGCATCTATGTTCAGGACGAAACCGGCGGCATCAACGCATTCCCCGTTGCGGGCAATTATAAGATCGGCGATAAAGTTCGCATCACCGGTACTACCAGCTCTTATAACGGCGAAAGACAGATTGCAGTAACCGATATCGAAGTTATCGGCGAAGGCACCGTTGAACCCGAAAAGGTAACTCCCGAACAGGTCAACGACGGAAGCGTTCTCGGCAAACTTATCACCGTCAACGGCATCATAACCAATTATGAATACGAAAACGGACTTATCCAGACTATCTATGTAAAAGATTATGACAACGACAACGTTGTAAGAGTATTCATCGACGGTTATATCACCACTTCCTATGACGTTGAAAACATTGCAATCGGTGCGGATGTTACCGTGACCGGCCTTGCTTCTTATGACAACAGCTTTGACGGCCCCGCACCCAGAATCCGTATCCGCGACAGAAAAGATGTTGTTGTGGGTGATTATGCTTATGTTACCGTAAACTATGACGCCAACGGCGGCAAAGTTGAACATCCCGTAAAGGGCTATCCTTTCGGTTCCGGAATTTCTCCTGTTCAGATCCCGACCAGAGAGGGTTATACCTTCGAAGGCTGGTATGACGAAGACGGAGTTAAACTTGATTCTTCCTACCGTCTTTACAGAAACACCACCTTCACCGCAAAATGGACCGAAGGTACCGGCGGCGGTTCCGGTTCCACCGGCTCCACTCATAAACATGACTGGACCAAGTGGGAAGACAAGGGCGCATACAGCGAACGCACCTGCCCGGATTGCGGATTTATTGAAAGAGTTTATACCGGAAGAACCGATGACGAGGGCAACCCCGAAACCGGTGCACCGGTAAAAGCAACCTCCGCAGTTTCTGCCATCGCAGTTCTTGCTGCCGCAGCATTTGTTCTCGGCAAAAGAAAATAATAAATTTACCGCAAGGTAATCCCAAAGGAGCACGCTTCAGCCGAAGCGTGCTCCTTTTTTACAAAAAATGAAGGGGAATTATTGTTTATATGCCTTCCCAGAGGGGAAGGGGGACCGTTGCCGTAGGCACGGTGGATGAGGGATTATTTAAGAACGCGTCGTAGGGGCGGACCTATGTGTCCGCCCGTTAAAAAGGATTCCCGGAGGGCAGGCTTCTCCTTGAGGAGAAGCTCCGCCGAAGGCGGTGATGAGGTGTTTGTCCGCTAATTTCCGTGTTTGCATAGAAACACCTC
>JAFUJP010000089.1 GCA_017473745.1 Oscillospiraceae bacterium
AGTATGACATCGGCCTCGCGGTCGAAAATTTCTGTCTCGAAGCAACCGAGCTCGGCGTCGGAACCTGCATTCTCGGCGTTTTCAACGAAGAAAAACTCAAAGCAAATTTCCGTATTCCAAGCCCCAAATCCATCGCTCTTGTTATTGCAATGGGCTATCCTGCCGATGGCGAAATCAGAAGCAAAAAACGCAAGCCCCTTGAAGAAATGATAACCTATCTCAGATAAACCCACCCCCAGCACCCGCCGCGACAGAAAAAGTGCGGCGGGTCTTTATTTATCACCCAAGGAGAAAATATGTTTGAAATAGAAAATGAAACAAAACCCCAGCGCGCCATTCTTGTTGCCGCAGACTGCGGCGAATGGGATGCCGAAGTTTCAATAGATGAACTTGAAGAGCTTGCCGAAAGCGCAGGCGCAGAAGTCATTGCAAAAGTCATTCAGGTTCGCAAGGATTATGACCGCGCCACCATCATCGGCAAAGGCAAGATAGACGAAATCCGCGAAATCGCCGAAGCAAATGATGCCGATATCCTCATTTTCGACCACGAACTCACCGCTGCCAATATCCGCAACCTTGAGGAGGCCACCGGCCTCGGTGTTATCGACCGCACCATGCTCATACTTGATATATTTGCCGCCCGTGCTCAAAGCCGCGCGGGTCGTTTGCAGGTCGAACTTGCTCAGTATAAATACCGCCTTCCCCGCCTTGAAGGAATGGGCAAAAACCTTTCCCGTCTTGGCGGCGGAATCGGCACCCGAGGCCCCGGCGAATCCAAGCTTGAAAGCGACCGCCGCCATATTCGGCGCCGCATAGAAACCCTCGAACACAAGCTCGAAGAACTTGCCGCCAACCGCGAACTTATCCGTTCCCGAAGAAAGAAAGAGGGCGTTATCACTGCCGCGATCATCGGCTATACCAATGCCGGCAAATCAACTCTGCTCAACCGCCTTACCAATGCGGGCGTTCTTTCCGAGGATAAGCTTTTTGCCACCCTTGACCCCACCGCCAGAAGTCTTGAACTGCCCGACGGGCGCAGCATCATGCTGGTCGATACCGTCGGATTTGTTCGCCGCCTTCCCCACCATCTTGTTGAAGCGTTCAAATCCACCCTCGAAGAAACTATTCAGGCGGATATCCTTCTCAACGTATGCGATATTTCTTCCGGCGAAGCGGATTCCCAGACCATTGTGACCCGCGAGCTTCTCCAAAGCCTCAAAGCGGATAAAAGCCCCATGCTCAACGTGCTCAACAAATGTGACCTCCTCGAGGGAGAACTTCCCATCTGCACAGAGGACTGCGTGCTCATTTCCGCCGCAACGGGATACGGAATCGACGAGATGCTCAAAAAACTCGCAAAAATGCTTCCCCCAAGCCAGATAAGAATGAATCTGCTCATTCCCTATTCCGATGGTTCTGTTTCTGCCCAGATTCGCGAAAGTGGAAAAATCTTCAGCGAAGAATTCACCGAAAACGGCACCCTCACCGATGCTCTTGTTGACGTAAAGCTTCTGCACAAAGTTGAAAAATATCAAATCTAAAGCCTCCCCTATCAGGAAAGGTGTCACACCACGGGTGCGGTTGATGAGGGCAAACCAAGAACGCGAAGCGCTTTAAAGCCTTCCCCTCGGGGGAAGGTGGCACGCCAAAGGCGTGACGGATGAGGGCAAACCCTGTTCCGCCTGCCGTTATCGTCTAATCGACTGTCGGGAACGGTCTCGACCGTTCCGTTTCGCAAATGACTGGGGGATTCTTTTTAATACTTACCCCATTTCTTTGCTCGTGCAAAGAAACGCGGTAAGACCGCAAAGAAACACGTTCACCCCTACCCGCTCGCTCCCGCGAGCGACTCCCCCTCAAGGGGGAATAAACTCACCACTGAACGAACGGAGGTTTCTAATCTCCACCGTCGCCGTTCGGAGCCGGCAACGGTTTTCAAT
>JAFUJP010000090.1 GCA_017473745.1 Oscillospiraceae bacterium
GAAAAAGGTGAGGAGCGCCGTGACTGTGAAAACTGCGACTATTATGAAACGAGAGAAATTGATGCTCTCGGAGGTTTTGACGTTATGTATGGCGACGCAAACGGCGACGGAAATATCAACGTTCTTGATGCGAACCTTGTTCGCCGCTACGCGGCAAAGCTCATAGACTTCGACGAAAGACAGCTTGCGGTAAGCGACGTCAACGGCGACGGAAAGGTCAACGTCCTTGATGCAAACCTTATCAGAAGATTTGCGGCGAAGCTTATTGATAAATTCCCAGTGGAAGAATAATAAAAGAAAAACTGTTCCGATTTTCGGAACAGTTTTTTTATGCCGAAAATCGGAAAAACGAGAACATAGCTTTATTCCGTTATGGAATAAAAAACTATTGACAAAAACAGTTACTTGTATTACAATGAACTTAGTTAATTGTAATACAAGTAACCGAAAGGAGGATTTAAGTTGATAAACAGGACTCAGATAATGAAAGGGATACTTGAAGGCTGTGTTCTTGCGCTTTTGAGCAGGGAAAAGCTCTATTCGCAGGAAATACCGAAAAAGCTCGGCGCCCTCGGTATGACGGATATCAGTGACGGAACGCTTTTTCCGCTTTTGCTTCGCCTTGAAAGCGATGAACTTATCCAAAGCGAAAAGGTGCCGATAACCAACGGCCCGGCAAGAAAATATTACAATACCACCGAAAAAGGGCTTGAGGAGCTTTCAAAATTCAAGGAAATCTGGAAGGCGCTTGATGCTTCGGTAAACATGATTTTAAGCGGAGGTGAAATTGATGAACGGGCTTAAAGGCATTTATGAAGAGGATTTTAACGAGATAAAGAAATATATCGAAAAAGAAGCCGCGGCAGGAACCGCGCGCGACGATGCGCTCGAGAGCCTTTTGGCAATTTATGTTGAGGCGCAGGAAAACGGAGCGGAGCTCTCGGATATCCGCGGGGAATCCGCAAAGGATTATGCGAAAGAGGTTGCAGAAAGCCTTCCCAAGAAAAAGAGGGTGAATAAAATTCTGCTCGGCGGAATTTTGGGAATTGCGGCGGCGGCCGTTCTTGCAGTTGCGGGATATTTTACAAGCGACGTTTATTTTATGGAAAACGGCGGATACGGCTTTGCCATGAGATATCCGGAAAAATTTGATTTCACAAGAATCGTTTCGGGCAAGGACGAATACAGCGGAAAATTCACCGTCAACGAACTTTCTACCGCAGAAACAGACCCGGAGCTCGAAAGATTCGGTATCATCTGTGAAAATTACTGTTTTTACGGAGAGCAAGATGGTCGCGATGATACACAGTTTGATATGTATATGGTTTCGAAGGTGAGGGATTTCGGGGAAGAAGGCAAAATGATTCTTACCCCAGTGGCTGTTTCTAACGGAGAGCCGGTTTGGATAGAGGACTGGAAAGGTGACAGATTAGCAAGCGATATTGAAGGTGCTTTGGGCGAAATAAAAGCGTATCTCAACGGAACCGAATATACCGGGGAAATTATTGAGTATGACATCAGCGGAAAGGATTTTCGCTATAAAATTCATTTTACCGCCGCAGATGAAAACGCGGATTGTTCCGGAAATATCAACAGGCTTATTTCGGGCGATTATGTAACGGTTGAATTTGAGAAAATCATAAGAATCGGCTGGAATTATCTTGGGGCGAAAAATTCTTTTGAAAACGGAATGTTCCCGATATTTGTTCCGTATTCCGTTGAAGAAGAAAAAGAAGAAATTGAATATATAAAATATTATGAAGAAACGTCGGACGGCGCCGTTCAGGTGGTGTTCCGCACATATTATAACAAAGAGCTTGAGGGCCAAAGCATTTCACTCCAGCCCATACCGAGAAAGCTCAGCAATAAAGTGGATTATGCCGAAACGTCAGACCCCTATATTGACGATGATGGGCTTATATGCGTTGATACCGAGGTTTATTTCAAGGACGGAACGAATTATTCCGAAACGCTGAAATACGAAAGAAAAACAGAATTGGTTTATGATAGTTATCCCGAATATGTCGAAGATAAAAATTTCACCGTATATGTGTATGCAAAGCGTGGAGCTGATGGTAAGTTCGTTTCGGTTGACGGTTTTGGGTTCAAAACATGGGGCAAGATCAGCGTGGCCACAAATTACAACACGGCGGAATATGAGATAACTGAAAACGGCGATGTTATCGTTGAAGTTGAATATTATGAGAGTGATGATTATTACGCACCTCTTCTAAAAGAAACCGTTACCATAAAACATAATAAATATTGATACAGAAAGCAAAGAAAGGGGTGAGTCCGATGTGGAATTTATTTGAGGTTTTACGCATAAGAAACTGTTATATTTTCAGAAAGGACGGATAATATGAAAAAATTTTTGGCAGTAATTTTGGCGGTTTGCATGATGTTTTCGGTAACTTCTTTTGCTTTTGCGGCATCAGGCGAAGAAGTGGATGTTGAACCTGATTTTGTAAAACCGGGAAGTAAAACAGATAATCATGTTGTCAAAAATGTTTATGGAGTTACTGTTGGCGAAGTTTTGGTTACAGTATATTTCACCTATGATGGCGATAAGGCAACTATATCAAATGTAGATGATGATAAGAGTTATTGTAATCAAGATTGGCGAATGAGTGGGGCTGCAACTTTTTTAGGGGATATTGTAACTGTGGACTTTTCGTTTATTCCTCTTGGAAGCGGAAACACAATTCGAATTTACAATAAATTTAAAATAGATGGAATGGGAAATAAAGTATTTGTTGGATAGATATTAAGATTATTCCTTTTCTCTCTCTTTTCTTGGGGGCCGCCTTCGGGCGGCTCTTTTTTTGAAGCTATCGTGAATTTATCGTAGGGACCGTCGTCCCCGACGGTCCGTTTTATATGCAGAATGCCGGGGACGGCGTTCCCGACGGTGAAAGGGTAAGGGTTTTTGTTGCTTGAAAAATTCACAAATATATAGTATTATATATAATTAGCTTATTATAACCGGAGGTCAATCAATGGCTTTTTCATACGATTCATTAAACCCGCGCCAGATGGAGGCGGTTTTGCATAAAGACGGCCCGCTTTTGGTTCTTGCGGGCGCAGGAAGCGGTAAAACCACCGTTCTCATCGCAAGGGTCGCAAGGCTTATCGAAACGGGAGTACGCCCCTGGAATATCCTTACCATAACTGTTACCAACAAAGCCGCGGACGAGCTTAAAAACCGCCTTGTAACAAGGCTTGGAATGGAAGCGGCGGATGTTTTTGCTTCCACCTTCCACAGTATGTGCGTGCGTATTCTGCGCCGTGATGCGGAGCTTATCGACCTTCCGAAAAGCTTCACTATCTATGATACGGATGACAGCCTTCGGGTGGTCAAAAAATGCCTTAAAACCCTCAATATGGAGGAAAAGCAATTCCCGCCGAAGCCGCTGCTCGGTGCCATAAGCCACGCGAAGGAACGGCTCGAGGATCCGCAGAATATGGCGAACCTTGCGGAACGAAACGGCGATTACCGCATGAAAGTCACCGCGAGGGTTTATGCCGCGTATCAGAAAGAGCTTCACGAAGCGGGGGCTCTGGATTTTGACGACCTTCTTTGTGAAACGGTGCGTCTTTTCAAAACCCATCCGGAAGTGCTTGAATATTACCAGAACCGCTGGCAATACATTATGGTGGATGAATATCAGGATACCAACCACGTTCAATATATGCTTGTGGCAATGCTTGCGGCAAAGAACAAAAACCTTTGCGTAGTGGGTGATGATGACCAGTCCATCTATAAATTCCGTGGGGCGACAATCGAAAATATACTTTCTTTTGAACGCCAGTTCCCCGGGGCAAAGGTTGTCCGCCTTGAACAGAACTACCGCTCGACCCAGAATATCCTTTCTGCGGCGAACGAGGTTATTGCACATAACACCGAGCGAAAGGGAAAGAACCTTTGGACCTCGAACGGCGAGGGAAGCAGGATAACGGTTCGCCGCTGTATTGATGAGGACAGGGAAGCCGAATTTATAGTTGATAAAGTTGTTGACGGCCTTGGAAAAGGCGCGAATTACAGCGATTTTGCAGTGCTTTACAGAATGCATGCACAATCTGCGAGCCTTGAGCGTGCGTTCATGAGAGCGGGAGTGCCCTATAAAATCATCGGCGGTCTGCGCTTCTATGAACGCAAGGAAATCAAGGATATGCTTGCATATATGTCCGTTATCGCTAACCCGGCGGATAACCTTCGCCTTGAACGCATTATAAACGAACCGAAGCGCGGCATCGGCGCGACAACCCTTGCGGCGGCGCAGCATATCGCAGACGTTACGGGAATGCCGCTTTTTGATATTTTTGAGCACGCAGATGAATACATCGACCTTATGAAGCGCAGTGCCGTGCTCATGGGCTTTACAAAGATGATCCGCGAGCTTGCGGAGCTGGCGGAGGATTTCGATGCGGAGCAGTTTTTTGATGCTCTTTGCGAGAAAACCGGATATACCGAAATGCTCCGTGCCCAGGGGCTCGAGGGTGAAACAAGGCTCGAAAACGTCGGCGAGCTTAAAACCAACATGATGAAATATCAGGATGCGGCGGATAACGCCGAGCTTTCGGGTTTCCTCGAGGAGGTTGCCCTTTATACCGACCTTGACAGAATGGAAGAAAGCGATTCGGTGCTTATGATGACGCTCCATTCCGCAAAGGGCCTTGAATTTGAAAACGTGTTTATCATCGGCGTTGAAGAGGGCGTTTTCCCCGGGATGCAGGCCATTTATGATATGACCGAGATGGAGGAGGAACGCCGCCTTGCCTATGTGGGCATAACCCGTGCGAAGAAAAATCTTTTCCTCACCGCGGCGGCAAGCCGAATGATTTTCGGCCAGACGAGCCACAACCGACTTTCGCGCTTCGCCGAAGAGATCCCCGAAGAATACAAGGATTTCCATGATGAAAGCGAAAGCCGCAGAAGAAATATAAGCTATCATTTTGAGGAAGAACCGGGCGGAAAAGTGCGTATCGAAAAGACCTATTCCGAAGCACCGAAAACCGAAGGCACGAATTATCGTCCGGGGGATACGGTTTCTCACAGAGTTTTCGGGAAAGGGACGGTTCTTTCTGCTTCACCCATGAGCGGGGACACCCTTCTTGAAATCGCCTTTGAAAAAGTCGGAACGAAAAAACTTATGGCGAATTTTGCAAAAATGAAGAAAGAATAAAAATGCCTTCCCGGAGGGGAAGGTGGATTTCCGGCGTTTTTCGACGGAAAGACGAAAGAGGGATTAAATTAAATATAAACCCCTCAGCCGCCTGCGGCGACAGATCCCCTGTTAGGGGAGCCTTCGGAAGGAGATAAAAATTTGAAAAGAATTTTACTTACGGCGGAAGAAGCCGCGGCGGCTTCGGAATCCACAGCATCAAATGATGCTTTTAATGCTTTTCTCAATTCTCTTACGAAAATGGAATTGAGCGAAATTATAAATAAATACGGCGAAAGGGTTTTGGCAGCCCTTATAATCGTAATAGTCGGGAACATAGTGGTAAAATGGGTGCTTCGCATTCTTATGAAATATATTTCAAAAAGCGAACTTGCTTCCGGGGCGACCAATTTTATCCGCGGAATAGTTGCATTTTTGCTTTATTTTATCGTTATAATCACCGCGGCATCGTGCCTTGGAATACCGATAACATCCGTTCTTACTATTTTCAGCACCTTTACCCTTGCGTTTTCTCTTGCTATCAAGGATATCATTGCGCTTTTTGCAAGCGGAATTACTATTCTGGCATCGAAACCTTTCAATGCCGGTGACTTTGTGGAAATTCCGGAGGAAGGGATTTCCGGCTTTGTTTCCGAAGTGGGGCTTATCCATACGCATCTTTTCACCGCGGATAATAAGGAAATCATAATACCGAACAGCATTGTTGCGGCGGATACCCTTATAAATTACAGCAAAATCGGATTTCGCAGACTTGATGCTGTTTATTCCATAAGCCACGGCGAAGATTTTGAAAAAGCAAAGACCATTATCAGAAACGTTGTGGATTCGGAACCCCTCGTTGAAAAAGAAAGAGATGTTTTTATAATGGTGACGGCCATCGGGCCAAGCAGCGTCGATATAGTCTGCAAGGTTTACGTCAAATGGGATGATTATGAAACCCTTCGATGCCGTCTTAACGAGAAGATAAAGCTTGCTTTTGACGAAAACGGAATAGCATGCCCGTTCAGCCAGATAGACGTTCATATGAAATAAAGGAGATCAGAATGCAGAGTAAACTTATCAGAAAAGAGATAGGCAAGGCCGCTTTCATGAGTTCGGTTTATGAATCAAAATTCAAATCCGACAGGATAAGCCTTTGCCTTGTTACCCCGCTTAAAAAAGAAACGGCAACGGTGAATGCTCTTGTTCCTTTCGTACTCCGCAAGGGCTGCAGATCCTGCCCGGATTTTACCGAGCTTAACAGAAAACTTGCGGAAATGTACGGCGCGATTCTTGATGCGGACGTTGTTAAACATGCCGACAGCCAGATCATCGAGGTTTCAATTCAGTTTGCGGATGACCGCTTTGCCATCGGCGGCGAAAGCATGGCCGCAACCGCCGCAAAGCTTCTTTCGGATATAGTTTTTGAACCGAATCTTGATGAAAACGGCCACTTCCCTGAAATAGATCTTGAACTGGAACGCGAATATCTTATAGATACCATCGAAAGCGACCTTAACGATAAGCGCGTTTACGCCATAAGCAAAACCTTCGGCCTTGTTTTTGAGGGCGAGCCTTTCGGAATAAAGCGTTACGGTTACGTTGAGGATGCGAAGGCCATCACTGCCGATAGCCTTGCGAAGGCATGGCGCGAGCTTATCAGAACTTCGCGCATTGAAATAATGTTTGTCGGCCCGGGGGATTCTTCCACCGCCGAAAAAGTTTTTGCAGAGCGCATTGCGACCCTTGAGAGGGAGCCCATCGAAGAAAAACACGCGCCCATGGTGGCTTATTCCCCCCTTAAAGAGGCGGAAGAAAGCATGGATATCGTTCAGGGCAAGCTTGTTATGGCTTTCAGAATGGGCGCACCCACAACCGAGCACGAGAAAAACTCCGCAAGAGTTTTCTCCGCCCTTTACGGCGGAACGGCTTTTTCGAAGCTTTTCCTCAACGTGCGCGAAAAAATGAGCCTTTGCTATTATGCCGATTCGCATTTTGAAAGAAGCAGCGGTATCATGCTTGTGGACTGCGGTATTGAATTCCAAAACCGCGATGCGGCGCAAAGCGAGATTCTCCGCCAGCTTGAACTTGTGGCAAATGGTGATTTTACCGATGAAGAGCTTATTGACACCAAGAGCGCAATAGTAAACAGCCTTGGTTCCGTGGGGGATAGCCTCGGTTCCGTCGAAGGCTGGTACCTCACCGGAATTCTTGAAGATAACGTGATAACCCCGAAGGAAGATGCGGAAAATATTCTTGGCATCACCCGCGAAGATGTCATCGAAACCGCTAAAAAAGCAAAACTTGCGGCGGTATTTTTCCTTAAAGGGGGCGAAACCGAATGAATTACGAAATGACCAAAATCGAAAGCAAACGCCTCGGCGATTGCTATTATAAAGTTGAACACCCAAGCGGCCTTACCATTCTTATGGCGCCTATGGAGGGATTCAACACCGCCTACGCAATGTTCGGCACCGCCTACGGTTCCATTGATACCTGCATCAAAACAGCCGAAAACGGAGAATTCAGAAAATTGCCCGAAGGCATTGCCCATTATCTTGAACACAAGCTTTTTGAAAGCGACGAATGTTCCGCCTTCGAGCGTTACGCAAAAACCGGTGCCAACGCAAACGCCTTTACCGCATTTGACAGAACCGCCTATCTTTTTTCGTGCTCGGATAAATTTGAGGAGAGCATAGAGATTCTTCTCGATTTTGTGACCCACCCATATTTCACCCCCGAGACCGTTGCGAAAGAGCAGGGCATCATCGGGCAGGAAATCAGAATGTACGACGATTCCGCCGATTGGAGGGTTATGTTCAATCTTCTGGGCGCGCTTTATCATAAAAATCCCGTAAAAATAGATATTGCGGGAACTGTTGAATCCATTGCACAGATTACCGCGGACCTTCTTTATGACTGCTACAACACTTTTTACAACCTTCATAACATGGTGCTCACCGTTGCGGGCAAGTTTGATATGGATGCGGTGCTCAAAGCTGCCGATAAGGTGCTCGAACCGGCAGAGGATTTTTATCTTGAACGAGCAGTCTGTGACGAACCGGATTCGGTTGTCGAAAATTACGTTGAACAGCATCTTCCGGTATCCGTTCCGATTTTCAACATCGGATTCAAAGGCAAAACCGGCACCGAAGCGGAAAATCTTAGGGATGGGATCCTCGACGAGATATTCCTCGAGGCGCTTTGTGATGATTACACCGCCATTTACCGCGAACTTTATGACGAGGGTGTTATCAACGCAACATTCGGCAGCGAGGTTTTCAGCGGGCGGGATTATATAACTCTTATGATTTCCGGTGAAAGCCGTGAGCCCGAAAAGGTCTATGCAAGGCTTAAAGAGGAATTTGAGCACCTTGTTGAGCGCGGGATTCCCGAGGATATTTTTGCCTGTGCTCAAAGATCGGTTTACGGGCATTACCTTCGCGCTTCCGAAAGGGTAACGGGCGTTGCGATGTCGCTTTTCAACTGCCACTTCCCGGGAGTTGATATGTATGAACTGCTCGAAATTGCGGCAAGCGCCACCCCCGAAAACGTTATTGAACGCATCAAAAATACCTACTGTGCGGAAAATTCCGCACTTTCGGTCATAAAACCCTGATTGAAAAGGAGATGACTTTTTTATGACAGATATTATCAGTTTCCCCGGGCTTGGGCTTGAATTTGAGATAAACCGCATTGCTTTTTCCATCGGTTCCATTGATGTTTACTGGTATGCGGTTATCATTGCAACGGGATTTCTTCTTGCCATCGGGTTCGTTTTCAAAAACTGCAAACGCTTCGGAATAGATTCCGACAGAGCCATTGACGTTATTTTCTTTGCGATGGTGCTCGGCATTATCGGCGCAAGGGCATATTACGTTGTGTTCCAATGGGATATGTATAAAGACAATCTTATGGAAATTTTCAATATCCGCGGCGGCGGTCTTGGTTTTTACGGCGGCATCATCGGCGGCATCATCGGCCTTGTTATCGGCTGTAAGCTTCGGGATCAGAAGCTTTTGCCTTTTCTCGATCTTGCGGGCGGCGCCGTGCTTATCGGCCAGGGAATAGGCCGTTGGGGCAACTTTGTCAACAGCGAAGCTTTCGGATCAAACACGACCCTTCCATGGGGAATGACCAGCCCGAAAATCCAGAACTATATCGAAAGACATTCTAATGAGGTAATGGGCGCGGTTATGGATCCGGACATTCCGGTGCACCCGACTTTTATCTATGAATCCCTTTGGTGTGCGCTTGGGCTTTTGGTTTTCTGTTTTGTTATGAAAAAACGCAAATTCGACGGGCAAATGGCTCTTTTCTATTTCGGCTGGAACGGTTTCGGAAGAATGATGATAGAAGGTTTGCGTACCGACAGCCTTATGATGGGGCCTTTCAGGGTATCACAGCTTCTCGGAGCGCTTATGGCGGTTTTTGCCATTTGCGCATATATTGCAGCACTGAAATATCTGAAATCCGAAAAACGCCCGGAATGGCTTGGAATCTGGGCAGAAACCGAAAAGGGAAGACTTCAGGGCGAAGGCAGATGGGATTATCAGAATAACTGCGAAAAGGGAAAAGAAAAACTCAACGAAACCGCAGAAAACGGTCCTGACCGTTCAGAAGATTCGGAAGAATAATTGTGGGGGCGGGTATTATCCGCCCGAAATAAAAAGAATCCCCCGGTCAGCTTCGCTGACAGCTCCCTTCAGGAAAGGGGGCTTTATAGGGAAGGAGGAATATCCATGGCAGTGATTATCGACGGCAAAAAGATTGCGGCGGAAGTTCGCGCCGAGCTTAAAGAAAAAATTGAAAAAATGGTCGCCGAAAAGAAAAAAAGGCCTTCGCTGGCCGTGATTCTTGTGGGTGAAGACCCGGCTTCGCAGGTTTACGTTCGCAACAAACAGCGTGCCTGTGAGGAAATAGGCGTTGCGAGCGAGGTCGTTACCCTTGCGGCGGATATAACCCAGGAAATGCTTGAGTTTATTCTCAATTCCTATGCGGCAAGGGTGGATATTGACGGAATGCTTCTTCAGATGCCTTTGCCGAAAGGGCTTGACGGCGAAAAAGCCCTTGCCTGCATCCCCGCGGAAAAGGACGTTGACGCATTCCATCCGGAAAACGTGGGCCACATTATGCGCGGGGATTACCGCTTTTTGCCCTGTACCCCGGCGGGCGTTATGGAGCTTTTGCACCGCTATGGAATTTCGCCGGAAGGCAAAAAATGCGTTGTTGTGGGCAGAAGCGATATAGTCGGAAAGCCGATGGCGATGATGCTTCTGCATGAAAACGGAACCGTTGAAATCTGCCACAGCAAAACCCCGAACCTTGCGGAAGAGACTCGCAGCGCGGATATCCTTGTGGCGGCGGTGGGCAGACCGAAATTCATCACCGCGGATATGGTGAAAGAGGGCGCGGTTGTTATCGACGTTGGCATCAACCGCGACGAAAACGGCAAGCTTTGCGGCGACGTTGATTTTGAAAGCGTTGAGCCGAAGGCAAGCTATATAACTCCGGTTCCCGGAGGGGTTGGCCCCATGACCGTTGCGATGCTTATGCAGAACACCTTTACCGCCGCGGAAAACAGCATAAAATAAAAAAATGCCTGCTTGAAAAGCAGGCTTTTTTGTATCCGTTTTTATTCGGCTTCCTTGAAAAGTTCTTCGGCGGCGGTATAATTATACCGGTCGGCAGTGCAGATATAGTTTCCGTTACCGAGAAGGGTGGATGTGAAGATGTTGTTTGCGCCGATATAAACGCAGTGCTCCTCGCCGATATAGGTAAAAGTGATTTTGTATCTCGGGAAGGCCATGGGTTCGGAGGTTTCTTTTGCTCCGGCGATCATGCCGTTGGTAAGCCAGTAAACGGAGTGGCATTGGTTTTCGTTCATTGCGACTGTCTTGCCTTTTTCCTGTTCATATTCGGTGATATCAGCATAATAAGTTATTTCAGCGTTTTCGGTTTTGGAATAGGGAGAGAGGTTATAGTTCCCATCCGGCCAGAGATAATAGATGTTCTGAATGAAGTCATGGGGACCGTATTCTGCCTTTGTGTTTGGCATTATGATATAATCTTTTGACCTTCTGAAAAATCCAAGGCTTGCAATATCATCTCTGCCTTCGATTTCTTCCGGGGTGAATTCTCTGCCTTCGATGATGGTTGCTTTTTTGTTTTCGTCATAGATTATTTCGGTGCCCTGTGGCATCCATTGAGAATAATATCCCGCTTCGGTCATTTCTTCAAGGGTCATATGTTCATAAACAACGGAGGGAACGGGTTCGGCCGCAGGTTGTCCTTCGGAATCTTCTGTATTCTGATAAGGGGCAAGATTATAGTTCCCGTCCGGCCAGAGATAATAGATATTCTGGATGAATCCGTGAAGGTCATATTCCGCTTTGGTGTTTGGTTCCGCCTTGATGCTGTGGTCAAAACCGATGGAAATGATATCATCTCTTCCGACAAGGTCTTCGGGAGTGAGCTCTCCGCCTTCGATGATGGTCGGAACGCAGTTTTCGTCATAAACAATATAAGTGTGGGGCTGCATCCACTGGGGATAATAGCCGAGTTCGCTTATGGTTTCAAAAGAAAGATAGCCAACGTATTCCGCGAGTTCTTCCGCTGTCATATCTTCCGGCGAAAGATTTTCGGATTCCGAAGAGGGTTCTTCGGGGTTGCGGATCTCAACTTCGCAGGCGGCAAGGGCAAGGACAAGGATAATTGCAAGAACAGAGGCGATAAGATTTTTCATAATGTTAGCTCCTTTTTTACGAATGTAAAACTGTGATTTTATTTTACACCTGACGAACAATTCTGTCAACAGCCTTTCTATAAAAATTCCGAAATGGAATATAAATTTTTGTTTATGTGGTTATCCAACGCATTACCGTAGGGAACGCTGTCCTCAGCGTTCCGCATATACAAACGGACCGTCGAGGACGACGGTCCCTACAGTCGCTTAGGTGGTACGCTTATAAACAACAAATTACCTTATATAACAAAAAGCCGCACCGTTTTAAACGGTGCGGCTTTTCTTCTGCATTCTGCGAAAAATGCAAAATCATCTCATATAATCGAACTCGATATCGAGAATGCTTACTGTATCGCCTTCGTTGATACCCATTTCTTCAAGTTTATCAATAATGCCGGAAAGACGAAGAACATGCTGGAAATACTGAAGGGATTCATAGTCATCGAGGTCAACGTAGCCGAGGGCATGCATAAGCCAGGGTGCTTCGACAACGTAAATTCCATCCTCAATGTGGATTTTGAATTCCTGTTTTTCAATGATTTCTTCGCGGGTGGGAGCTTCGGCCTCATATCTGGTGATGGGAGGAAGCTTCGCAAGTTCTGCCGCAACGGCATTGATAAGTTCCTGAACGCCTTCGCCGGTTGCGGCGGAAATGAGGTAGGTTTTGAAGCCGTTTTCTTCGGCGAATTCGTTGAACTCGTCTATCATTTCCTCAATAGCGGCATCGGCTTTGTTGAGAGCGACGATCTGGGGGCGTTTTGCAAGCTCGGGGTTGAATTTTTCAAGCTCGTAGTTTATCTGCTTGTAATCGTCGATGGGGTCGCGGTCATCCATGGCGGAAATATCCACAATGTGAAGGATAAGACGGCAGCGCTCCACATGGCGAAGGAAGTCATGACCAAGGCCGATTCCTTCGGAAGCGCCTTCGATAAGCCCGGGAATATCGGCCATTACGAAGGAACTGCCCGCTTCCATTCTTACAACGCCGAGAACGGGGGTAAGAGTGGTGAAGGGATAGTTTGCTATTTCGGGCTTCGCGGCGGAAACCACGGAAATAAGTGTGGATTTACCTACGTTGGGGAAGCCCACAAGGCCGACGTCTGCAAGGAGTTTGAGCTCGAGGGTGACCTCGAATTCCTCGCCGGGGAAGCCGGGTTTAGCAAATTTCGGTATCTGGCGGGTGGGGGAAGCAAAATGACTGTTGCCCCAGCCGCCTTTGCCGCCTTTTGCGACAATCTGGGGCTCTTTATCGGAAATATCCGCAAGGATACGGCCGGTTTCGGCTTCGCGGATAAGGGTTCCCACAGGAACTTTGATAATGAGGTCGGGTGCGGATTTTCCGGTCATGTTGCTGCCGGAACCGTTTTTGCCGTTTTCGGCAATATAGCGTTTTCTGTATTTGAAATCTATAAGGCTGTTAATGTTGGTATCGCCGACAAAGACAACGTTTCCGCCTTTGCCGCCGTCGCCGCCGTCGGGACCGCCGGCATTAACGTACTTTTCGCGGTGAAAAGTAACTGCGCCGTTGCCGCCGTCGCCGGCCTTGATTCTGATTTTCGCGGTATCGACAAACATTTTTGTACCTCCGATTTTTATTTGAGTGTAAGCTCCATATAACTTTCTTGCTGTATGAAGCCGAGTTTTTCATAAAGGGGTCTTCCAAGTTTTGATGCCCCGAGCCAGAGCTTTCTGATTCCGCGGGATTTCGCGTCATCCAGAAGCTCCGTAAGAAGGCGCTTTGCAAGACCTTTGCCGCGGTGTTCCGGAACGGTATATACGTTGGTAACATACCCCCGAACGCCGATTTTATTAGTGAATGATGGCGGCAAATCGTAATAGATTACCGCCGCAGTTGAGATAAGCTTTCCGTCCTCTTCCGCAATAAGCTGGATGAAATCCGGGCTTTGAAGCCACTTTTTAAAAAACGCTTCAAGCTCGGCGTCAATATCACAATCGGGCTTTATGCCCTCGTCGATGAGCTGAAGCTTTCGCACTTCGCAGAGAAGCGATGCATCTTCTATGGTTGCTTTGCGGATAAGCACAGGAAATCACCTTTTCTATAAGTGTGCCTTTGTATGGTCACACCGAAATAAATCCTTCCGCCGTGCCATACGGCAACGGTCCCCTTCCTTTGTTAGGGGAGGTAAAGGGAAATTAAAAAGGGACGGAATACCGTCCCTTTTTTCAACGCGGGCAGATTACTGCTCGACAGGATATACGCTTACCTTTTTGCGGTCTGCACCAAAGCGTTCGAATCTTACAACGCCGTCGGTGAGAGCGAAGAGGGTATCGTCGGAACCTTTGCCAACGTTGTTACCGGGATGGAAGTGAGTTCCGCGCTGTCTTACAAGGATGTTACCTGCAAGAACAAACTGACCGTCGGCTCTTTTCGGGCCAAGACGTTTGGATTCGGAATCACGGCCGTTTTTAGTGGAGCCCATACCTTTTTTATGGGCGAAGAACTGCATACTGATTCTAAGCATGTTATTATACCTCCGTAATTATAAGGTTGATTGTCTTCGGGAAATCTTCGGAAAGATATTTGAGGTGAAGCCTTAACGCCGAAACGAAATGCCATGCGGCAGGTCGCGGGTTTGGGGGAAGAATACATTCGATGGTATCTTCATAAACGTTTACTTTGCAGTTTATCTTCACAACCTCGGTCATTCCGTTTATGGCCATTTGCACGGCCGAACTTACCGAAGCACAGACAATGTCTTTTCCGCTTTCGGCGTAGCCTGCGTGTCCGCTTATAACGAAACGCTGTGGCTCGCCCTTCTTATAAAAGAATTCCGCGCGGATCATCTTAATTAGCCTTCGATAGCTTTAACGAGGAGCTTGGTATAGGGCTGACGATGACCGAGAGCGCGTTTGCTGCCTTTTTTGGTGCGATAGGTGAAAACATTGATTTTCTTGCCTTTGCCGTTTTTAACGACTTCTGCGACAACTTTTGCACCTTCAACATAGGGAGCACCTACTTTGAGGGATTCGCCGCCGAGAACAAGAACCTTATCAAGGGTAACTTCTTCGCCTTCGTTGGCTTCGAGTTTTTCGACATAAAGAGTATCGTTGAGTTCAACGCGATACTGTTTTCCGCCGGTTTCGATTACTGCGTACATGATATTCCTTCTTTTCAATAGACTCGCTGACCTGAGGCGGCTTCCTTAAAAAAGGACGCACTTTTAGAGCCTTTTGCATGCGGCATCAAATATTATATCAGCATAAACAACAAATGTCAAGGCCTAAATTCGTGATTTTTGCCTTAAATATGCGGATTTTTATCAGCCGCCCCTATCGGGGGAGGCGTCATTTCCGAAGGAAATGACGGAAGGGTGGAAATTATAAAAAAGCAGATGGTAATTCAGTGGAAAAATATCAATATTCAATCAGAATTTCTTTTGCTTTTATAACTTTTTCCTCGCCGGAATGATAGGTTATTTTGATTTCCGAATCGGGCGATGGTATAACGCTTTCAAGATAATTTTCGTTTACGGTAAGCTCTTTGAATGGCCCATCAATGATATTGCCGTCTTTATCAACGAAATACCAGCCGTGCGCTATCGGGGTGCCGCTTTCATCCTTGCAGATGACGGTGGTGTCGATATCTTCCGGATCGGCAGAGAAAGCGGCACCGATATATTCATCCGAATCGGCAAGAAAATAATAAAAAACGCAGTTGAAACTTTCGTTAATGACCTCGCCGTTTTCATCAAGGATACGGCAGCTCCTTCCGCCGAAAGAATCGTTTGAACCGCTTTGAAGAACTATTCTGTCGGCAAAGGGAACGGCAGCATAGCAATAAACAGGTTCGGCAAAAACGCTGCCGTCCGGTGCGATGATTCCGTAGTGAGTAGATTGAATAAACCAATTATAGGAGAAAACGGTATAGCCGAAGGCTTCTTTTTTCTGCGGTTCGGAAGAATTTGAGAACTCGATTCCGCTTTCTGTTATTTCATAGGCATCGAATGAACCATTTCTGAAGCCGGCAATATAGTTTACCATTTCTTCATAATATTCATAGGGTTCTTCGTTGAGAATTTCACCGCTTTTTGAAAGGAACCAAACTTCCGTTTCGGCAATTTCGGCAAGGTAGGCGGTGGGCTGATTGCTTTCCATAATGGTCGGGCGCATTTTGCCGGTTTGGTTGGAAAGAATGTAAAAAACATCGTATTCTTCAACGGTATCGTAATCATCGGGGCTTATTCCGCCGGGGAGAAGCTCGGCTTGAACTTCATTCAGACTGCTATCAGCGGGAAGATTATCGTTTGAGCACGCCGTGAGCACCGTTATGAGCACCATGAGCACACAGATTATTCTTTTCATAGAGCAAACCTCCCTATCGCAAAATTAGGATAATTTAAGTATAAACCGCTGTTTGACGTTTGTCAACAACGCTGTAAAAATATTCAAAAACGGAATAAAAAAACGGGCGGATATTATCCGCCCTATGGTGTAAAAGATCAATTTTCATCAAAAGTTTGTTTGAAGCCTTCGCCGATGACGTTGCTTGCAGGTGCGACCATTATAAAGGCAAGGGGGTCCACCTCGAGCACGATGCGCTTGAAGTGGGCGAACTGGCGGCTTGGCATGGCACACATAATGACAAGCTTTTTTGCGCGCTGATAGCCGCCCTCACCGTTGAGATAGGTGACTCCGCGTTCGGTTTCTTCCATAACCCGAGCCGCCACTTCGACAGCTTTATCGGAAACAACATAGGCGATTCGGGTTTCGTTGAAACCGTAAAGCACGCTGTCCATAGAGCGCTCGGTAACATATACGGAAACAAGTGCAAAAAGTGCCGCTTCAAGGGTGCCATAATAAATACCGGCGGCGGTTACGATTACAAAGTCAATGGCGAGGAGTATTTTGCCGATGGGGATATGCTGGAAATGCCGGAGAAGAACCCGCCCGAGGATATCCGTGCCGCCGGTGGTTGAACCGCGCAGAAAGATTATACCCATGCCGATGCCGATGGCGGCGCCGCCGAAAATCGAGGCTACGAGAACGTTGCCCGTATATTGGGGAAGAACATATTCGAGAATATTGGTTATAACGGAAAGGATAAGAAGCGTGCGGAAAGTGCTTATGGTAAAGCGTTTGCCCAGAACGATAAGTCCGAGAAGCACAAGAGGTATATTTATAAGAAAAGTAAGAGTACCGACCTGGATTCCGGTCATGGAATGGAGCATGGTCGCAATGCCGGTAACTCCACCGGGAGCAATTTCGTTGGGTGTTGTAAAAATATTTACGCCAATGGCAAAAACTGCCGATCCGACGATATCGGCGCAGATGTCTTTGATAAGCTCGACGGTTTTTTCTTTTTTCAAACACTGACCTCCTTTTTGGAATGTTCGAGTATCATTTCAAAAAGTTCTTTGATTCTTTCGTTTCTGCCCTCGAGATAGAGCCAGCCGAAAAGCGCTTCGACGCCGGTTGCCTTGCGGTATTCGATGGCGTTTGCGCCTTTGGGGATATGGGTTGCGCTGGCGTTTCTTCCGCGGTGCAAAATCCCGTTTTCATCCTCGCCGACTATAGGTTCGAGAAAATCGAAAACGTTTGCCTGAAAGCTTGCACGCACCATTTCGACGGCCATGGTATGAAGTTTTTTTACGGGCATGGAACCATGTTCGAGAAGGTGTTCGCGCACCATTATTTCATAAACCGCATCGCCGATGAACGCAAGAGAAAGCCCGTTGAGGGCATTTCCTTCGATTTTCTTTTCAGTTATTTCGAGCAAAATAAAAACGCCGCCTTTCATATCCTATGTTTTTATTTTACCATTTGCGAAGCATTTTATCAACATGAATATTTATACGGGAAATTATTGTTTAGCGTTGCATTATTGAAAGCGTCGTAGGGGCGCACCTGTGTGTGCGCCCATCAAAAAGGATTCCCGGAGGGCAGGCTTCTCCTTGAGGAGAAGCTCCGCCGAAGGCGGTGATGAGGTGTTTGTCCGCTAATTTCCGTGTTTGCATAGAAACACCTCATCCGTCATCGCGAAGCGATGCCACCTTCCCCTC
>JAFUJP010000091.1 GCA_017473745.1 Oscillospiraceae bacterium
CGGATGGGCAAAAACATCGAAGCGCGCCCTGTGGGCGATGAAGCGAGATGTTTTTGGCGCCGCGGTCAAAATATTCAAGGCGTTATGCCGCAGAATATTTTGGGCACCGCAAGAGGGCATATAACCAAGAACGCGGAGCGCTTATCGAAATTAGACAGGGCTTATCCCTCCTCAGTCGCCTTCGGCGACAGCTCCTCCTCTGAGGAGCTTAATAACATAAACAATAATTTATCTTTTGATTCTATATCGCGCCTATTCCTCCGATGAAATCACGCACGCGACGGTTTTTCGGGTTATCGAAAATTTCCGACGGCGTTCCCCCTTCAAGGATCATGCCATCATCCATAAAAATCACCTTATCTGCAACCTCTTTCGCAAAGGTCATTTCGTGGGTGACAACTATCATGGTCATTCTGCTTTCCGCAAGGGATTTTATAACTTTAAGCACCTCGCCGGTGAGCTCCGGGTCGAGGGCGGAGGTAGGCTCATCAAAACAAAGTATATCCGGTTTAAGCGCAAGCGCCCTTGCGATGGCGACCCTTTGCTGCTGGCCGCCCGAAAGCTGGTGCGGATAAAAATCAAGTTTATCCGAAAGGCCGACCTTATCAAGAAGCTCCCGGGCTTCCGCTTCGATTTCCGCTTTTATTTGTTTTTTGTTTTTTTTGTAATCCGGTTTTTCTTTTTCGAGAAGCTCTTTCGCAAGCATCACGTTGCCCAGAACGGTGTATTGCGGAAAGAGATTGAAATTCTGAAAAACAAGCCCGAAATGCAGCCGTTTTTTGCGGATATCGCTTTCCTTTGCGCTTTCTTTCCGGGAACCATCGAAAAGCGGTTCACCGTTAACGATTATTTCGCCGCAATCCGGTTTTTCAAGAAAGTTTATGCAGCGCAAAAGGGTGGTTTTTCCGTTGCCGGAAGAACCTATTACAGCCATAACTTCCCCCTGCTCAAGGGAAAAATCAATACCTTTGAGCACTTCAAGCTCACCGAAGCTCTTTTTTAAGTTTTTTACTTCAAGAATAGCCATTTTTACACCTTAAAATAATCCATTTTCTTTTCAAGCCAGCCGAGGAAAAGGGTAAGAATTCCGCTGAAAAGCAGATAAAAAATACCCGTAAAAAACAGCGGCCATATAATACCTTCGGATTTTATGAAATTCTGCCCGTTCCACATAAGCTCGTAAACCGAAATAACGCGCACAAGCGACGTATCTTTAACAAGGGTGATGATCTCGTTGCCCATGGGCGGAATAATGCGTTTTACCACCTGTAAAAGCACGACCTTGAAAAATATCTGGCTTTTTGTCATGCCCAAAACTTCGCCGGCCTCATACTGTCCTTTCGGAATGCCCTCTATTCCGCCGCGGTAAATTTCGGAAAAATAGCAGGCATAGTTAAGTATAAAAGCTATCGTTGCCGCGATAAAGCGCCCCGCGGCGCCGCTTCCCCACCAGTTGTTATCAAGAATGATTCCCGGGCCGTAATAAATTATAAGAAGCTGGAGCATAAGTGGCGTTCCCCTTATGACCCATACAAGAATTTTGTTGAACCAGCGGATAATACCGATTCCGCTCATGGAACCGAAAGCGATAAGAAGCCCGAGAGGAACCGCACCGAGGAGGGTGAGCACAAATATTTCGAGAGATTTAATAAAGCCTTCGTTCAGCGAAAGCATTACTTCGCCTATCTGTTCCCAATCAAGCAAAAACATAAATTCAAACTTAAACATTTTTACCTCTTCTTGCCAATATAGGGAACGCCGTTCACGGCGTTCCCTATATCTGGCGTTACTGATTTTTCAAAGAGAATTATTTTATAATTACAGATTCCTGAACGCCGTATTTCTTTGCGGTTTCAAGAACGGTTCCTTCTGCACAGGCATCAGCCCAGAACTGATTGAATTTCTCGACAAGGTCGCTGCCTTTTCTGAAACCGACCACGTAATCCTCGCTTGTGAGAGAAACCGTATATGTAAGGTCGGGGTATCCGGTGCCTTCGCCGATCATTGCGCCGGCCATAAGAAGGTCGATAACACAGGCGTCGGAAGTTCCTGCCGCAACCTCCATCAAAGCGTCGCTTTGATATGCAACCTCGGTAAAGGTAAGGCCGAGAGCTTCAACTGTTTCTTTGCCTGCGGAACCGGCTTCTACCGCGAATACAAGTTCCGCAAGGCTTGCTTCGTCCTGATATTTATCAGCGACTTCGGATTTCACAACAACGACCTGAGCATTTTTGCAGTAAGGTTCAGAAGTTCCCATGGCGTTTTTGACTTTATCGGTAAGGGTCATGCCGTTCCAGACAACGTCGATGCTTTTATTATCGAGTTCAAAGATTTTGTTATCCCAGTCTATAACGATAAATTCGACTTCAACGCCGAGATATTCGGCAAATTCCTTTGCCATATCCGCATCAAAACCGACCCATTCGCCGTTTTCTTCATAGTCCATCGGGGCAAATTCAGTGATGCCCACAACGATCTTTCCTTTTTCGGTAACGTAATCAAGGTCGGAACCCGCATCGTCGGAAGAGCAGGCAGAAAGGCTGAATATAAAAACGAGAGCAAGGATAAAAGCAATAAATTTTTTCATTTTGGTTTCCTCCGAAAAGTTAAGTTTTTTGATGATTTTTTGAATTCAGAAAAAGCATCAATGTCGGTGTCGCTTAACGTTTCGGGGACTTTGTTTTATTTTTATCATTTCTTTGCCTCCGTGCATTTTCTTTATCGTGTTACCATATTACCACTTTACCACAATAAAGTCAATAGGTAAAATAAAGTTTTTTTGAAAAGAAAATAAATTATTGTTTATGCATTTAAAGCCTTCCCCTTGAGGGGAAGGTGGCATCGCTTCGCGATGACGGATGAGGTGTTCTTCCAACAGCCGTCGTTCTATATAACAAACGGCGGGAGCAGGTGCCCCGAGCACGAAGTGCGAGGTAATCCCTTCAGGGACCCCCGCCCTACACTGAAAATGTGATAATTTGCAAACCGTAGGGAACGGTCTTGACCGTTCCGAATTTAAAGCCTCCCCTATCAGGGGAGGTGTCACCGCAGGTGACATAAGGGTGGAAACCCTGTTAAGTCTGCGAATATCGGCAAATGTAATTACCCCATTTCTTTGCTCGTGCAAAGAAATGGGGTAAGACCGCAAAGAAACACGTTTCTATCCCCCATTTTTGCTCCCGCAAA
>JAFUJP010000013.1 GCA_017473745.1 Oscillospiraceae bacterium
ACATTGGATTTCAAAGTTTGAAATCATTGCGAATGTATTGACATATTTTAAATAAACTGAGAATATTGGATGCAAAGAGTTTGTTGCTGTTGATGTAAACTATAATAACGAATATCAAACAAATGATGGTACAATCGGAAGTATCAGTACATGGAGAACTACGGATTTTATTCCGGTCGAGGAAAATGAAATATACAGATATGTTGGCATCACAAATCCGGAAGGCGCAAGCGTAAAAATCGGAAATGTTTGTGTGTATGACAGTTCGCTGACATTCACTGAATGTATTTTAGAAAAAGGTGATTATTCAGAAGGATATGAGTTTTCTATTCCGAAAGGAGCCGAATATATAAGATGCTGCTTTTATGTTGGAAACTCTACAGAATATAAATTGCAGGCATTAAATGGATTTGTACATTCGTACGAATCCGTTGTTACTATCCCCACCTGCACCGAGCAGGGTTACACCACATATACCTGCGAGTGCGGCGACAGTTATGTAGATGATTATGTGGATGCAACTGGCGAGCACACCTATGAAAACGGCATCTGCGCTATCTGCGGAGGTGTAGCAATGGATAAGGAAATCCCTGATTCTCTGGACGATATCGCTTGGGAAAATCTGACCTATCGTGATATATTTATCACGAACAATCTTATTTACCTGGATAATTTCGATCAGAACACCTTTTACCCACACACGCAACATATGGGTGTAACTACCATCACAGCCGCTGCGTACAGCACCGCACCCTACAGCCTGTACGCAGGTGGAACTTCTTCTCAACAGCTGGTATCTGATAAGTCTATCGGTAAGGATGGCGATTATTTCGTGGCGTGCCGTAGTTATTGTGTGCGATACGTCACCGGTACTTTGGGATTGTGTGTTGGACCGGGGACCAATAATGTGGGCGCCAGAGAGGTGACAGATGGCTTCGTAACCTGTGTAGATACGCTTTATGGTTACTCATATAATAAAGTATATATAGGAAGCTGCAATTCCGCAGATCTGGATGGCTATGTAGATGATGTAGTCGTAGTCAACTACGACGTTTTCTCCACCATACCCAATGAAGTTCAATTTACTTACCTTTACGAAACGTATCTGAATATCGAACGCTCTCGTCATCGCCATACTGAGGTGCGTATCCCCGCCGTCGCGCCAACTTACACAGATAGTGGCTTGACAGAGGGAACGATTTGTTCCGAATGCGGAGAGATTCTCGTAGCACAGCAACCGATCCCCCCTGCCTACGATGGTTCCAAGTTGCCCGATGGGTATATTCTGCTGGATTATTTGGAAAGCATTGACGGTGCATATATCGATACCGGAATTGCTGCGGAAACAGAGGATAAAATTATTCTGTATGCGGAGGCACTGAGCAACAGCAACCATTCTCTTTTCGGCAGCGGTACAAACAGTTCTTCCGCCGACAGAGTGCAGGTTCATTACGGTATCAATTACGGAAATAATGATTCCGGATACACACTGCGCTTTTTTGGGGAAATGAGCGAAGTGGTGGAAGCTTCTTTCGGTGAAATGATCTCCGCTGTTCTTGATTTGGAAAATTGCACCGGATATATAAACGGAGCGATCGTTCTTGAACAGCCCGTAGGAACACTGCCGACAGGATATCCCATTTACCTGTTTGCAAAGAATGTGAGCGGTCAGCCCGATCCGACCTACACAGATGACACCAGAATCTATGCCTATAAGCATTATCGCAACGGCGTTTTAGTGCGCGATATGCTTCCTTGCTTGCGGCAAGCCGACGGCGAGTATGGCATGTTCGATCTGGTGGAGAACAAATTCTACACCAACGCCGGCGAAGGTTCCCTTTTCTTTGATGCGCTGTATCTTACCGGCGGTGGTGGCATTGCCATGAACATGGATACCGGCGAGATATACTACGGAAAGAATATCCATTGGCAGCATGGTATGGCCAGCACCACAAAAATCATGACCTGCATTTTGGCGTTGGAGCATCTGGAACTGGATGCTCGCACGGTAGTAGCTGTTAAAAGTGATCTGATTGCCGGTACTGTCATGGGCTTGGTAGAGGGAGAATCCCTCACTGTATTGGATGCACTTTATGGTCTGATGCTTCCGTCGGGTAATGATGCTGCTCAACTTTTGGCACGAACTGTAGCAGGTGACTATGATTCGTTTGTTGCAATGATGAACGACAAAGCTGCCGAGCTGGGCATGACCAGCACACATTTCACCCATCCGTCCGGACGATACGACCACGAGGATCACTATACTACAGTTTATGACATGACAAAACTGATGCGCTATGCCATGCAGAACGAAACCTTCCGTATGCTGGTTGCCACCAAAACTCATCAAATCGAAGCGGATGATTTGGGCGCAAGAGCCCACAGTTTGACCAATACAAACCAGCTTCTCGGGAATTATGAAGGTATCCTTGGTGGTAAGACAGGCACAACCAACGGCAGTGGTGCCCACCTGATCGTTGCAGCAGAGCGACATGGTACTACCATCGTAGCAATGATTCTTGGCTCAGATAAGGAAAACCGTTTTTCTGATGTCGAAAAGCTTTTGAATTATGGATTTGAGCAAGCGCCCGACCATGTGTACGAATCCGTTGTTACCGCCCCCACTGCCACAGAACAAGGTTACACCACTTACACCTGCACAATCTGCGGCGACAGTTATATTGACACTTATACAGCGGTAACCACCCCCACCTTCACCTCCACCTCCGATGCGGTTGCATACGTCCGTTCACAGATGGTCGCAAGGGTAAGGCCCATAACCGTCACCATAAGCGGCGCCGCCCTTTCGGAAGCCGAAGTGGAAGGCATTATAAACTCGGCTTTTGAGCACACCGGCGTTCCGAACGAAGGCGACTATCTTCTTGCTAACAAGGTGGGACAGACAGTTTCTTTTGAAACCGGAACGGACGAAAACGGCGATTATACCACTATCACAGCGGATATAAACTGGATTTCT
Source organism: Oscillospiraceae bacterium (assembly GCA_017473745.1). Classification (GTDB taxonomy): domain Bacteria; phylum Bacillota; class Clostridia; order Oscillospirales; family Ruminococcaceae; genus UMGS1668. The sequence goes on from JAFUJP010000013.1 coordinate 2,978, forward strand.
TCTGCGGAGCAGGAGGCCGAAGTTGATGCGGCGGTCGAAACTATTCTTAATGAACTCGATCTTTGGAACAAGACCGATTATGAGAAAATCAAAGGTGCATACGACTGGATAACCGAAAACGTCGATTATGACTATGACTGGGACGACACCGAGCCGGACCCCAACTATCACAAACATTCTACCCATGCGGCTATCATTGACAAGGAAGCCGTCTGCCAGGGGTATGCGACCCTTTATTATCGTTTTATGCTCGAACTGGGCATTGACTGCCGCTATATAAGCGGAACGGCGGGATACGTTGAGCCGGAAAGCCACGCATGGAACATAGTCCGCCTTGAGGACAAATACTACAACATGGACCCCACCTGGGACCGCGACCTTATGGGTCACTACCGTATGTTCCTCTGCACGGAATCGAACTTTACGGAGCATATCCGCGACAGCGAATATGCCACCGCGGAATTTTATGAGAAATACCCCATGGCGGTGGTGCCCTACGTTTTCAACGTAACCGCTTCGGGCAAGCTTTCCAACGGAATGGAATGGGTGCTCGACGGCGACACCGGCACTCTTACCGTTGCTGGCAAGGGCGCCATCCCGAGCTATGGTTCGCCAAGCTATGCGCCCTGGTATGAATACAGGGAAAGCATCAAAAGCATTGTTGTTTCCGAAGGTATAACCGAAATTGGTAAAAGAGCTTTTTACTGGAGCACGAACTGCACTTCGCTCACCCTTCCGGAAAGCCTTGTCACCATTCGGGAATACGGCTTCAACAACCTTCGCGCCCTTGAGGAAGTGACCCTTCCGTCAAATCTTAAAACCATGGAATTCTGCGCTTTTTCGGAATGTGTTGCCCTTAAAAGCATAACCATTCCCGACAGCGTTACCACCGTCGGAACGAGCGTATTTTCCAACTGCTATGGGCTCGAAAGCGCCGTTATCGGCAACGGAATAAAATCCATTCCGAACAGTATGTTCTTCGGCGATAAAAAACTCAGCAAAGTAACCCTGCCCGAAGGGCTCACCTATATCGGCGATACCGCCTTTTCGGACTGCGGGCTTAAAAGCATAACCCTTCCGTCAACCCTTACGGGGCTTGGTTCCTCGGTATTTTCCGGCAACCGCACCATGACGATGATTTACGTTGAAGAAGGCAATACCGCTTTCAAGAGCGTAAGCGGCGTTCTTTTCAGTTTCGACGGAAAAAGGCTTATATGTTATCCCGCGGGGAAAATCAGCTTTGACTATACCGTTCCCGCAGGAACTGAAGTTATCGCAAGAAGCGCATTCAACGACGTTTACCGCCTTGAAAACGTTTACTTCCCGGATTCGCTCAGGGAGATTGAGGCATACGCTTTTGCTTATTCGAATCTCTGGTCGGTGACCCTTAACGAAAACATCACAAAGGTCGGCGATTCCGCTTTCAGAAGCTGCAAAAACCTTTACAGCGTTATTTTTGAAAATCAGTCGGTAAATCTTGTGGGATACACCTTTGCGGACTGCACCAATCTCCAGATTGCAAACCTTCCGACAAAAATTACAGAGATACCGAACGGACTTTTTGACGGCTGTATAAAACTCGCAGAGGTAACCATTCCGTCAACGGTTACGAAGATAGGTTCTTCGGCGTTCCTTGACTGCGATGCGCTGACAACCATCACCATTCCCGGAAGCGTAAAATCCATCGGTCAGCAGGCTTTTGACTTCTGCCAGAACATAAAGACCATTATCTTCGAGGAAGGAGTTCAGAGCCTTGGCTGGCTTTGCATAAGAAATAACCCGAATCTTACAAAAGTGGTTATTCCGGAATCGGTCACGACTTTTGTTCAGCCGAGCAATGCAAGTTCCAAAACCTTTGAAAGCTGCCCGAAGGTTGTGCTTTATGTAAAATGCGGCTCGACAGCTTATAATTATGCGAAAAGCCGCGGGCTTTCCATGAGCCTGACCCATAATTATGCAAATAAAACCACGGTTGCACCGACCTGTACGGAAATGGGATATACCTTATATACCTGTTACTGCGGGGCTTCTTACAGAATAAACGACAAGGATGCTCTTGGACACAGCTATGAAACCGAAGTGATCGCACCAACCTGTACGGAACAGGGCTACACCGTTTTAACCTGCACAAGATGCGGTTACAGCTATAAAGCAAACTATACCGCGGCAACAGGGCACAGCGCGGTTACAATCGGATATATTGCACCGACCTGTACCGAAAGCGGATATTCCGGTGATGAAATCTGTGAAGTCTGCGGTGAAACCGTTTCCTTCGGCGAGACGATCCCGGCAACAGGTCACAATTACAAATCTGTTGTAACCGAACCCACCTGCACCGAGCAGGGCTATACAACTCACACCTGTACGGTTTGCGGCGACAGTTACGTTGACAGCTATGTTGATGCAAAGGGACATACCGAAAGCGAAGCTGTGAAAGAAAACGTCGTTGAGGCAACCTGCGGAAAAGACGGAAGCTATGATTCCGTTGTATATTGTTCCGTATGCAATGAAGAACTGAGCAGGGAAAAAATTGTTGTTCGGGCGACGGGCGAGCACGTTTACGCAACAGAAAAAGAAAGAGTTGAGCCCACCTGCACCGAGGAAGGTTATGTGATTATGGCCTGCGGATGCGGCGCAACCGAAAAGACGGTATTTCCCGCAGCCGGCCATAATTATAAATCTGCTGTAACCGAACCCACCTGCACCGAGCAGGGTTATACTACCCACACCTGCGCGGTTTGCGGCGACAGTTACGTTGACAGCTATGTTGACGCCAAAGGCCATACCGAGGTGATTGACAAAGCGGTCGAACCAACCTGCACCGAAACAGGCCTTACCGAAGGTAAGCATTGCTCCGTTTGCGGTGAGGTGCTCGTAGCGCAGAAAGTAGTGGCGGCACTTGGCCATACCGAGGTCATCGACAAGGCAGTCGAGCCCACTTGTACCGAAACCGGTTTGACCGAAGGTAAGCATTGCTCCGTATGCGGGGAAGTGCTCGTTGAGCAGAAAGTTGTAGCTGCACTCGGCCATACCGAAGTGATTGACAAAGCAGTCGAGCCCACTTGTACCGAAACGGGATTGACCGAAGGTAAGCATTGTTCCGTTTGCGGCGAGGTGCTCGTTGAACAGAAAGTAGTGGCGGCACTCGGTCACACCGAAGTAATCGACAAGGCAGTAGAGC
>JAFUJP010000092.1 GCA_017473745.1 Oscillospiraceae bacterium
GAGATGTTTTTGGCGCCGCGGTCAAAATATTCAAGGCGTTATGCCGCAGAATATTTTGGGTACCGCAAGAGGGCATATATCCAAGAACGCGGAGCGCATATCAAAATTTGACAGGTTTACGGCGGGGGCAGGTGCCCTGAGCACGAAGTGCGAAGTAATCCCTTCAGGGACCCCCGCCCTACACTGAAAATGTGATAATCTGCAAACCGTAGGGAACGTTCTTGACTGCTCCGTGAAACGGAACGCCGAGGACGGTGTTCCCCACGGTGAATTGGCGGTTTTTGAAATCAATTTTGCGTAAATTTAATTTTCCATTGTCAATTTTCAATTGTCAATTAAAATGAATTCCCCATTTCTTTGGCCGTGCAAAATCCCTCCTCCACCGTCTTCGATGGTCCCCCTCCTCCTCTGAGGAGGTTTGTACCGCGACGGCTCGGTTATCATTGCATCGACTAAAAAAATAATAAGAAAAGGAGCACTTCTTTACCAAGTGCTCCCCAATGGCGGCCGTTCTTGTTATATGGAATTTGCGGCGCATGGGTGCGCCGGGCAATTCTTTTCTTTAACGCAAAAACAGGCCCGCCCCGAAAGGGCGAACCTGTTTTGGTTGGGGTGGCGGGATTCGGACCCACGAGATGCAGGAGTCAAAGTCCTGTGCCTTACCGCTTGGCGACACCCCAGTATGACGTTATAGTAAAAACGCCCACAGCTTTAACACTATGGGCGTATGGCTTTTATATGGGGTGGAGGGTGGGATTCGAACCCACGGTCTTCAGAGCCACAATCTGACGCGTTAGGCCAGCTACGCTACATCCACCATATATGGTGTTTTTTGAAAAAACACCTTGGTGCGCCGTGAGGGACTCGAACCCCCGGCCCTCTGCTTAGAAGGCAGATGCTCTATCCAGCTGAGCTAACGGCGCAAGTTGGAGCGGATGAGGGGAATCGAACCCCCCTATCCAGCTTGGAAGGCTGGCATTCTACCAATGAATTACATCCGCATAACGCACGAATTATTATATCAAAGGTTTCGGGTTTTGTCAACAATAAATATCCTTTTATTGAAGAAAAATTTTCAAATAACGTTTTTTATATTGTGCTTAAAGCAAAAAAGTTATATAATCATTCTATATAATTATCTTATTATGCCCATTATTAACATCCGGTTAACCAACGGCGTTTCAAAAAATGCTATAATTTTTTATTATCCCGAAAGGAGGCAGAGAGATGAAAAACAAAAAAATGCTCCTTGCCGTAATTGCCGCCCTTATTGTTCTTTTGCTTTGCGGCTGTTTTGCCGAAGAAGAAAATATCGAAGAAATAAATCCCGACGAGTTCAGTTACGAAATGCTTGACGTTTCGTTTCTTGCGGATGAAATTTATAAAAATCTTGATATAAGCGATTTTACCCGCGAAAGCGTTTCTTCCGTAACGGATGAAACGACGCTTACCGAACAGTATTATCTCGACCTTGATAAAGTTGTGGCATACGATATCCGTTCTGCCGAAGGCAATTACGGAGTTGCGGACATTGCCATCATCCGCATTGAAGAGGGCGCAGCCAACGACGTTATGGATTCCCTCGAAATGCGAAAGGATGACCGCATAAACGAATTCCTCAACTATGACGTTTATGATTCCTACGAGGTCGCCCTCGAGGCCGAAATTTATCAGGCGGGCGAACTTGTTGTGATGCTGATGCTTTCGGAAGATGACAAGGCTGCCGCCAAAGAAATCATCGACTATTATCTCCCCTGATACCGAAAGGATTTGACAATGAACAGGATAATCAGCTTTTGGGAAGGTCTTTCAAACAAAAAGCGCGGGCTTCTTTTCGTCGCCGCGGGTATGCTTTGCCTTGCGGGCTGCCTTGTTTTGCTTATTTGGACCGAAAGTATTTTTTCGACCGTTCTGCTATATTTTTCGCTTGGATTTAATATAATAGGCCTGTATATCCTTATGTGGATAAAGGACAGGAGGGACAAAAATGACAAAAAGTGAAGTGCTTCGAAGAACATGGGTCGATATTTCACTTGATGCGATAGACTATAACTTCAGAAAAATAAAAGTCCATGTGGGCAAAGCCATGGTCATGGCGGTTGTGAAAGCCGACGCCTATGGCCACGGTGACCGCATGACGGCGCCTTTCCTCGAAGATGCGGGCGCGGATTGGTTCGGCGTGTCGAATCTCGGCGAAGCTCTCGGCATCCGCGAAAGCGGCGTTACGAAGCCCATTCTTATTTTCGGCAACACCCCCGCCGAATGTGTCGGCGACCTTGCGAAATGGAACATCACCCAAACGGCATATTCCCTTCGCTATGCGGAAGAACTTTCGGCGGAGGCCGAAAGGCTCGGCGTTACCCTTGACGTGCACCTCAAATTTGACACCGGTATGGGCCGCATAGGCTTTGTTTGCTCCGAAGATAATTTCGATATCGCCGTTGCCGAGGCGGAAAAAGCCGCCCATCTTCCCAATATAAAAGTGACCGGCGCTTTCACTCATTTTGCTTCGGCAGACGAGCCGGATGCGGAAGGCGTTGCCTATACAAAGCTTCAGTTCGACCGTTTCTGCAGGGTCTGCGATGCCCTCAAAGCCCGCGGAACCGAAGTTGGGATCCGCCACTGCTGCAACAGCGCGGCGGTGCTCTGTTACCCCGAAATGCACCTTGATATGGTGCGCCCGGGTGTGATCCTTTATGGGCTTTATCCTTCTTCCAACGAAGAAGTGACCTGCCGCATGAAGCTTAAACCCGCAATGGAGCTTCGCACCGTTGTAAGCATGACAAAGGATTATGAAAAAGGTTCCTGCATCAGCTACGGAAGGCGCTTCACCGCGCCCCAGGATATGCGCGTTGCCTCAACCGCCATCGGCTATGCGGACGGATACCACCGCCTTCTGACCAACAAGGGCAGAATGATAGTCCGCGGAAAATACGCTCCCGTTGTGGGCAGCGTCTGCATGGATCAGACCATGCTTGACGTTTCGGCAATTCCCGAAGCGGATGAAGGCGATATCGTCACCGTTTTCGGCCGCGACGGCGAAGCTTTTGTTTCCGTTGACGAGGTGGCGACCCTTGCGGGCACCATCAATTATGAAATAATCTGTGCCGTTTCACGCCGTGTTCCGAGATGCTATTACCTCCGGGGCGAGAATATACACAATTTTGACTATGCAAGGTGGAAGGAAAAATGAATTTTGAAATAATCCGCCTTTCCGAAAAAGATGCCGCCGCGGCGGCGGAAATTGAAAAACTCTGATTTTCTCACCCCTGGAGTGAAGCGACCCTTGTATCTGAAATGAAGAATCAGTTTTCGGATTTCTTCGGCGCCTTTTGCGGCGAAGAGCTTGCGGGCTATATCGGCGGAAGAACCATCGCCGGTGAAACTGAAATTTTCAACGTTGCGGTTGCGCCGAAGTTCCGCAGAAACGGTCTTGGCAAAGCCCTTATCGAAAAATTTATCGAAACGGTCCGTGAAAAAGAAACGGAACAGATTTTTCTTGAAGTGCGGGCAAGCAACCTTCCCGCCATAAACCTTTACGAAAAAAACGGTTTTGCTTTCTTCGGAATCCGCAAAGATTATTACGATGACCCGAAAGAAAACGCCATTCTGATGCATCTTGCCTTCGACGGCAGCATGGAATATGAGGAATGGGACGACGAGGAATAAAAAATAAAGCCGTGCTCAAAAATGAGCACGGCTTTTGTTATGCCTTTGTTTTATTTTGAAAGCTCGCGAAGGCAGTGTTCGCAAATGTTTTTACCCTTGAATTCCGAAACGCCGTCGGCGCTTCCGCAAAAGATGCAGGCGGGTTCGTATTTTTTAAGCATAATTGCATTTTCGTCAACGTATATTTCAAGGGCGTCCTTTTCCTCGATGTTAAGGGTGCGGCGAAGTTCGATGGGAAGAACAATTCTTCCAAGTTCATCGACTTTTCGGACTATTCCTGTTGATTTCATGTGACATTCCTCCCAAAATTTTACAAATTTGTAAGTTTAATATACATTACCCGACAGTTTTTGTCAAGATAATTTCTGTTTCTTGAAGAAACTTAATAATTTCTTAAAATTTTGAAAAGCGAAAGGCGAAAAAATGGGCAACTTCTTTTTCCTCGCGGCGGCTTTATCGCTGGTTTTCGGTATCATAAGCGGAAATATAAGCGCGGTTTCTGCCGCCGCCCTCGAAGAATCCACCCACGCGGTGGAACTTTCCATAAAGCTTTTGGGCTCCCTTTGTTTTTGGAGCGGAATAATGGAGGTGGCACGCCGCAGCGGGCTTGTAAACGCACTTTGCGAAGCCTTGCGGCCGATTCTCGGGCTGATTTTTCCCGGGCTTAAAAACGAAACCAAAGCCCTTGGGGCCATATCCATGAACGTATCGGCAAATCTTTTGGGCCTTGGCAATGCGGCAACGCCCCTCGGGATTTCGGCCATGAAGGAACTTCATAAAATTTCAGGGAATTCATCTTCCGCAACGAAAGAAATGGTACTTTTCGTTGTGATGAACACCGCTTCGCTTCAGCTTTTGCCGACCACCGTTGCGACCCTTCGGCTTGAAGCCGGCGCCGAAAGGCCTCTTGATATTCTTCCTGCCGTCTGGCTTGTAAGCGCCCTTTCGCTTTTTATCGGCATAGCGGCGGCAAAGCTGAGCTTCCCCAAAGGTGAAAATTCATGAGCGCCGATATCATCGTTCCGGCGGTTATCTCGTTTATAGCCGGATATGCGCTTATAAAAAAGACGGATATCTTCACTGCCTTCACCGAAGGAGCAAAAGAAGGCCTTCGTTCAGCGGCGGCGATCTTGCCCGCTCTTTGTTTTCTTATGACCGCCATCGGCATGATAAGACAAAGCGGCGCCCTTGATATGCTGACGGAATTCATTGCACCCTTTGCGGAAAAGCTTGGCTTTCCGCCGGAGGTAATCCCCCTTGCGGTGATGCGGCCTTTTTCCGGTTCCGGCGCCCTTGGGTATTACGAGGAACTTTGTCAAAGCCTTGAACCCGGTTCATTTGCGGAAAGGGTCGCCTCCGTCCTTATGGGCGGGAGCGAAACAACCTTTTATACCGTTGCGGTATATTACGGCGCCATAGGCATAAAAAACGGCAGGAACACCGTTCCTGCCGCGCTTGCGGCGGATTTTGCCGCCGCGATATTAAGTGTTTTCGCTGTAAATCTTTTTATGGGTCGGGGGTAGCTTCCGGCTCTTCTTCCGGTTCGACCGGTTCTTCCGGAATGGAAATTTCGGGAGTTTCGGCAAGGAAACGCTCATATCGTTCCATAAGATATTTTGAATAAATGGCGTTCGCAAGGAAGTAATACGGAACGCTCCAAAGAAGCGGAAGAATAAAAATCGACGGAACCGCCCACCAGATGAAAGAAAATTTGAAGCTGATGATGCGGGTATTCATGCCCTTTGTTGCCTTTGCGGAAAGACCAAAGGATTTTTGGATCCCTTTCCCTTCGGCGAAATAATAAGGCGCAAGGCTCCAGCGCTGGATAAAAATAAGCCAAAGCCCCGTGCAGAGAATCATTATCGCTATGGCAACGCAGCAGGCGGCGATTTTAAGTATTTCAAGGGTGCGGTTTGCAGCTTCGATATAACTGTATGCAAAATAAAGAAAAGCCGCCCCGGGAAGAATCGCGGCAATAAAAGTAACAAGATATCTTATCGCGCACGAAACCGCAAATATCGCCGAGCCCACGAACTTTTTGAAAGAAGAAAACATATCGAAAAGAACCGAAATGCTTTCATCCTTCCCTTCCGCAAAGGCAAGGTGAAGCTTCGCGTGGCCGAGGGAAAGCGCCGGCATAATCAGAAGATAAACCACCGCCGCGCCTGCGGTTATGGCAAGCACTTCGGGCGAGCTTTCCGCAAGGCTGTAAAAATCGGAATAAAGGCTTTCTGCGCCGGAAAACACAAAAAGCAAAACCGCTTCCGTAAGGTTCACGGCAAGATAGGCAAGAAAAACTATCATCACCGAAGCAACGGCCCTTCCGCCGCAAAAGCGCAGGGCGGCGCGGGCATCTTTTTTAATCATTCGAAAAAGTTCCATTCACGATCCTCCTCGGAAAGCTGGGGTTCATCCTCTTCGTCATAATTTTCAAACGGAAGAGAAGATATCACTTCAAAGCACTGGTCATGCATCCACATGGAAACGGAAGTGCTTAACGTATAGCCGCAGCCGCTGTTGGATGCCCAATAGCGCATTTCCTGCCTGGGATATCCGCACATTGCGCAAAGGCCCATGATAACGGTGCCATGGGTAACCACGGCGGTTTCGATAAGATGGTTTTTTGACATATCGTGGATTATATCATCAAAAGCGCAGGCTATGCGGTTGCCGAATTCATCGGATTTTTCGCCGTTGGGCGGCGGGCATTTGCCCTCGACCCAGCCGATGAAAGCCGGGTTTTCCATAAGCTCCGTTATGGCCTTGCCGTCGAAATCACCGAGGTCACATTCCGAAAGTTCATCCATGATTTCAAAATCCGTTTCGGGGAAAAGGATATCAGCGGTCTGTCTGCAGCGGAGAGAGGGGCTGCAATAAACTTTTTCGGCATAGGGATACTGATAGCTGTCCATAAGTTCCCGAAGCTCCTGGGCACCTTCCGGGGTAAGGGCGGGGTCGCTTTTTTGGCCGAGGCAGATTTTTTTCTGCGGATCTTCCGCCATTCCGTGGCGGATAAGGTGGATTCGAAAAGTTACCATATTTCCTCCTAAAAACACTTTACAAATTGTATGAATAAGTTTATAATATACAAACAGTTATCGAAAAAAGGTGGATTTTGTAATATGAAATCGGATTTTCCGCGAGTTTTGTCGCTTTTGAGAAAAGAAAAAGGCATAAGCCAGAAAGAAGCCGCAAAGGAACTCGGTGTTTCGCAGGCTCTTCTTTCCCATTATGAAAAAGGCATCCGCGAATGCGGCCTTGATTTTCTTATCCGTGCGGCGGATTTTTACGGCGTTTCCGCCGATTATCTTCTCGGCCGCAGCGCCGATCCGGACGGCATGACCCTTACGGTCGAGGATATTCCCGAACCGGATGCCGCCGGCAAGGAAAACACAATTTCCGGCGCAGGGGTTCTTCCCATCATCAACAAAAAGCTTATAGCAAATTCCCTCAACGTGCTTTTTGACCTTCTTGCAAAAAGCGGCAGCAAGGAACTTACCAAACAGGTTTCGGGCTATCTTATGGCGGCGGTTTACCGTATGTTCAGAATTATATACTCTTTCAGCCCGAAAAACAATATGAACACCTTCAGTGTTCCGAATTCCTGTGCCCTCGAAAGCGCGGATTCCTATATGAAAGCCTGTGAGGCAAGGGCAAAAAAACTTGACGGTGATGATTCCATCAAAACCGAAAATATTTCAGTTTCTTCCGAAAGCCTTGCGCGAAGCTATCCTCTTTTTGCATCGAGCCTTTTCAGCCTTATCAAAAACTGCGAGGACGGCATGGAAAAATGATAAATCTATTTTATCATGTATCAAAGGCAAATTAAACCCGAATATTGTAAAATTTTTAAAAACCCGAGGTGTGTTTAAAACACGCCCCGGGGTTTTTGTTAATAACATAAATGATTGTTTATGCGTTGCATTATTGAAAGCGTCGTAGGGGCGCACCTATGTGTGCGCCCGTCAAAAAGGATTCCCGGAGGGCAGGCTTCTCTTTGAGGAGAAGCTCCGCCGAAGGCGGTGATGAGGTGTTTGTCCGCTAATTTCCGTGTTTGCATAGAAACACCTCATCCGTCATCGCGAAGCGATGACACCTTCCCCTCAAGGGGAAGGCTTTGAAGCGCTCCGCGTTCCCTACGGTAAAATGGCGAACCAATTACA
>JAFUJP010000014.1 GCA_017473745.1 Oscillospiraceae bacterium
CAATATAGCCGAGCCGTCGCGGTATATTGAAAACCGTTGCCGGCTCCGAATGGCGACGGTGGAGATTAGAAATCTCCGTTCGTTCGGTAGTGCGCTTTGTCCCCTTTTGAAAGGGGACAGCGGTCGCGGGAGCGACAGCAGGGGTTAGAACGTGTTTCTTTGCGGTCTTACCGCGTTTCTTTGCACGAGCAAAGAAATGGGGTAAGTATTACATTTGCCGATATTCGCAGACTTGACAGGGTTTCCACCCTTCCGTCACCTTTTCGGGCGGACACAAAGGTCAACCCCTACAACTGTGTTCTGCACCTTGGTGCGGTAAACGACAATTAATATTACGATCACAAATCTTTGCAATACATCATTTCAACAGCACCGCGGAAAAGCTTGGTTTTGCCATTCGGAACAAAACCGGCTTTTTCGTAGAATTTTCGGGCGGGAAGATTATCCGCAAAAACCCAGAGCATGACTTTTTCAAATCCGGCTTTTTTGATTTCGCCGAAAATATGTTCAATCATCATTGAACCGTAACCGCGCCTGCGGTTATCGGGAAGGCTGTGTATGCAGATAAGTTCGGCAAAATCCTTCATATCATTTTCGCGCGAAGCACTCCAAAAAGATATGCAATGAGGTTTTTCGCCAATTAAAAGAATAAATCCGTGTTCGGGGTAATTCCGCAGGGTGCGTTCATACATTTCGGTTACGCGGGTAATATCCGTCAGCTTTTCAAGGTCTTCATCGGATAAAATTCCTCGAAAAGCACTTTTCCATGATTCTGTCTGTATATAGGCAAGAATCTTTTCGTCGCCGTTTTTTGCACGGCGAATATCAATGCTTTCCATTTTTATAATACTCCTTGTCCTTGACGATGAAGATGGGGAAGGGCGGGTCATTCGGGCGGTTCAGAAAATCACATTTCATAACGTTATACTGCGCGCCGTTGAGGGATCTGACAAATTCCATAATAGCATCACGCTCGGAATATCCGTTGTTGCGTCCGTAATAGATGCAAAGCGAAAGAAGCCCGCCGGGTTTGAGAATATCAAGAGATTTTTGTATTGCGGGAATGCTTGTTTCGGCGCGGGTGAAAACATCGTGGCTTCCGCCGGGAAGCCATCCGAAATTAAAAACAATGCAGTCGGCGCTGTTCGGGTCGGCGTATTTATCAATTTCGCTGTGGCTTGTGCAAACGACCTCGGAAACATCCGAAAAACCGTGTTCTTCAAGGTTGGCGATGGTGGAATCCACAGCGCTTTGCTGGATATCCATTGCAAGAACGCGGCCTTCCTTGCCGCAAAGCTCGCAAAGATATACGGAATCATGGCCGTTGCCGGCAGTTGCGTCGATGCAGAAATCGCCCGGGCGAACGTGCATTTTAAGAATTTTATGAACTATGCCAAGTGCGCTGTATTCACTGAACATGGCTGTACCTCCGTTTTGGATTGCTGTCTATAATCCTACCCCCAAGAGGGGAATATGTCAAGAAAAGTACGGAAAATCAAGAAATTATACTTTTGAGTATTATAAAATCACTTATTCTTATCTGTGAAGGCTTATAACATTACAGGTGGAAAAGCAGTGATTTATGCCGAAAAACGAAGTTTATATGTATATTTGTGAACAAAAAGTCAATTTTTATTTATTAATTAAAAAATGATTTGCATTTTTTGCTGATTTATATTATTTTGATTTGCTTTTTGATTAATACTTGCATTTTGACTTAATATTTTTCCGATTTCTGCGTTTACATCACTAAACAAAGGTTTTGCTGAAGTTTTTTCGTCTTTTGATTCAGACTTACTAGCATTTTGGTA
>JAFUJP010000093.1 GCA_017473745.1 Oscillospiraceae bacterium
ACAGGGTTTACGGCGGGGGCAAGCCCCCGCCCTACACTAAAATGGCGACAATCTGCAACCCGTAGGGAACGGTCTTGACCGTTCCGTAAACAAAGATTGCGGTGCCCCGCCCTACACTAAATTGACAAATCTCGCACGCTCGTTGCGCTATTAAAAACGTCGTAGGGGCGAACCTGTGTGTTCGCCCGTAATCCAAGAACGCGGAGAGCAAACGCCCCTTGTTAAAGGGGAGAGGGCCACGCAGTGGCGAGGGGATTAAAGCCTTCCCCTTGAGGGGAAGGTGGCATTTCCGGAGGAAATGACGGATGAGGTGTTCTATGAATTTATCAATAGTTTTAGACGGATGCTTCGCATCCTACACCTCATCAGTCAGCTTCGCTGACAGCTTCTCCTCAAGGAGAAGCCTATTACATAATTCCCAGATATTTCCAAATATAGCCCGTTGAAATTATTTTCTCAAAAAACGAAAAAAGGCTTGCATTTGTGATGCAAAGGTGATAGAATATTAAAAATTTACCCAGTTATATTAAAAGATCAATATAAAAAGAAAAACAGGAGGAAAGCATATGGTAAACCCGAACAGCAACGAAAAGTTCCTTTATGAAGGACTTACTTTCGACGACGTACTTCTTATCCCCGCGAAATCAGACGTTTTGCCGAAAGACGTTTGCACCAAAACAGTTCTTGCAAGAAACGTTGTTCTCAACGCACCCATTATGACCGCCGCTATGGATACCGTTACCGAAGCGGATATGGCCATCGCCATAGCGAGAGAAGGCGGCATCGGCGTAATTCACAAGAATATGCCCATCGAAAAACAGGCAGAAGAAGTTGATAAAGTAAAACGCAGCGAAAACGGCGTTATAGTCAACCCTTTCTATCTTGGAAAAGACAACACCGCCGCAGAAGCCAACGAGCTTATGGGCAAATTTAAAATCAGCGGTGTTCCGATCTGTGACGTTGATAAAAAACTCATAGGCATCATTACAAACAGGGATATGCGTTTTCTCACAGACCTTCGCGTTAAAATCGAAGACGTTATGACCAAGGAAAACCTTGTTACCGCACCGGTTGGAACCACCCTTGAAACCGCACAGGAAATTCTTCGCAAATACAAGATCGAAAAACTCCCCATCGTTGATGAAAAGGGAATTCTTAAAGGCCTTATCACCATCAAAGATATTGAAAAAGCCGTTCAGTACCCCAATGCTGCAAGAGATAACAGAGGCAGACTTCTTTGTGCGGCGGCACTCGGCGTAACGAGCGACGTTATGGTAAGGGCAAAAGCTCTTGTTGATGCGGGCGCGGACGTGCTCGTTCTTGACTCCGCCCACGGACACAGCGCAGGCATTATGAACTGCGTAAAAATGATAAAAGAGGCATATCCGGAAGTTGCTCTTATTGCGGGCAACGTTGCGACTGCCGCGGCTACCGAGGATCTTATCCTTGCGGGAGCGGACGCGGTCAAAGTCGGTATTGGCCCCGGTTCCATCTGCACCACCCGTGTTGTTGCGGGTATCGGCGTTCCCCAGATCACTGCAATTTATGAATCCGCAAAAGTTGCCGCAAAATACGGCAAGCCCATCATTGCGGACGGCGGTATGCAGTATTCCGGTGATATCGTTAAAGCGCTTGCCGCAGGAGGCAACGCAGTTATGCTCGGTTCCATGCTTGCGGGATGTGATGAAGCTCCCGGCGAAAGCGAGATATATCAGGGCAGACGCTTCAAGGTTTACCGTGGAATGGGTTCCCTTGCGGCAATGGCAAACGGAAGCAAGGACAGATACTTCCAGGAGGACAACAAGAAGCTTGTTCCCGAGGGTGTTGAGGGACGCGTTCCCTGCAAAGGCACCGTCGGCGAGGTTGTTTTCCAGATACTCGGCGGCCTTCGCGCAGGTATGGGCTATTGCGGATGCGGCACCATCGAGGACCTTCAGCAGAAGGCACAGTTTGTACGCATCACCGGCGCGGGCCTTAAAGAAAGCCATCCCCACGATATTTATATCACCAAAGAGGCTCCGAACTATTCCACCAACGTTTGATTTTCGGCATGAGCATCAGATAAAAAATGAGCACGGCTTGCCGTGCTCATTTTTTACAGTTGATAATTGACAGTGGAAAATGGAAAATTAGAGAAGGGCAGGGATATCATCCGCCCGTTTCGCGGAGCGCTTGGCTCCCATAACAGGAGCAAAGCCTGCGAAACGCGTCCTGTGGACGATGAAGTGAGCAGGGTTTGGCGCCGCGGTCAAAATATTCAAGGCGAATGCCGCAGAATATTTTGGGCACCGCAAGAGTTGGGTGGCAAAACCGAAGGTTTTGACGGAGGGTTTTAATACTTACCCCATTTCTTTGTCGATGTGAAAATCCCTCCTCCGTCTTTTTTGAACGCAAGCGTTCAAAAAATCCACCTCCTCCTCTGAGGAGGTTAATACAGGCGCCTTCTTCAATTCTCAATTTTTAATTGTCAATTAAAAAAGCACCCGAAAGGGTGCTTTTTTGGTTAAGCCTGTTCCGGGAAGAAGCCCGGGAGTTCGGAATAATCCGAGAAAGAAAGGCCGTGGGCTTTTTCGCGCATTACCTGATAAAGTTCGGCAAAGGTTGCTTCGTAATATGGTTCGAGGAAAATTTCGCCCACGCAGCAGCAAAGAACGCCGATTATGCGCCAGCCGATAAACGAAAGATCGAGAACAAAGATATTCCATTTTTCGCCCCTGGTCATTTGTTTTGAAAGTTCGAAGGCGCGTTCGGTGCTGATATTGGGATTTTCCGCGAGGATATAGGGAATCATACTGTATTCGTACGCTTTAATGATACCGGGAATCACGAAAAGAAGGCTCCAGAGGAAGATTTTGATATCCTTCCAGAACATAATCTTAACGATATTCATATATCTTCCGCTTTTGAAGGACCAGAAAAGGCGTTCAAATTTGGAATCGAAAGCACGATGCTCCATAAAATATCTGTCTTTGCCGACGATGATCGGTCCGGCAACAAAGGCGCCCCAGCCGAAAGCGATAAAGAGCCCCACACAGAAAGTGAGGAGTATTAGGAAAGCGGTGGTCATGGCGATGAGCGGATTGCTGAAGAAATTATCAAGCGCCCTTCCGATTTCGCCGAGGAACTCATCCATAAAAGCTGCAAAGCCGGCGGGGGTAAGGTCACCGTGATATTCCTGCACATATTCTGTTGTTACCGAACTTCCGGTACTGCCGCCGGTGGAAATTCCGCCGGTCAAAAGCCCCGAAAGAAATGTGATGAGAAGGGGCATCCAATAGCCGAAGTGTTTAAGGCTGTTTTTTGCCTCTTGTTTAAGAATGGATCTTTTCCACATAAAAAACACCTCCCTGATAAGGCTATTATAGCGCGTTTTTTTGGGAAGTGAATGAATAAATTATAAACATTTTTGCGGGAAAAATAAAAAAAGCGAGCAGATGGCGAAAGAGGGATAACCGAAAACACGGAGCGCTTTAAAGCCTTCCCCCGGGGCAAAGCCGGCGAAGCGCGCCCGGTGGGCGATACAGCGAGCCGGATTTGGCGCAGGCATCGACCGTATGCAAGGCGTATGCCGCCGCAGACGGGCGCTAATGCCAAGAGTACAGGTGGCATCGCGCAGCGATGACGGATGAGGGGTAAACCCTGTTCAGTTTGCTGTTATCGTTTAATCAAATGTAGGGAACGTCGTCCTCGACGTTCCGTTTCGT
>JAFUJP010000094.1 GCA_017473745.1 Oscillospiraceae bacterium
CGAGGAAGAGCTTGAGACCGCCATTATTGCCTTGAAGTGCGCCCTTTGCGACGAGTTCCCCGATTTCCCAAGAGAGGACTACGTTATCAAGGACGAGTATACCAACCCGCCCGAAAAGAAGAAAAAGGGCTTCTTCCCCAATGCGAACAGGATCATCAGGAAAAAAAGAAAGCACAGATATTTTGCGACCGTCGGCGCGGTGCTCATCGGACTTGCGATTATCGGCACCATTGCCCTTTGTTCCACGCTCATCAACCTCGGCACAAGGATACTTGATAACACTAGCCAGAAAGAGGCTTTTGAATGGAAGATATATCCGCTTCTGATGTTTGACCCGGCTACCTTTGAAGAACCGAACCAGCTCGACGAAGTTTTCATCCTTAAAACTTCCCTCTGGTCAACGCTTCTTGAAAACCGCACGAAATATTCCTATGACGAAAACGGAATGCTGCTTGTTCCGGCTTCGGACCTTGACGTTGCGGCAAAAAGCCTTTACGGCGAAAGCGTTACGCTTAAGCACCAGACTTTTTCCGAAGGATATGAATTCTTTTATCTTTTCAGCGAAGAGACGCACACCTATTCTGTGCCTATTTCGGGCCAGACTGCTTCCTATGTTCCGAAGGTTGTTGAAATCAAAAAGAACGGGGATATTTATACCCTTATAGTCGGCTACGTTGCGCCGACAACACTTTGGAACGTAAGCGAGGACGGTTCTTCCGAATCGGTTCCGGATAAATATCTCTATTATGATCTGGAAAAAATCGACGGCGGAAGCTATATTATAAAATCAGTAAGAAATATTCCGGCGGAGGAACTTCCCGAAGACCTCGAGGTTTCGGATATGCAGAGCCTTAACTCCACCCAGTATTTCGATTATGATGAAATTTATCAGGAATATCTTGATGAACAGATGAACGAAGCCGAAAACGGAGCTGCCGAGGGCGAAAATACCGAGGGCGGCGAAGGAGCGGACGGCGAAGGAGCCGCTGAAGGCGAAAATTCCGAAGATGCTTCTTCCGATGAAAGCGGCGAGGGTTCTTCCTCCGATGCAGAATAAACGAAACAATAACGAAATCCCGCAGGAAACTGCGGGATTCTTTTTTATTGCGCTTCGCAGGCCTTACCCTTTGGGAAGGCTGCCCTCCGGGAATCCTTTTTGCGGGCGAACACACAGGTTCGCCCCTACGACGTGTTCTTAAATAATCCCTCATCCACCGTGCCTACGGCAACGGTCCCCCTTCCCCACTGGGAAGGCTGTATTGCCCACAGGGCGCGTTTCGATGTTTTTGCCCATCCACCGTGCCTACGGCAACGGTCCCCCTTCCCCCAGGGGAAGGCATATAAACAATAATTTATGGTTGACTTGTGAAAGCATCGGTGCTAAAATAAAGTTAGGTGAAACTAACCGAAAAGGAGAGATAAAAATGTTACAGATAACAGTTGAAGTCGAGGGCATGATGTGCCCCCACTGCGAAGCCCATGTCAACAGCGCAGTAAGCAAGGCGTTCAAGGTTGAAAAAGTCGCTTCAAGCCATGCAAAGAAACAGACTGTGATCCTTACCAAAGATGATATCGACGAAGCAAAGCTTCGCGAGGTCATTGCCGGAACAGGCTATAAAGTCGGCGCAATACAGAAGAAAAAGAAGCTTCTTGCTTTTATAAAATGAGAACAGGGCGGAGAAATCCGCCCTGTTTTTTTCGATTGACCGGCAGACATAAAAGGGACAGGGATTTCGGAACGTCGGAGACGACGTTCCCATACAGTTTGCACAGCAAAGGATATAAAAAATAATTGACTATTTATCATAAATAATATATAATAAACTGTTGTATAATGTAAAATTGCGCCCGAAAGGGCTTAACCGATTCGGAGGAACAGAAATGCTTGAATTTGAAGAACTGCGTTTAAGACTTACTTCCCTCAAACCCCAGATTGAAGACCTTAAAGACGCCCTTGGCCTTGAACAGTGCAAGGCAGAAGTCAGAAGACTTGAGGCACAGCAGGAAGACCCGGATTTTTGGAACGACGTTGAAACTTCCACCAAAGTCCAACGCAAGCTCAGCCAGCTTAACGGAAAAATTAATTCCCATAAAGACCTTGAAACCCGCTATGAAGACGCAATGACCCTTATCGAAATTGCTCTTGAAGAAAACGATCCCTCTCTTTATGACGAGGCTCTTCCCGAGGTTGAAAGCCTTGAAAAGGATATTGACGAAATAAAACTTACCACTCTTCTCACCGGCGAATATGACGAAGGCAACGCCATTATCACTTTTCATGCCGGCGCCGGCGGCACCGAAGCACAGGATTGGTGCCAGATGCTTTACCGCATGTACACCGCCTGGGCGACCAAACACGACCTTAAATATACCCTTGTTGACTGGCTTGACGGAGATGAAGCGGGTGTTAAATCCGCAACCATTATCGTTGAGGGCCCCAACGCATACGGCTTCCTCAAATCCGAAAACGGCGTTCACCGCCTTGTAAGGGTTTCGCCTTTCGATGCTTCCGGCAGACGCCAGACTTCGTTTGCTTCTCTCGAAGTTATGCCCGAGATCGAGGATGACAAATCCATCGAAATCAAAGAGGATGACATCAAAATGGAAGTTTACCGTGCATCCGGTGCGGGCGGCCAGAAGGTCAACAAAACTTCTTCCGCGGTACGTCTTATTCATATCCCCACCGGCATAACCGTATGTTCCCAGATCGAGCGTTCCCAGTATCAGAACCGCGAGGTATGTATGAATATGCTCCGTTCCAAACTAGTTGAGATCAAAGAGCGCGAGCATCTTGAAAAAATCGAGGATATCAAGGGTGTTCAAAAAGAAATCACCTGGGGAAGCCAGATCCGTTCTTATGTATTTATGCCCTATACCATGGTAAAAGACCACCGCACCGGCTTTGAAACCGGCAACGTTCAGGCTGTTATGGACGGCGAAATCGACGGATTTATCAACGCCTATCTTAAACAGATGAACAAAGGCCAGTTTGAAGGCGACGACGGCGAAATGGCATAAAAAGCCTTCCCATCGAGGGGAAGGTGTCAGCCGCAGGCTGACGGATGAGGTGCAGGTTGCGAAGCAACCGTATAAAAATATTCGGGCAGCTTTTGCTGCCCGTTTCTTATAGGTGACGTTATGATTAAAGCGATTTTTATTGACATCGACGGAACGATTCTTGATTTTGAAGCCTGTGTTGAAGAATCCATGAGATGCGGACTTATCGAGCGCGGAATTGAATACAAAGATGAGATGCTTGTGACTTTTCACCGCATAAACGACGTTTTTTGGAAGGATCTTGAACAGGGAAAAATTACCTTTGAAGAGCTTCTCGAAAGGCGATGGGCAACGGTTTTCAAAGAGCTTGGCATTGACCTTGACGGGCCGGAATTTGAAAGCTATTTTCGCAGGAGGCTTCACGAAAGCGCGATCCCCATGGAAGGTTCTTTTGAAATCCTTGAGTACCTCAAAGCAAAATACAGGCTTTTTGCCGCCAGCAACGGCCCCCATGAACAGCAGGTGAACCGGCTTGAAAAAGCGGGTATGCTGAGATTTTTTGAGGAGGTTTTCACTTCACAGCTTATCGGAGCGGAAAAGCCGAGCAGTGATTTTTTCAGATACTGTTTTAACAAAGTCCGCGATATAAGACCAGAAGAGAGCGTTATGCTTGGGGATTCCCTCTCTTCCGATATGAAAGGCGGAAACGGCTTCGGAATGAAGACCGTCTGGCTGAATCTTAAAGGCGAAGAAAAGCCGGAATGGGTGGATTATGAGATAAAATCGCTTGGTGAAATAAAAAATTATCTGTAATTAAATGTAGGGAACGGTCTTGACCGTTCCGTTCTATAAAACCAGCAATCCCTGCGGATTATCTGCAGGGAATTTTTTACCCTCATCCGTCAGCCTTGCGGCTGACACCTTCCCCCGAGGGAAGGCTTATAAGGAATAAAGCCCAAATCCCGTGCTCGAATGAGCACGGGATTTGGGCTTTTGTGGTTATAGAAAAGAGCTGGGGGTAATTATCTTACCATAACAAGGCCGCCGTTTACGCAGATGGTCTGGCCGTTGATGTAGCGGGAACCTTCGGAAGCGAGGAATACCATAACGGGAACGAGGTCGGTATCAACTTCGCCCATATCGCCGTCGATGGGGAACATTGCTTTGAGTTTTGCAAGATAGGGTTCAACAACTTCGGGACCGGCGGTTTCGAGCCAATATTTATACATAGGAGTTTTGATGGAGGGGTTTACACAGTTGCAGCGGACGTTGGATTCTTTTGCCCATTCCATAGCAATGGTTCTGGTCCATGCAGCTACTGCGCCTTTGGATGCAGCATAAACGCCGCCGTTTTCCATACCGGTAAGACCGGTGTCGGAAGCATAGTTGATGATTGCGCCTTCAACACCGTTTTCTTTGAAGATTTTGTATGCTGCCTGGTTGGTCCAGACGGTACCGTTGAAGTTTACATTCATAATGAAAGCGATGTCTTCGGGTTCAAAATCGGTTGCGGGTCTGTTTCTTTCAACACCGGCGATGTTTGCGAGAACATCGAGGCCGCCCATGATTTCAACAGCCTTTGCGAAAAATTCGTTTACTGCTGCTTTGTCGGTTATGTCGCAGTGGAAATAGGTTGCTTTTCCTGCTGCGCCCTGTGCGTTTGCTGCTGCTTCGGTTGCTTTGCCGCCTTCGTCGTTAACGTCGCAGAAAACGACCTGTGCGCCTTCGCGGACATATCCTCTTACACATCCTGCGGCAATACCGCTGCCGCCGCCGGTTACGATTATTTTTTTGCCTTCGAGTTGCATTTACTTTTTCCTCCGTTTGCGCTATAATTTCAGTGACACATTTGTGTCATAACTACATTGTAAAAAGTTTAACGCAAAAAGTAAACAAAATCAGAAGAAACTGAAACAAAGGAAACGGAATTGTGTCATGAGCAAGGAAATCACCCTTAACGAAAGTGTAAAAGAAGCATTGGAAATCGCGCTTATAAAACTTTTGCAGAATAAGGATATCAACAAGATAAAAGTTACAGAACTTACGGAAGTTGCAGGAGTTGGAAGAAGCAGTTTTTACCGGAATTTTGAAAATCTCGAGGATATTGCCATAAGTTATGTAAACAGGATATACAGAGAATATTTCAGGGAAAAACCCGTGGATACGGATACCTATAAAAAAACAAATTTTTCTGCTTTTTTACGGGAAAGAAATCAGTTTATAAAGGAGCATAAAGATGTTTTCACAGTGCTTTGCAGAAACGGTATCCTCTATAATGTTCTTCTAAAAATGGATCCTGATATAAAAAAACAGTTTCTGGTTGCGGATATAAGCGAAAGCCGTTATTTTAACGCGATGATTATGGGGTTTTCTGCCGGAGTTATTGAGGAATGGGTTTCCGGCGGAATGAAAGAGAGTGCGGAGGAAATGGCGGAAATTACAAAAGCCTGCCTTCTTGGAACGGTAAAAAGTCTTAAAGATGCATTTTAACAAAACAAAAAATCCCTGCGGGTTTCCGCAGGGATTTTTTTATACTTCATCCGTCGGCTTTACGGCCGACACCTTTACCTCAAGGGGAAAGGCTTATAAGGAAAGAACCTTTTCGTAAGCAACTCTCGGGGCGCCGTTTTCAAGATGGATTATGCCGCATTTTTCAAAGCCGCATTTTTCAAGAAGCTTCTGCATGGAAATATTGGCTTCGTGGGTATCGACGCGGATGGAAGGGATTTTTTTGACTTCGCAGATTTTATCCGCAAGACCCATAAGGGCGGTGCCCATGCCCATGCCGTGCCAGTCGGGGTTGATTCCGAGGCGGTGAACCACAAGGTAGTTTTCGCCGTCGGTTTTCCATGCGCCTTCAATTTCGGAATAGGTGGGGTCGCTTCCGGCGATGAATGAACCGAAGCCTATGAGAACTTCGCCCATGTGCATAACGTAAAGAGCCTTTTTTTCGACGTCGGCGGCAAAAATTTCGCGGGAAGGATAGCCTTCCTCCCATTGGTTGATGCCTTTTTCTTCAAAATATTCGCGTTTGATGCGACGAACACAGCCGAGGATATCGCCGATATCGGCTTTTGATGCAGGACGGACTTTCATTTTATTACTTCCTTTCGGTTAACGGTTTTTGAGAAAACGAATATCCTCGCCGACGAAATAGAGCTTTCTGTATTCGCCGAGGATGCGGCTTGCAGTTCTTTCGGAATAACGTTCCGCAAGTTCCTTGCCGGTGAGGTTTGTGCTTATGATGGTCGGGCGGTTTTCGTAAAGGCGCTCGTTGATAAGATTGCCTATGGCAGAATTCGCAAAGCTGCTTTGGAATTCCGCGCCGAGGTCATCAATTATAAGCAGATCGCAGTTTGCGTATTTCCGCATAAAAGCATCGCTTGCGGAACCGGAAAAATGTTCGCGCTCGAGATTTGAAACGAGTTTCTGTGCGGGAACGTAAACAACGCCGAAACCGCCTTCGATAACAGTTTTTGCAATGGCGAGGGAAAGATGCGTTTTGCCCAGGCCGGTTTTTCCCATCATTACGATGCTCGGGGAATCGGCGGAAAATTCGTTTGCATATTTTATGCAGAAACCGGAATAATTTTGCATTTTTCTGCGGGGGTTCGTTCCGTCGTTTGCGCCGTTATCGGCATAATAGGAAAGGTCAAAATTATCGAATGAGCACGCGGCGGAACCGGAACTTGCAGCAAGCTCTTTCTGGGCTTCGCTGCGGCAGACTTCCTTGTAGCACGAGCACAGAATTCCGTTTTTGCGGCCGAGGTCGCTGCATTTTTTACAGGTGTACTGCGGTTCAAGGTAATTTTCAGGAAGGCCGTTTTCCACAAGGATTTCGGCACGTTTCTTTTCGATTTTCGCATTTTCGGATTTCATTTCCTCGAGGGCGGAATCAAGGTCTTTTCCGCCGCGAAGAATGAGCACCGAAAGTTCCGACATATTGCGCGAAAGTTCGGAATCCATTTTCTTGATTTCCGGGAATCTGGCATAAACATCGGCTTTTTTAAGGCTTGCAAGCCTTTCCGCATTGCGGCGGCGTTCTTCAAGAACGCGGCTTGCGGCGGAATAAACTTCGGAAGAATAGGCCATCGGCAAACTTCCTTTCTTCGGGATTTTTATAATAGAATAATTACATTTTATATATTGTGCTCGAACGGTGCTCAGATAACCGAATCTTCGAGCATCATGCGGCGCTCGAGCTCTTCCAGATCGAAGGAAGGCTTTTCGGTTTCGGCGCCGGGTTTGTTTTCTGCGGCAGCTTCGGCAGGGGTTTTGATACCTTTCTGATGCCAGCTGAGCAGGATTTTGTTTATGTAAGGGAAGGAGAGCTTTGCGGTTTTTTCTATACATTTTTCGTATGCAAAATGTATAAGCTCGGGGGATATTCCGTATAGACGCCAGCTTTCGCAAAACTCCTTTTCTTTGGTCACAAGGTTTCTGCCGTATATTTCGAGTACGCGCTTTACTTCGCCTTCCCAGCTTCTTGCGTCATTAAGAGCACGGATGCGTTCTTCGGCGGCTTCGATGGTGTCTATGCCGGAATCCAGCCATTCAATGGCGGTTTTCTGAATATAGCGCAGATTGTTTTTGCCGATACCCGCGCAATAGGCGATAACGGTCACCAGAACCTCCGGAGGGATTCCCGCATAGGAGATGAGCCAGACGACGGCTTCCGTATCGGAAGTGGTGAAGGTCTTGCCCAAAAGGCGTTCCGCTTCGGAAAGAACGTGGGCGATGCCTGCATCCTCTTCTTTAAGGCGCTGGACTTCTTTCATCGTGAGCTTTGTTTCCGGCGGCTTCGGAAGAGGCTGTTTCTGCGCGGGAACTTCCGCGGCGGGAACAGATGCGGCGGAAGGGGTGATTGCCGCGGGTGCGGCGCCGTCACATTCAAGAATGCCCCGGGCGACCCAATAATCAAGATTATCTTTTGAATCCTCGGCGGACATTCCAAGCTCGGCGGAGATTATTTCCGGAGTTGCTTCGGCAAAGCCGCGGCTCATAACAAGCAAAAGGACCCGAAGCTGGGCGGCGGTGCATAGTTTTAAATTTTCGGCGGCTTCGTTCGGAACAAAAAATGCTCCGCCGCCGCATTTTATAACGACACGGTATGACATGGGCTTCGGCTCCTTTCGATAAATTCAGTAAATCTTATTATAACACGGGCAAAATATTTTTGCACTATAAAATGACAAAATATTTCGGAAAATAAAAAACGGATCATATCAGCCTTTTTGATATAAACAAAAAAGCCCATCCCGAAGGATGAGCTTTTTTCTGGAGCGGGTTACGAGGCTCGAACTCGCTACCTCGACCTTGGCAAGGTCGCGCTCTACCAGATGAGCTAAACCCGCAAGTCATTTTTGACTGCTCGACTATTATATCGAATCCGGACGGATTTGTCAATAGTATTTTGAAAAATTTTTTAAAATTTTTATCGGCTTTTTTGCGGCGGCGCTCTTGAATAAAAGACGTTGCGGGTGTATAATAACCATGTGAAAATACGCGAAAAGGGGGTTCCTGCATTATGATAGGTGATATGCACTGCCATACTACTATGTCCGACGGTTCAACAACGCCCGAGATGCTCGTTCAGTATGCACTTGATGCGGGGCTTGATTTTATCGCGGTGACCGACCACGACACTATGGCCGGGGTTCAGACTGCCGTCAACGTCGGCAAACGCAAAGGCCTTAAAGTGATTCCGGGGGTCGAGGTTTCGACCTATGACGCCAAAACCGGAAGAAACGTTCATCTTCTCTGCTATATGCCGAGAAAGACAGAAAAGCTTGAAAAAATGATAAATAACACCCTTAAAAACCGCAACGAGGCTATAAAGGGCGTTATTGACGAGATTTCGAAAAAATATCCTATCACTTATGAGGACGTTCTTAAAGCTGCCGGCGGCGCGCAATGCATTTACCGCCAGCACGTTGCCCGCGCCCTTATGGAAAGGGGATATACCTATGCGGTTTTCTCTGACCTTAACGGAAGGGTTTTCGGGGATATTCCTTATGAAGTGAACTTCCCGGAAGTTCGTGAAGCGGCGGATATTATCAACCAGAGCGGCGGCGTTTGCTGCCTTGCCCACCCGGGAAGATACGATTCCCTTGAACTTGCCTGGGAACTTGCCGAAGCGGGGAAGATCCAGGCTATCGAACTTTCTCATCCGGCAAACAGCGAAAGCGACAGGGAAGAAATAGAAAAAATCATCAAGAAGTATTGGCTTGTTCCCATGGGCGGAAGCGATTATCACGGCTATTATATCAGCTATCCGCATCCGCTTGGAACCTGCACCACTCCGGGCGAGGCTCTTGATGCTTTGCTGAAAGTAAGAGAAGAGCTGAATAAATGATTTTTCCGGGATGAAGGTGCGAAAGCGCTTTTATCCCGTTTTGTTTATTTTTCAAAAAAGGAGGCGAAGGATAATGTACGGAACGGACGACAGCGATATGAAGATCGTCGGTAAAAGACTTCAGCCCATTGATGAAAGCGACGTTGAAGCGAAGCTTTATAACCACGAAAGAGAAAACGGAAACCTTGAAAAAGCCCATGATATCGGCAGATTTTTTGCCGAAGCCCTTATGAACAGCGAAGGCTTTGCATACGAGAAAAACCGTGCTTCTGATTTTGAGGCCCGCAACCGCAGTATTCTTTTTGCCTTCACTGCCGACAGGGTTTTGAGCACGTTTATGCCGAACCACATCATTGCGCGTTCGGCCCAGAACGAATTCTTTGATGAAATACGCCGAAGAGATATCGGGCTTTATGAATCCATTTCGCGCTCGGGCGCTTTTTCGATGTATCTTCTTTGCAGAAGAAGAGGCGACGGCCGTTATGCCGGAATCGGAAGAGTATATGCCGGGGTTATCCGCCGGCCGGAAGATGACGCCATTGCTGCAGAAGGTGATGCGATTTATGAAAAATATTTCGATTATTGCATTGAGCACATCAAAAATATAGAGTTTGCTTTTTGAGCACTGCATGAAAAATTGCAAAAAATATAAAGGGGAGCCGGAAGGCTCCTTTTTTTATACTCCTGAGTATATGGCGGTGCTCAAAAATTAACAAAAAGTTTACAAATTTTGGCATCGTGCTCACAAGCAGAACATTCGTGCTCAAAAACGGGCGTTCGCGCTTTAGTTAAGTAAAATGTCAATAGAAAAATGCAAAAAAAACTTTGCTTTATTTAATTATTTTTCATCTAATGGACTTTACAAATCGGGGCAATATCTGTATAATAATAGATGTGTAAGACTTGAAGTGCGTCTATAGGTGCGCCCATGGATGAAACTTCGATTTTTGGAACAGGAGGAAGTATCAAATGTCGCAGAACACTGAATACTCTTTACCGCCTCGCTCAATACAGGAGTACGTTCCCGGTAAGCAGGTCACTCTTGCCCACAGAATTTCAAAGCCGGACAGAATGATCTACAAAAAACTCGGCCTCACCGATGAGTTCACCGAGGCAATCGGCATCATCACCATCACACCCTCCGAAAGCGCCATTATCGCTGCGGATATCTGCACCAAGGCAGCAAGAATCAAGCTTGGCTTTGTTGACCGTTTTTCCGGTGCGGTTGTTTTTGTCGGCGAGATCGGCGCAGTCGATTCGGCGCTCAACGCGGTAATCGATCGTTTCGAGGAAATGAAATATTCCACGGTTAAAATCACCAGAAGCTGATGGCCGAAGAACAGAAGAAACCGCGAAAAATAATCCTTATGGGCCGCTCGAGGGTAGGGAAGACCACTTTGCTCCAGGCGATGCACAACGAGGTTATCGAATACAAAAAGACCCAGGAGATTATCGTACATGATGATGCTATCGATACTCCCGGCGAATATATAGACCAGAGCGGTCTTTGGCGTGCATGCATAGTTGCGGCTTGTGATGCGGATATAGTCGTTCTTGTGCACGACGCCGGCAACACCATGGGAAGGCTTCCGCAGATGTTCAGCATGACCTTTGCAAAACCCACCATCGGCGTTGTTACAAAAATCGACGGCAAGACGGAACAGGAAATTGAAATTGCGGAAAATTTCCTCAAAATGTCCGGTGCCAGCAAGATTGTAAGAACGAGTTCCTACGACCACGAAGGAATTCAGGAGCTCATCGAGCTCATCGAAAACTTGGATTTGACCGATTATTAATCAGTAAAATTTGAGCTTAGCATTTACATAGAATGACAAGTCAAAGGAGATTGAAGTATGAAAGAGAAGATCCTCAGCGCAGGTATTGACATCGGTACTTCTACCACACAGGTAATTTTCAGCCGATTCACTATCGAAAACACTTCCGGCGAATACATGGTCCCGAGAATCGAGATCACCAACAAGGAAATCGTTTACGAAAGCAAAATTTATACTACCCCTCTTCTTGATGAAAGAACCATCGACGAAGAGGCAGTACATAAAATCATCGTAGGTGAATATGCTGCCGCAGGTCTTAAAGCGGAGGATATTGATACCGGTGCGGTTATCATCACCGGCGAAACCGCAAGAAAAGAAAACGCAAGAAGCGTTCTTCATTTCATGTCCGGCCTTGCAGGCGACTTCGTAGTTGCAACCGCAGGCAACGACCTTGAAGGTGTTATCGCGGGACGCGGCGCAGGCACTGCTGCAATGTCCCTTAAAAAACACGTCGTAACCGCAAACTGCGATATCGGCGGCGGTACTTCCAACATTGCGGTTTTCAAAGAAAAACGCCCCGTTGATACCGGATGTTTCGATATCGGCGGACGCCTTATTAAACTTGATAAAGACAAAAAAGTTCTTTATATATCCGACCATCTCGGAAAACTTTGTGCAAAGCACAACATCAACATCAAAGTCGGCGAAAAGATCCAGTATAAAGAGATCTATAAAGCCTGCGTGCTCATGGCACAGGTTCTTGCGACCACCCTCGGCTTCAAGACCTTTGACATGGATGACCTTGCAATCATGACCACCGACCATCCGCTTCATGATCTTGAGGAAATCAAGTACGTAACTTTCTCCGGCGGCGTCGGCAACCTCATCTATCATCCTTATGAAGGAACCGATGACTTCCCTTACAACGACATCGGCGTTGTTCTTGCAAGAGCGGTAAACGAAGTATTTGCTCCGTTTATGGACAGAGTTGTTGAACCGACCGAAACCATCCGTGCAACCGTTATCGGTGCAGGCACTCAGACCATGGAGATTTCCGGTTCCACCATTGCTTTCTCCAAGAACACCAAGCTTCCTATCAAAACCATTCCGGTCATCAAGCTTGATGAAGAAGCTGAAAAATTCAGCCCCAGCGATTTCGCGAAACATCTTGCACCGATGCTTGACTGGTATAATGACCCCGATGAGGGTCAGGAGCTTGTAGCCCTTTCTCTTAAAGGCGCCAACTGCCCGCTGTTTGCTGAGATCGAACGTTATGCAGACCTCATCATCGCAGGTATGCAGCCCATCATCAAATCCCAGCATCCTCTCATCGTTGTTCTTGAAGAGGATATGGGCAAGAGCCTTGGCCAGAACCTGATGGTTAAACTTAACAGAAGCAAAGATATCATTTGCATCGACTCTATCGTAACCAATCAGGGCGACTATATCGACATCGGCGAACCGCTTATGAACGGCCGTGTTCTTCCGGTTGTAGTAAAGACTCTTGTATTTAATTAAGGAATAAATAAGATTTATATATTTTAATAAGGTTTGGGAAAGGGGGAAACCTCGCAAACAATATATTTTCCACGCTTAGGCATCCAAATTTTACAAAGGAGTGAGAATTTTTGATTCTGAAAGCAAAATTATTTGGACAAGTCTATGAGTTCAAAGACGTAAAAGACGTACTTGCTAAAGCAAACGAACTCAAGTCCGGTGACCAGCTCGCTGGCATCGCTGCAGAAACCATGCAGGAGCGCATTGCTGCAAAACAGTGCCTCGCAAACCTCACCATTAAGGATATCTACGAGAACCCCGTAGCTCCTTATGAAGAGGACTCTGTAACCCGTATCATCCAGGACGGCATCAACTTCACCATTTATGAAGAGATCAAAAACTGGACCATCGCTAAACTTCGTGAGTTCATCCTTGATGACCATGTAACCGGCGATCAGATCAACCACGTAGCAGCAGGCCTTTCTTCTGAGGTTGTTGCAGCTGTTACCAAACTCATGTCTTCTCTCGACCTTATGATCGGCGCAAGAAAACTTCCTATCTACAGAACCTGCGTTACCACCTGCGGTGCACCTGACAGACTTTCTTTCCGTCTTCAGCCTAACCACACCACCGACGACGTAGAAGGTATGAAAGTTTCCTACTGCGAAGGTTTCTCCTACTGCACCGGTGACGCTCTCTTCGGTATGAACCCCGTTGACGACTCCCTCGGCGCTGTTGAAAGAACCATGAACAGCTATCAGGAATTCGTAGAGAGATGGGAAATCCCGACCCAGTCTTGCTGCCTCTGCCATGTAACCACTGCTATGGAATGCATCAAGAACGGCGCTCGTGAAGCTCTCTGCTTCCAGTCCATCGCTGGTTCTCAGATCGCTAACGAAGCATTCGGTATCACCCCTGAAATGCTCGACGAAGCAGAAGACCTTATGCATCATTACGGTGTTGCTCATGGTCCCGACGTACTCTATTTCGAGACTGGTGAAGGCGCAGAGCTTTCTTCCGACGGTCACTGGGGTGCTGACGAACTTACCATGGAAGCACGCTGCTATGGCTTCGCAAAGAGATATCATCCTTTCCTCAACGACTCCGTTGTTGGCTTCATCGGACCGGAATACCTCTATGACGCAAAACAGGTTGCTCGTGCAGGTATGGAAGATATGTTCATGGGCAAACTTTCCGGCATCTCCATGGGATGCGACGCTTGCTACACCAACCACATGAAATGTGACCAGAACGACAACGAGAACCTCCAGATTCTCCTTGCTGCTGAAGGATGCAACTTCTTCATGGGCGTACCTTGCGCAGACGACTGCATGCTCATGTACCAGTCCACTGGTTACCATGACAACCACGCAACCCGCCAGGCTCTTGGCAAAAAACCTCTTGCTGAGTTCGAGAAATGGGCTCAGAAGATGGGCTTCCTTGAGGAAGACGGCCTCACCCTTGGCCCGAACGCCGGTGACGCTTCCGTACTTTTCTAATTTAAGAAAAAGTGCGTAAAATATATTTGACGGGAGGATATACAAATAATGGTATCTGATGACAAACTTAAAGAGATTATCGCTCAGGTTGTCGGTGAAATGATGAAAGAAGCTCCCGCTGCAAAAGCTACCACCAAAGCTTGCTGCTGCGAGAATGTTTCTGATGATGATCTTGAAGATCTTACCGCATATGAGCTTAACGAGTGGTACCAGGTTCCTAACGCAAAAGATGAAGCAGAGTACAGAAGACTTAAAAAAGTTACCCCTGCACGTCTTGGCGTATGGCACTGCGGTCCTCGTGAAATGACTAACACCATGCTCCGTTTCCGTGCTGACCACGCTGCAGCACAGGACGCAGTATTCAATGAGTTCCCGAAAGAATTCCTCGAAGAACGCGGAATCCTCGAACTCCAGTCCCGTTGCGACAGCAAAGATACTTACCTTACCAGACCTGACCTTGGCAGAAGACTTTCCGAAGAGTCTGCACAGACCCTTAAAGGCTTCTACAAAAAGACTCCTCAGGTTGTTGTTTATGCAACCGACGGTCTTTCCGGTACTGCTATCGAAGCTAACTACGACATCGTTATCCCCGCTATCATGAACGGTCTTAAAGCTCATGGTATCGAAGCAGGCGAACCCTTCTTCGTAAGATACGGTCGTGTTGCAACCCAGGACGAAGTTTCCGAAGTAACCGGTTGCGACGTTTGCGTATGCCTTGTTGGTGAAAGACCCGGTCTTGCAACTGCAAAATCCATGTCTGCATACCTCACTTACAAAGGCACCATCGGTATGTCCGAAGCAAGACGTACCGTTGTTTCCAACATTCACAATGCTGGTACTCCTGCAGCTGAAGCAGGTGCACACATTGCCGATATCGTAAAGCTTATGCTTGAAAACAAAGCTTCCGGTACCGACCTCAAGTTCTAATAAATACTTGATTTTATAATTTATTATTTGCTTGATAATTGCGTAAAATACGCAAATTTTATCTACCTTAAATTTTAAAGGAGGTACATATCGTGAAATACGATGAACTTAGAACTACTGTACTGATGATCAAGGTTATCCCGAGCGTAAGCCCTGACCTCCAGAAACAATGGAATATGCCCGAAGGCCACAGATCTGTTGGTTTCTTCTCTACTGACTGCGATGATGTCGGCTACACTGTAGTTGACGAAGCAACCAAAAAGGCTGACGTTAAAGTCGTACTTGCAAAATCCATGTACGGCGGCGCTGGCTGCGCACAGCAGAAATATGCTGGTGAATTCATCGGCATGCTTTCTGGCCCCAACCCTGCAGAAGTAAAAGCTGGCCTTGCTGCTGCTTTCGATCTTCTTAACGCTGACTGCACCTTCTATTCCGCAAACGAAGATGACACTGTTGCATACTATGCATACACCATCTCCAGAACCGGTTCTTACCTTTCTGAATGCGGCGGCATTCCTGAAGGCAGCCCTATCGCATACCTCATCGCTCCTCCTGTAGAGTGCCAGTATGCAATCGATGCTGCTCTTAAAGCTGCTGACGTAAGAATGTGCGCATACTTCGAGCCTCCGTCTGAAACTAACTTCTCCGGTGCATATCTTACCGGCACCCAGTCTGCTTGCAAAGCTGCTTGCGATGCATTTGCAGATGCAGTTATTTTCTGCGTAGAGAACGCTCTCAAATACTAATTTAAACCTTTTGACGTTGATTTAAGATACTCATTATATCTGAAATTTGAACGACAGGAGGTGACGGATTATGAGTACTGGCGCACTGGGAATGCTGGAAACTTATGGTCTGATCGCCGCTATCGAAGGTTTGGATGCTGCTGTTAAGGCAGCAAACGTAACCCTTTGCGGATTCAAATACGTCCAGGGCGGACTTGTTTGCTTTTTTGTAACCGGCGATGTCGGTGCAACCAAAGCAGCAATCGCCGCGGGCGAAATTGCCGCAGACAAAGTTGGCAAGGTCATTTCTTCCCATGTAATCCCGAGGCCCGCAGGAAGTACTTCTATTATTGCTTCCTATAAGGAAAAACCCGCCGGTAGACGCCGCGGAACCGGTATTCACAAACGTGAATTCCCTGCTAATACTCCTGTGAAATCGGAACCGGCCGTAAAGCCCGAAGAACCGAAATCCGTCCCGGAAAGTGCAACTGAAACTGTCGGATACACCGAAGAAGCCCTCAGAGAGATGAAAACCACCGATCTGAGAAAGCTTGCTCGTGAAATTCCCGGCATCGGTCTCTCAAAGATCGAAATCAGAGACGCGAAAAAGGATCCGCTCGTAGAGGCGATTCTGAAAGCACAGAAAAATAATTAAAGGAGCAATAAGATATGTTGCAAGATAGAGATTTGCTTTCTGTGCAAGAAGCTCGCGACATGATTAAAAAAGCTCGTATAGCTTTTGAAGCCGCAAAGCTTCTTAGTCAGGAGCAGATAGACAAAATCGTTAAAGCCATGTCTGAAGCTGCCTATGCTCATAAAGAAGAACTTGCCAAAATGGCAGTTGAAGAAACCAGCATGGGTAAATATGAAGACAAGGTTATCAAGAACACTCTTGCTTCCAAAGCAGTTTATGAAGCAATCAAAGACATGAAAACTGTCGGTATCGTTGCTGAATATCCTGAGCAGAAGATGTTCGAAGTTGCTGTGCCCGTAGGCGTAGTATGCGGTATCGTTCCCTGCACTAACCCTACTTCCACTGCTATCTACAAATCCATGATTTGTATGAAAGCCGCTAACCCCGTTGTATTCAGCCCCCATCCTTCCGCAAAGAATTCCATCGCAAGAACCTGCGAAATTCTTCGCGAGGCTGCTGAAAAGGCCGGTGCACCTGCAAATATGTTCCAGTGCCTTACTACCCTCAGCATGTCCGGAACTCATGAGCTTATGACCAACGCCGGAGTCAACATGATCCTTGCGACCGGTGGCCCCGAAATGGTTAAAGCTGCATATTCTTCCGGTGTTCCTGCTCTCGGCGTAGGCGCAGGTAACGTTCCTGCATTCATCGATCACACTGCTGATGTCAAACTTGCTGTTAAGAGAATCTTTGCTTCCAAAACTTTCGATAACGGCGTAATTTGCGCATCTGAACAGTCCATCGTTGCAGAGAACTGCATTAAAGACCAGGTTCTCGAAGCTGTTAAAGCAGAAAAAGGCTATATCCTCAACGATGAAGAATACGCAAAACTCTGCAAGATCTTTACCAGACGTCCCGGCAGCGTTAACCCCGCTATCGTTGGCCGTCCTGCAACCAAGATCGCTGCTATGGCCGGACTTGATGTTCCTGCTGATACCAGAGTTCTTTGCTATCCTGAAAAAGGCGTCGGCGACGAATATCCTTTCTCCATCGAGAAACTTTCTCCTTGCCTTGCTCTTTATTTTGAAGAGGATTGGCAGGCTTGCTGCGAACGCTGCATCCAGCTTCTCGAGTTTATCGGTATCGGACATTCTCTTTCCATGCATACCAACGACGAGAAAGTCGTCCGCGAGT
This sequence comes from Oscillospiraceae bacterium, assembly GCA_017473745.1. GTDB lineage: Bacteria > Bacillota > Clostridia > Oscillospirales > Ruminococcaceae > UMGS1668. The sequence goes on from JAFUJP010000094.1 coordinate 17,604, forward strand.
TTGCTCTTAAGAAACCCGTATCCCGTATCCTCGTTAACACTTCTGCAGCACAGGGCGGCGTAGGCGCAACCACTAACCTTATGCCCGCACTCACTCTTGGATGCGGCGCTGTTGGCGGTTCTGCAACCAGCGACAACGTTTCTCCGCTTAACCTCATCAACCTCCGCCGTGTTGCTTATGGCGTAAAAGAGGCATGGGATCTTGCAGAGGCACCCGCTGAAGAGAAAGAACTCGATGCAGATGCCATTGCAAAAATGGTTATAGCTGCATTGAAAGAGCTTTAATCTCTTTCTAAACTATATTTAGGTAGAACCAGGGGATTAGCCCCAATTTTTAAGGAGGTACTATCACAATGACTGATAAACAAGCACTCGGCATGATCGAAACCAGAGGACTTGTCGGCGCTATCGAAGCAGCCGATGCCATGGTTAAAGCTGCTAACGTTACCCTCATCGGTAAAGTTCACGTCGGCGGCGGACTTGTAACCGTTTTCGTTCGCGGAGACGTTGGTGCAACCAAAGCTGCAACCGATGCAGGCGCTGCTGCTGCAGACCGCGTTGGCGAGCTTAAATCTGTACATGTAATTCCGAGACCCCACGAGGAAGTTGAATACATCCTTCCTTCTCTCGAGAAATAATTATTCACCTTTAAGGAGGAAGACACGATGGCTGAGAAATTAGCACTTGGCATGATCGAGACCAAAGGTCTTGTTGGAGCCATTGAGGCCGCTGATGCTATGGTTAAAGCCGCAAATGTCACCCTCGTTGGCAGAGTAATCGTTGGTGGCGCCCTCGTAACCGTGTTCGTTCGCGGTGACGTCGGCGCTACCAAAGCCGCTGTTGACGCAGGTGCAGCTGCTGCAGACCGTGTTGGCGAGCTTATCTCCACTCATGTCATCCCGAGCACCCATGAAGAGGTCGAGTATGTCCTCCCGTCCATCGAATAATTCTGAATTTTAATTTGGAATTATAAGTATTATTAGATGGGGGTGATATTATGAAAGTCATTACCGAGATGGTGCTCCGCAATGAGCTGAAAGGCGAATGCCCGCCCGTATATTATGTACCGAAGGACAAACTTCTTTCTCCCGCCGCGAAGGAATATCTGAACCAGCTTAAAATCAAAGTTGAATTCGGTGATCCGCCGGCAGCTCCTGCGCCTGCAGCATCCAATAATAAAGGTTCCGCCATCAGCGATACTCCCGTTGGAGCAAAATACGTTGATGAACTTACCGGAGCTTTTTATGTCAAAAAGCCGGAATATATGTGCCAGCTTTTCGGTAATAGATTGGTTTATAAAAATCATCCAAGGATTGCTTTCCGCGGTAAGCTTGACAGCATGAGTTCCACTGTGGTCCAGATCCAGGCAGAAATTGCCGCGACCAGCGGCCCCCAGAAACTTATAGATGATCTTGGTGACATCAACAAGGTGCTTAACCAGATCATGTACTGTGAAGTTATGGATGAAGAAATGGGCGTTATGAACATTCTTGGGCTTACCCCGGAAGAACTTCGCGCTCGTTCCCACAATCCGCAGAAGTATTTTAACATTAAGCAGATGCTTCTCCCTAACTATACCATGGGAGCTGATTATACTAAACTTAATGTGCTCCGTGCGAAAGTACGTGAGCTGGAGCTTGCTGCTCTCGATTGCTTTGTTGACGGCAAAAACGTTAAACAGCCCGAGATCATCAGGACTCTCAACCGCCTTTCCAGTGCATTCCACATCATGATGTGTATGTATCTGGCAGGTGAATATAAATAATTTAGGAGGAGACTCATGGCTGTAGAAAAAGTCGTTGAAGCGGTTGTTGAAGAAATCAGATCCGCAGGACTTGTTCAATTAGAGGTCTCCGCCAGACACGTGCATCTGGATAAAGAGTGCGTAGAAGTACTCTTCGGCAAGGATTATAAGCTCACTCACGTAAGAGAGCTTAGCCAGCCCGGCCAGTATCTTGAACAGGAGAGAGTTGACGTTGTAGGCCCGAAAGGCACCTTCAAAAACGTTGCAGTTCTCGGCCCGGAAAGAAAGCACGTTCAGGTTGAGGTCTCGTTCAGCGATGCTTTCGCCCTTGGAATCAATCCCCCGATCAGACAGTCGGGAGACACCAAAGGTTCCGCAAGCGTAAAGCTTGTTGGCCCCAAAGGTGAAATTACTATTGACGAAGGCGCAATTGTCGCACTTCGCCATGTTCACATGACTCCCGAAGATGCAGAAAGACTCGGCCTTGTTGATAACCAGGTCGTTTCCGTAGAAGCTCTTACCGACAGAAGAACTATCTTCCCGGATACCGTAATCAGAGTTTCTCCGAATTTCCGCACTCGTATGCATGTTGACGTTGACGAAGCCGGCGCCGCACATATTGCTGGTTTTGCACTTGGCAGAATTATTAAATAAGGATGTATAAATAAATGGTCGATCTTGAAACAATAAACGCATACATGGCTCGTGTTACCGAGACTGAAACTATCGTACACAAGCCGTGTTCGAATAAGCTTAAGGTCGGAGTTGACCTTGGTACCGCTTATATCGTAATCGTTGTTCTCGATGAGGACAACAACCCCGTTGCCTGCGAAAAGCAGTTTGCACAGGTTGTCAAGGACGGTGTTCTTGTTGATTACGGCGGCGCCTGCAGAATCCTCAGGGAACTTAAAAAGAAACTTGAGGAGCGCCTTGGTGTTGAGCTTACCGAAGCTGCCATCGCTATGCCTGCGGGAACCGAATCCAGCGCCAAGACTCATAAATACTGCGTTGAGGGCGCGGGCTTTGACGTTGTCAATGTTCTTGATGAGCCCACCGCAGCAAACTCCATCTATGGTATCAAAGACGGTGTCGTAGTTGACATCGGCGGCGGTACCACGGGCCTTGCGATCTTCAAAGACGGCGAAGTAGTTGAAGTCGATGACGAGCCGACCGGTGGTACCCATCTTTCTCTCGTTCTTGCCGGAAGCTATGGAATTCCTTTCGAGGACGCAGAGAAGATCAAAACCGATTACACCCGTCACAGGGAAATTCTTCCCATAGTGAAACCGGTAATCGAGAAGATGGCCACTATCGTAAAAAAATATACATCCAGATATAACATCGACACCATCTATCTTTGCGGAGGTACTTGCTGCCTTACCGGAATGGAGAAAGTGTTTGAAGATACAGTTGGCGTAAAGACTATTAAACCCGCAGACCCGTTCCTGGTTACACCCACCGGTATAGCCATGAACTGTCTGGTTGATTGATCAGACGCTACCATATCTTTTCCAATGAAAAGCATTGAAAAAGAAGGTGATAATTATGGATATGGATTTGTTAATTGAGCTTGCAGTCCGTGCCGTAAAAGCTTATCTTGAAAAAGAGGGCGTTGTTGCGGCGGTTGCTCCTGTGGTGGAGCCCAGAAAGGCTCTTGTTCTTACCGAAGAACATTGCGGTGAAAACTGCTCCATTGAAGCATACGGAAGTGAGCTGTGCAAAGTTGATTGTGCTCTTGCACAGAATTACGAAGTTAATGTCAATGATTACGACGTTGTCGTGGTCCGCGACATGACAAACAGCAATTTGTTCAAGATCGCCAACGGCTGCACTGACAATAAGTTCCTTGCCCTTGCGGCCGAAGCGATCCTGAAGGGTAAACGCGTGGTTATGGTCAAAGAGTGCGTTGAAATTCTCAAATATGCAGAAACCGCACCCAAAGCACTGTATAATAACATTTATAAAAATCTCCAGATCCTTCTCGACAGCGGCGTTGAGCTCGTTGAAGAGGAAAACGTAAAATCCGCCCTTACCGAGGGTATGGATGTTCCGGCAGAAGCACCTAAAGCAGAACCTGTTAAGGTCGAAAAAGAGGAAGCTCCGGCTCCCGCTGTCAAAGCGGAAAACGAAGATTCCGTTCTTGTGCTCACTAAACGCGTTGTAACTGAGAGAGATATTAAAGAAGCTGCTGCAAAGCACTACAAAAAGGTACAGCTTCCCGAGAAGCCTGTTATCACTTATCTCGCTAAAGACACCGCATTTGAGCTCGGCATCGAACTTCTCTGATATTTAACGGAGGTATTACCTAATGAGAATTGGTGTAGTAATAGGCAGTGTTTGGGCAACCAGAAAAGAACCCAAACTCGAAGGACTCAAGCTTCTCATCGTTGCTCCCCTTGACTACAAGATGAAGGGCAACACCACCCGAGAGCCGTATATCGCCGCCGACGTTGTTGACGCAGGTATCGGCGACAGAGTTCTTATCGTTAACGGTAACCCGGCAAGATATGCCGTCGGAACCAGTGTGCCTATCGATGCCGCAATAGTTGGTGTTATCGATGATACTGTTCTTTCCAATCTTGAAAGTTTTCAGTGATTGAATAAGAAAAGAACCTTGAAAAATCCTGTTTTCTGTTTCAAAAACAGGTATTAACTGTCATTAGAGGAAAGTATGCACGCGAAAATAATACATATTTGCGCACGGATAAGCGGCCTTCGTTTTATCGGAGTATCCCGCGCAAGCTTTTCGTATTTGGTCTTTCGCAGGCATACGACCCTTTTATGAATATAGTTTGAGATATAAACTAATCTTTTTAGGAGGTCAATATTATGTTCGATTTCTCTGAACTTGCTGCAGCATGGAATAGTTCCCTTCCTATGTTTGGCGAATCTCTTGCTGCTTGGGTTGATGGCCTTGCAATCAACTCTGTAGTTGTTATGGTTATGATGCTCTTCATGCTCTGGGGCGCAATTGACAAAATTATGGGTAACAAATTCGGCTACGGCGAACAGTTCGAAGAAGGCCTTAACTGCATGGGCCCTCTCGCTGTTTCCATGGCTGGTGTTGTAGCAGTTGCTCCGCTTCTTGCTCTCGTTCTTAACCCCATCGTTGGACCTATCTACAACCTTGTTGGTGCAGACGCAGCAATGTTTGCTACTACTCTTCTCGCTTGCGACATGGGTGGTTATCCTCTCGCAATGTCCATGGCTGCTAACGAAGCAATCGGTAACTACGCTGGTCTTATCCTCGGCTCCATGATGGGCCCGACCATCGTTTTCACCATTCCTGTAGCTCTTGGTATCATCGATCCTGAAGATCGTCCTTACCTCGGCGCTGGTACCCTCGTTGGTATCGTTACCATCCCCGTAGGATGCATCGCTGGTGGTTTCGTCATGAACGCTATGACTTCTTACACCCTTTCCGTTGCTGACATCCTTCTCAACATGATCCCTGTTGTTATCATCGCAGGCGCTATCGCAGCTGGCCTTTGGTTCGCTCCTTCCGCTATGATGAAAGGCTTCGATAAATTCGGCACTGGCGTTACCATTTTCATCACTGCTGTAACTGCTATCGCTATCTTCGAATACAACACCGGTATCGTATTCCCGCTCTTCAACCTCATGATGGATGACGGCACTGGCGTTAACGGCCTCGAATCCGGTCTTCTTACCTGCGGTATCATCGCAATCGTTCTTGCTGGTGCATATCCTATGGTTAAATTCGTTACCGACAAATTCGGCGGCGCTCTTGAAAAAGTTGGTTCCGCTCTCGGTATGAACGCTGCAGGTTCTGCAGGTCTTGTTGCAACCCTTGCTAACAACATCGCAATGTTCAACATCCTCAAAGACATGAACCCGAAAGGTAAAGTTCTCAACTGCGCATTCGCTGTTTCCGCAGCATTCGTATTTGGTGACCACCTCGGCTTCTGCGCTGGTAACAATGCTGAAATGATCGTTCCTATGATCGTTGGTAAACTTGTTGCTGGTGTTCTCGCAGTAGTTCTCGGTAACTTCATGGCTCCTGCACTTCTCGCAAAAATCCCCGGCGCTGACAAATAATTAATTAAATAATTAGTTGTTTTTCAATGCTACCTTTTGGGAGCGCCTATTGCCGCGATAGGCGCTCCTCTTAAAGATATTTTCAAGGCTCCTTCGAGCCCTAATTCTTATACAGAAGGAGGCGCATATCAATGAATATCAGTGAAGAACTGATTAAGGAGATTGTCGCCAAAGTCTGCGCTAATATGAAAAATGAAGACTCTATGCCTTTTGAAAGAAACGTTCTTTCCAACGGCATGATGTCCATCAAAACCGAAACCGTTAAATGCGAGCCCTTCCCCTTCGATGTTGGCGATGCAAACGGCAAAGTAGATCTCATGGATGTTGTCACCCTTGAAGAATCTCCTAACCTCGGTATTGGTGTTATGGAACTTAGAGAAGGTGCAGAGTTCCCCTGGACTCTTAACTACGATGAAGTTGAATACATCATCGATGGTACCATCGTTCTCAAATCCGATGCTGGCAATGTTACTGCAAACGCAGGCGACATGACCTTTATTCCCAAAGGCACCAGCATTCATTTCTCCACTCCGGATTTTGTTAGATTTATCTACATTTCCTTCCCTGCAGACTGGGCAAATCAGTAATTTAATTATTGATTTATAAAAACACCGCTTCGGCGGTGTTTTTTTATGCGTAAAATTTGAAAATTTGTTGTTACGTAAGTAAAATTGTGTTAAAATAAGCCTTAGATTTTATAAAGTGAGGCGAAAAGAATGCCCGAATACAGAATTATCGACGTACATAACCACATCTATCCTGAAAAAATCGTTGGAAGAGCAACCGATGCCATCGGCGAATTTTACGACATTGATATGCAGCACCTTGGAACGGGCGACGAGCTTGTTGCGGCAGGGAAGAGAGCAGGCATAGAAAAATTTGTTGTCTGCTCCGCCGCAACGGTTCCGCAGCAGGTTCAGCGAATAAACGATTTTATTGCGGCAGAATGTGAAAAGCATCCGGAATTCATCGGTTTCGGCACGCTTCATTCCGGTTTTGACGACTGCGATTCAGAGATTAAAAGAATGCAGGGTATGGGCCTTACCGGCGTAAAGCTCCACCCGGATTTTCAGAAGTTTTATATTGACGACCCGGAAGCTTTGCCGATGTTCAGGGCGATCCGCGACAACGGGATGTGGCTTATCGTTCATCTCGGCGATGACAGATATGAATATTCACAGCCGGAAAGAATGGCAAAGGTTCTTGAAGAAGTGCCGGGGCTCAAGCTTATCGGCGCCCATTTCGGCGGATATCGCCGCTGGGAATCGGCACTTTCGGTTTATAAACCGGGCAGTCTTTGGTTCGATATTTCGAGTTCGATGCACTTTATGAGCAAGGAACTTATATTCAAATTTTTTGACCGCTACGGAATCGAAAGCTTCTTTTGGGGAACGGACTTCCCCATGTGGGATCACAAAGAAGAGCTTGAACTTTTCTTCGGGCTCGGTCTTTCGGAAGAGCAGAACAGAATGATTCTTTATGACAATTTTGCAAAGGCCTATGGGCTTTGATGAATTAAAAAAAGGGCTTTTTTGAAAATGTTTTTTTATTTTCAAAAAAGCCTTTTTATATTCCGAAACGGATTAAATCAACGCCAAATTCAGGGGCATATTATAGATATTTTTTCCATATATGAATTGACAAACCTTGTAATTGGGGATATAATAAGATAGAATATTTATACAAATCAATTTTTAAATTTAAACGGGAGCGCTCCCGTTTTCTCTGCCTTGAAAGGCAGAGAAAAAAGATTGTTTTTGCATAGGAACAAACAGGTTTTTAGTTTATTTTCATTTTGAGGCTTGGAATGAAGAAAATTTTATCTTTTGTTTTATTCGCGGTTATTTTTGCTGCGTTCGGGGTTAGTTCCTTTGCGGCAGAAAGCGCCGAGATATCTTTCAACACCGTCGGGCCGGATGAAAACGGAAAGGTTTTTGTTGACGTTGTTATTTCCGGAAGCAGCGAACCTTCGATGCTTCAGTTTTGCGTAGCTTATGACAGCGAAAAGCTTGATTGTGTTTCTGTCAATGCGGGGAATGCCTTTTCCGGAAATCTTGCCCCGACCATAAACGCGGCCGAAGGCAAAATCTTTTTCGTATGGGATTCCCTTAACCCTATCAATGGGAGCGGAACGCTTTTGAGAATTGAGTTTGCTCCAAAGGCGGCGAGCCTTGAAACTTCGGTTTGGATAGACGAATCCGAGGATTTTATCGTTTCGGATGAGAGCTTTGAAAATATCGGTGTTATCGGAGCAAAAGCGGATATAAGCGTTTCTGAAAACGCAGAAGACTCATCTTCTGAAAGAAGCGAGGATACTTCGTATTCCGAAAGTTCGGAAGAAAATTCCGAAGGTTCTTCAAAATCCGAAAGTTCCGAAGATTCTGAAAATTCCGGGCAGGGTGGAGCACAAAGCTCGCCAGAGGCGGAAACCGGATACAGCAACGGTATTGAAATTGAAAAAACACAGCTTACGATAAACGTTGGCGAAGAAACTGCCATAGGTATCGGTGAAACCGATAAAAAGGTTTACTGGTACAGCAGCAACGAAAACATCGTGCGGGTCGAGGACGGGAAGATAATTGCCGTTGCACCCGGAACGGCAACCGTCACCGTTACAACCGAAGACGGGCTTGAGGAAGCGGCGTGTATCGTTCTCGTTATGGGCGAAGCGGTTTCGGATGATTCTTCCGAATCCGAAAGCGGCGTTATCGAGGTGGATTCACCCAGAAAGGAAAAGGAAGATTCCGTTCCGGTATGGGCGTGGATAGTTATTGCGGCCCTTGGGGGCGGCATCATTTGCGTTTCTGTTATCCTTGTTAAAAAAGCAGGGGTTGCGAACAAAAAACAGTAATTCGGGGGGGAGTTTTCCCGAAAAAATGCTCCGCGGATATGCGGATAAATAAGTCGACCGATTCCGGTGGAATATTATATACAGCAAATTTTTTTGCAGGAGGAAAGTTATGAAAAAGTTTATTTCACTCATTCTTGCTGTGATGATGGTTCTTTCATGTTCCGTCGTTTCTATGGCAGAAGAAACTGCACCCGCATTTAAGTTTGTTTCTGAACCTTTTACCGAAGAGGGACAGGAACAAACCGTTAAACTCGTTGCAGAAAATGTCGGCGGCATTACTATGCTTCAGTTCACCATCGAATATGATGCTGAAAAACTCGAGCTTGTAAGCTGCACTGCTGCTGATTCAATCGCAGCCAACACCTTAGTGAATGCTGAAAAAGCAGGCAGAATTATCGTTGTTTATGACAGCACTGTTGCGGCTGTTATCGAAGACGCTGTTGTTACCATGGTTTTCAAAGCGGTTTCTGACGAACTTGGCGAAACTGTTATTGGATTCAACGACGAAGAAGATTTTATCGTATGTGACGATAAATTCTCTGAAATTGTTTTCGAAGAAGAAAATAAAGCAGACCATGAAGTTGAAATCGACTACGTTCATGAACATGAATGGGGCGACTGGAAGGTAACTGCAGAGCCCGGCTGCACCACCGGCGGCCAGGAAACTCGTTACTGCATCTGCTACAACGGAACCTGCGATGAATTTGAAACCAGAGAAACTGAAGCTGCCGGCCATACTCCCGGTGAAGCAGTTGTTGAAAACGAAGTAGCACCTTCCTGCGAAACCGAAGGTTCCTATGATACCGTTGTTTACTGCGCAGTTTGCAAAGAAGAACTCAGCAGAGAGACTACCACTGTTCCTGCAACCGGCCACACTTGGGGCGACTGGGTTGTAACCAAAGAAGGTTCCTGTGAAGAATACGGTGAAGAAACCCGCACCTGCGCAATCTGCGGCGAAACCGAAACCAGAGCTACCGAACAGCTTGGTCATAAATTCGGGGAATGGGTCGTAACAAAAGAAGCAACCTGCGAAGAAGCCGGTGAAGAAACCAGCACCTGCAGCGCTTGCGGCGATGTAGTTACCAGAGAGATCCCTGCTCTTGGCCATTCCTATAACGAAGGCGTTGTAACCACCGAGCCTACCTGCGAAGGCAAAGGCGTTAAAACCTATACCTGCGCAACCTGCGGCGGAACCTATACCGAAGAAGTTCCTGCACTCGGTCATACTCCCGGCGAAGCTGTTGTTGAAAACGAAGTAGCACCTTCCTGCGAAACCGATGGTTCCTATGATACCGTTGTTTACTGCACCGTTTGCGAAGAAGAGATCAGCAGAGAAATTACCACTGTTCCTGCACTCGGCCATTCCTATGACGAAGGCGTTGTAACCACCGAGCCTACCTGTGAAGGCAAAGGCGTTAAAACCTATACCTGCGCAACCTGCGGCGGAACCAAAACCGAAGATGTTCCCGAACTTGGTCACGATTATCAGTATGAAATCGTAAAAGAACCCGGCTGTGAAGAAGAAGGCGAAAGAAAGGTTACCTGCTCTCGCTGCGATTATGAGAAAATCGAAGCAATCGAAGCTCTCGGCCACGAATGGGGCGCATGGAAAGTCGTAAAACAGCCCAGCTACACTGAAGAAGGACTTTCTCAGCGTGTTTGCGAAAAATGCGGCGAAATTGAAACCAAGGCTATTCCGAAACTTGTTGATAAAGATTACGTCAACCCCGGCGTAACCGTAATTACTCCCGGCAATAAAAACGACGGCGAAGCCAACCCCAACACCGGTGCCGCTTCTGCAATCGGCGTTGCTGTTCTCGTAGCAGTTTGCGGTGCTGCAGCAGTTGTTTCCGGCAAAAAGAATAAATAAAAACTGTTTTTAACAGACCGACCAATACAAACCTGCCTTTTTACCAAGGCAGGTTTGTATATTTTATAACCGAAAAACAGGAAAAAGGTGACACAATGAAAAAGTTTTTTGCAATGCTTTTAGCGCTTTCAATGGTTTTTAATATGTCAATTTCTACCTTTGCATTGCACGAAGACGAAACGAACATAGAAAACGTCAGCGGTATCATTGAAGATTCCGTTGTTTCTGTAAACCCTGTTTATGAAGGACTTGTCAGCGAAGAGGATTTGGTCGGCGAGGCAGAGGGAGTTTCTTCCTATGCGGCGGCGAATTATGTGGATTCGCTTGAAGAAGCAGGCGAGATTTTGCGTGAACAGCTTAAAGAACGAAAAAATCCGGTTATTGTTTATTACATCGCCGATGAATATGATCAACAGCTTTTTACCGATTTGATTAATGCAGCATATGTCCATACCGGCGACCCGACCGAGGGTGATTATATCAGATTTAACAATATCGGCTGGCATGGAAGCGTAAACGGTAAGAACAGCAACGGCGCTTATTACTTTACTTTCACTTATACCATGACCTATTGCGCAACGGCGGAGCAGGAAAAAGAAGTGGATAAAAAGGTGGATTCCGTTATAGCGGGCCTTAAGCTTGCGGGAAAAAACCAGTATGAAAAGGTTTGCGCAATTTATGACTATATCTGCGAAAACGTAACCTATGACTATGAGAATCTCAACGATGATTCATATATTCTTAAATTCAGCACCTATGCGGCGCTTATAGATGAAACTGCGGTTTGCCAGGGGTATGCGACCCTTTTCTATCGCCTTGCGCTTGAAGCGGGGATAGATTCGAGGGTGATTACCGGAATCGGAAACGGCGGAAACCACGCATGGAACGTCGTTGAGCTTTCAAAGCTTTATTATAATCTTGATTCAACCTGGGATGCCGGTTCTGAAAATTATCGTTACTTCCTCAGAAGCAACGATAATTTCGACGACCATTACAGAGACAGTGAATATGAAACCAAGCAGTTCAACAAGAGCTACCCCATGGGTGAAACCGACTATGACCCCTCAAAGGCGGAATCTGATATTATTGATTCCGGTCATTGCGGCGGCGAAAGCGGCGGAACAAACATTATGTGGGAAATAGACAAGTACGGCGTTCTCACCTTGACGGGTGAGGGGGCAACTTCCAGTTTTGCTCCGAACGGCAACTCCCGCTGGCTCGAATATAAAGATATTATAACCGGGCTTGTTATCGGCGAGGGTATCACCCACATCGGCGATTGCGCATTTATGGGGCTCGAAAATCTTTCGGGAACAGTTGAACTTCCAAAATCGCTTGTTTCCATCGGAAACAGCGCATTCAGAGGATGCGATAAGCTCAGCGGCGGTCTTGTCATTCCGGAAAATGTTACCGAAATCGGGCATTTTGCTTTCTATGAATGCGAAAGCCTTGACGGAAAGCTTGTTCTTAACGAAGGATTAAACACCATCGGAAACTATTCTTTCAGCGGATGTACCGGATTTGAAGAGAGTCTTGACGTTCCGTCGAGCGTAACAAAAATCGGCGGCTATGCTTTTTATAACTGCAGCATAAATGAATATAATTTTGTCGGCGACGCGCCGGAGGTCGGTGCGGCATCTGGAGATATGCCTTCGTTTGATGAAGATGATACGATACACTATCCTGCGGATAACGAAACATGGAACACCGCAGGCGGAAAATGGAACGGTTTTAACGCAAAAGGCTTCGGCGAAGTGAAAAACGCGACTCTTACGATAGAATCAGCCGAGATTTCCGTTGGAAACAGCGAAACGGTTTCCGTAAGCATTTCCGAAGGTTCCAACGCTTCTATGATTCAGTTTGCACTGAAATACGATTCCGATGTTCTTGAAGTCGCTGCCTGCAAGGGTGAAGGACTTTTTGAAGATGCGGCCATCAACACAAACGAGAAAGGTTTAATCATTTTTGCTTGGGATTCCCTTGATGCGGTGGAAGAAGCGGGAAAGCTTATCAGCATCGAATTCAGGGTCAAAGACGGCGTCAAAGCAAAGGAAACGGCCATTGAAGTTGATATGACCGAAACTTTCATTTTTGCGGATTCGGATTATAAGGATATCAACGTCGAAATAATCATCGGAAAAATAAGTATTATTGATATAATTTACGGCGATCTTAACGACGACGGAAAAATAAACGTTATTGACGCAAATATGGTGCGCCGCGCCGCCGCAAGACTTATCGAGCTTGATGAAACGCACGAAAAAGCCGCGGACGTCAGCGGTGACGGAAAAGTTAACGTCATTGATGCAAACGTGGTGCGCAGATATGCCGCCAAGCTGATAGACAGCTTCCCGGTGGGCTCGGGGCACACCCACAGCTATTCGGAGGAAATTACGGAGAAAGAAGCTACCTGCGTTGAAGAAGGCATTGTTTCTTCCACCTGCACCGAATGCGGCGAAAAGGTCACAAAGACCATACCGGCTCTCGGACATGATTATTCCGAAGAGGTTACGCTTAAAGCGACCTGTACCGATGGCGGAGTTATTACATATACTTGCACAAGATGTGATGACAGCTACACCGAAACGACAACCCCCACCGGACACAGCTGGAAAGAAGCGGACTGCGTTTCTCCCAGAAGTTGTGAGGAATGCGGTGAGCAGGAGGGCGAAGCCCTCGGGCATGATTACGTCGGCGGAAACTGCACTACACCCGGCGAATGCAGCAGATGCGGGGAAAAAGGAACCGAACCGGGACATAATTTTGAGGACGGTTTCTGCACCGAATGCGATGCTCTCGATCCGGATGTATGGCTCAGCGAAAGCGAGCTTTACAGCATTGCCAGCGAATTCAGCGATCTTGTTGATTATGCCATAGCGGCAGAAGATTTTTCTTCGGAAGCAGTGGATTATTATGAAAGAGGCTATTCAAGCTCGGCGAAATCTTCGGCGGAGGATGCCCAGTATTATGGTCTTTACGTTCGGGAATACATTCTTTCGGTATATGAAATGCTCGGAGATTTTGATTGCAGCTATAATTTCGACGGAATGTGGCTTTCGCTTAAAGAATGCCTTGCGGAGGCATATTATTATTACGAAGATGCCATAGCGGTCGATCTCGGAACGGTTTCAAACGTATATGAAGTTGAAGAATATATTCTTTACGGAAATTCCTTCCTTGCGGGAGCACAGGAAATAATCTACTTTATGATTGAAAACGGAATATATGTTTAAATCATCGGGAATGAGCACGGCTGAAAAAGCCGTGCTCAGTTTTTAGTTTCGATAAAAATGCTTTGATTTCGTTTGTCGGAACCAAGCAGTTGAACGATAATAAAAAAACGAAGGGCACAGCTTTTGCTGCGCCCTTCGTTTTTTTAAGCTTGATTTATCAAAAATCAAGAGAAGCAGAAATTATAAAATAAGTAATAATGGTTCCTGCGATACTGAGTATCCACCAGAGAATGGAATTTGATACCATGTTGGAATTGAGTTGACTGGAAATTTGGGAAGCGCTGTCGACAAAAGTGTCGGTGCATTTCCACTGACCTTCAGTTTTTTCTATGTTGTAAGTGAAACTGCTTCTTATAGTCGCTCCGTAGCTGTTTTGAGAATCCACAAAACCGGAAACGCTGTAATGACCGTCACTTCCGTTGACTACCATTTCATCAAAAGAAGGGAAAACGGCACTTGCCGGCGCTTTGAGAACCTGAAGCTCGACACATTGTGCAAACAAAGCGGCCTCATCTCTTTCGGATAAAGTAATGTTTTTTTCTTGGTATTCTTCAATTTTTTTATTAAATTGAAGTTTCGCAAGCTCTGAAGTATTGGAATAATTATCCATATAAACACCCCACAATAAATTATTGATGTTGACATTCAGTGAATGTCAAATCTGATGAAATTATAGCATATAATTTCTAAAATGACAAGCACTAAATGTCAAAAAGAGGGATAATATGTTTATAAATAAAACAGCCGAAGGATTTAATAATGTTTGCGGAAAAAATGTTGCAAAGTTTCGCAAGGATATGAAAATATCCCAAAGGGAGCTTGCAGACAGGCTTCAGCTTCATGGGCTTGATATTGATAAAAACGCGGTTCAAAGAATTGAAGCGGGTAAACGGTTCGTTACGGATATAGAAATTATTGCACTTGCAAAGGTTTTGGGAATAAGTTTTTCCGAGATTTTGGAAGATCAATAAAAATCTGTTTTTTTACTAAAATTTTATACTTTTATTTATAAAAAACGCCCAAAAATGCTTGACATACGGGCGTTTTTCCGTTATAATATTAATGTTGTTGTAAAGCAAATCACTTTACAAAAGAAGGAGGTGGACAATGTGCCGAAAGATATGAATATTTCGCTTCTTTTTGACTTTTACGGCGAGATTTTGACCGAAAAACAGCAGGACGTTATTGATTATTATTATAACGATGACCTTTCTCTTGCGGAAATTTCGGAGCATCTCGGCATAACCCGCCAGGGGGTCCGCGACTCCATCAAAAGGGCGGAGGCAACTCTTCTTGATATGGAAGATAAGCTCGGCCTTGCAAAACGCTTCCGCGAGATCCAGCGCGGACTTGATACCATCATCAGCGAAGCCCACGCCATCGAGGACGACAGCATCCGCGGAGCGACTATCCGTGACATAACCCAGCATACGATGAAAATCGTTGAAGTTGCGGGTCATCTTAACGATTAACGGAGAGAAAATATGGCATTTGAAGGATTATCCGACAAGCTTTCGGCTGTTTTCAAAAAATTAAGAAACAAAGGAAAGCTTACCGAAAGCGACGTTAAAACCGCTATGCGCGAAGTTCGTCTTGCTCTTCTCGAGGCGGACGTCAACTATAAAGTGGCAAAGGATTTCGTCGCAAAAGTCAGCGAGCGCGCCGTTGGTGCAGAGGTTCTTGAAAGCCTTACCCCCGCGCAGCACGTTATTAAAATTGTAAATGAGGAACTCACCGCTTTGATGGGCGAATCCAACGCAAGGATTCAGTTCTCATCCAAAATTCCCACCATTATTATGATGGTCGGTTTGCAGGGTTCCGGTAAGACCACCCATTCGGGCAAGCTTGCCCTTCATTTCAAAAAAATGGGCAGAAGACCGCTTCTTGTTGCCTGTGACGTTTACCGCCCGGCGGCAATCGACCAGCTTAAAGTTGTCGGAAGCCAGATCGACGTTCCCGTTTTTGAAATGGGCCAGATAGAGCCTTTGACCATTGCCAAAAAGGCGGTTTCTCACGCAAAAGATTACGGCACTGATATAGTAATTCTGGATACTGCGGGCCGTCTTCACGTTGATACCGAGCTTATGGCTGAGCGTCAGGGCCTGAAATATGAATTCAAACCCGAAGAGATCCTGCTTGTAATCGACTCCATGACCGGTCAGGATGCTGTTAACGTTGCTTCCGCTTTCAATGAAAAGCTTGGAATCACCGGCACCATTCTTACCAAGCTGGACGGCGATACCCGAGGCGGTGCGGCACTTTCCGTAAGGGCGGTTACCGGTGCACCTATCAAGTTTATTGGTACGGGCGAAAAACTCACCGATCTTGAACCTTTCCATCCGAACCGAATGGCTTCGAGAATCCTCGGCATGGGCGACGTTCTCACCCTTATCGAGAGGGCAGAGGAACAGATGGACGCCAAAAAGGCTGAAGAAATGGCCAAAAAGATGGGTGAAAACACCTTTGACCTCAACGATTTGCTCGATCAGATGAAGCAGGTCAAAAAGATGGGTTCTCTCAGTTCCATAGTTTCCATGCTTCCGGGGGCAAAAAACAAGCTTACCGACGAACAGGAAGCCGAAGGAGAGAAACAGCTTCGCAGAACAGAAGCTATTATCAATTCCATGACAAAAAAAGAGAGGGCAAAGCCCTCGATCATTGATGCAAAACGCAAAAAAAGAATTGCAGCAGGTTCCGGAACGGAAGTTTCGGACGTAAACCGCCTTCTTAAGCAGTTCGAGCAGATGCAGAAAATGATGAAACAGCTTTCCGGCAACGGAAAACAGGGCAGAAAAATGCGCCAGATGCTCAGCCAGATGGAAAATCAGGGCGGAATGGGCGGCTTCGGCAGCGGAATGCCCTTTTAATCAAGGTCTTTAGGCGATAAGCCAAATGATAAACCAAGTCAAAATTTTTATTTAACCATAGGAGGAAAAAACCATGTCCGTTAAAATCAGACTGCGCCGTATGGGCGCTAAAAAAGCTCCCTTTTACAGAATCGTAGTAGCAGATTCCCGTTATCCCAGAGATGGCCGTTTCATCGAAGAAGTTGGCTACTATGATCCTACCAAAGAGCCTTCCGTAATCAAAGTTGACAAAGAAAAAGTTGAAAAATGGATCGCTTCCGGCGCACAGCCCACCGATACCGTTAAAGCACTTCTTAAAATCGAAGGCGTTCTCTAATGCCGGAGGGTACCGCTATGGAAGAACTGCTTGCTGTAATCGCACGCGGTCTTGTTGAAGATAAGGATGCAGTTTCTGTTACCGTTGACGAACCGGACGAAGAAGGTACCGTTGTTTACCATCTTCACGTTGCAGCTTCCGATATGGGCAGAGTTATCGGCCGCCAGGGCAAAATTGCCCGCGCCATCCGCACCCTTATGCGCACAGCCGCTAACCGTGCCGGCAAGAAAGTTGCTGTCACGATAGAATAATCTTTGAAAAAATGATTCCCTCGTCAAAGCAATTTGACGGGGGAATTATGGAATTATGCGAGGTTTGATTTATGAAAAAGCAATTTCTTGAAGTTGGCGAGATTGTAACCGTTCATGGGCTTAGGGGCGATATGCGCCTTTATCCCTGGTGCGACCCGGGCGATATCGAACGCAGCGCAAGAATGTATATGGATGCAAACGGCGAGCAGGAATACCGCGTTATTTACGCAAAACCGCACAAAAACGTGTATCTCATAAAGCTCAAGGGCATTGATACCCCGGAGGAAGCGAGAAAATATATCGGTAAGATTCTCTATATGAACCGCGACGATATTCCTATGAAAGAGGGAGACTATTTCATTCAGGATATAATCGGTCTTAAAGTTGTTGATGCCGAGGGCAGGGTTTACGGCGAAGTCACCGATGTTGCTTCCACCGGCGCGAACGATATATACTGTGTTTGTGATGCGGAGAAAAAAGAAACCTGGATACCTGCAATTCCGCAGGTTATCGACAAAGTTGATATCGACGGCGGGATTCTGAGCATCACGCCAATGAAAGGACTTTTCGACGATGAGGATTGATATCGCAACTCTCTTTCCGGAAATGTGTGAAGCGGTGCTCAGCACAAGTATCATCGGAAGAGCAAGAAGAGCGGGTTTTATCGAGATATACTGCCATAATATCCGGGATTTTTCCGAAGATAAGCATCAGCGGGTAGATGCGGCTCCTTACGGCGGCGGAAACGGCATGCTGATGCAGGCAGACCCCATTTATAAATGCTATGAGCACGTTTGTGAAGAAGCGTGCTCAAAACCTTTTGTTATTTATATGTCACCCCAGGGCACGGTGCTCAACCAACAGATGGCGGTGGATTTTGCTGAAAATTATGAGCACTTGCTGCTTATCTGCGGGCATTATGAGGGCGTTGATGAACGCGTTATTGAAGAAATTGTCGATAAGGAAGTTTCCATCGGCGACTTTGTAATAACCGGCGGGGAGCTTGGAGCGCTTGTTCTTGCCGATGCGGTCGGCAGACTTTGCGACGGCGTTCTTTCGGAGGACGTTTGCTTCGAGGACGAAAGCCATTTTTCGGGTCTTTTGGAATATCCACAGTACACAAGGCCCCAGGTATGGCACGGAAAAACCGTGCCGGAAGTGCTTCTTTCTGGCAATCATAAGCTGATTTCCGATTGGCGCCATGAACAGGCTGTTTTGCGCACCATGCAAAAGCGCCCGGATATGCTCAAAAAAGAGGAATGATATTATGTTCGGAACGATTGTAAACGTAATTGCCGTTGTTATAGGTGGCACCATCGGCCTTTTGCTGAAAAAAGGCATTAAAAGCGAGATAATGGATAACGTTATGAAGGCAGAGGGCGTTGCGGTGCTCATCATCGGTATGAACGGCGTGCTCACGAATATGCTTTCTGTTGACGAAGGCGGAAAAATCACCGATAACGGCGGGATCATCCTGCTCATAAGTCTTGCTTTGGGCGCTCTTATCGGCGAGGTTGTTAAAATTGATGACAGAATAAACGGGCTTGGAAGCTGGGTCGAAAGCAAAATGAAATCCGACGGATTTTCAAAAGGCTTTGTTTCGGCATTCATTATCTACTGCGTCGGTTCCATGAGCATTATCGGTTCCATCAACGATGGACTTTCCGGCGACAGCAGCGTGCTTCTGGTAAAGAGCACACTTGACTTTATAACCGCCATGGTGCTTTCTTCCACCATGGGTATAGGCGTTATTTTTGCTGCGGTTCCGCTTTTTGCATATCAGGGGCTTATCTCACTTTTTGCCTCCTACATAAAGCCGGTTCTCGAAGCTTCGCCGGATATAATGATCCAGCTTTCGATGGTTGGTTATGCCATAATCATGTGCATCGGCATAAACTTTATTGCAGGGCCGAAAATCAAAACCGCGAACCTTCTTCCTGCAATGCTTGTTCCGGTTATATATAATCTCGGGCTTTTGATATTTCAGTAAAAAACCGTTGTGTAACTTGTTTACAATGGTGGAAAAATTGTAGTGAAATTATACAAATAAGCTGAATAAATTCCCCGATGATATGGAGTTTTTATAGAAAATTACCGAATTCGTTGAATTGGGAAAAATAAACTGTTATAATAAACACAACAATTAAAATATTGTTTTTTGAGGAGATTTATCATATGTATTCTAACGCTGTTAAAGTTCAGAACCAGGTTGGACTTCATGCCCGCCCCGCAACCTTCTTCATTCAGAAATCCAATGAATTCAAATCTTCCATTTGGGTTGAAAAAGATGAAAGAAGAGTTAACGCAAAAAGCCTTCTCGGCGTTCTTTCTCTCGGTATCGCAGGCGACACCGAAATCACTATTATCGCTGATGGCGTTGACGAAGAA
Source organism: Oscillospiraceae bacterium (assembly GCA_017473745.1). Classification (GTDB taxonomy): domain Bacteria; phylum Bacillota; class Clostridia; order Oscillospirales; family Ruminococcaceae; genus UMGS1668. Next base: position 37,182 of record JAFUJP010000094.1, read on the forward strand.
GAAGCAGTCAACTCCCTCGTAAAACTTGTTGAATCCGGTTTTGCAGACTGATTTATAAAAAAGCGAATTTTTTGCGCCGCAAGTAGTGATATTTGCGGCGTTTTTTGTTACAATAGAGGAAAGTATGCGCCCCTTAATGTATCCGTAGGGAACGCCCCAAGGGCACTTCTTCGCTGCGCTCGGGGGCGCAGGCGTTCCGTTTTATAACACCGCTATGCGGCTGCACCTCATCCGTCATTTGCTTCGCGAATGCCACCTTCCCAACTGGGGAGCCTTTTTTGAAAGGAGGCCGGAAAATTGGATAACCCGAGATTGCCCTATCTTCACGAAAAAACGCTGAGTCTTCCGATGGAACCCGGCGTCTATATAATGCATGACAAAATCGGAAAAGTTATCTACGTCGGCAAGGCGAAAAAGCTTAAAAACCGCGTGACAAGCTATTTTCGCAACGTTGAAAAGCATCTTCCGAAAGTTTATAAAATGGTGGAACACGTCCACGATTTTGAATATATCGTCACCGACAGCGAATTTGAGGCGCTTATTCTTGAATGCAGCCTTATCAAGCAGTATTCGCCGAAGTACAATATTTTACTTAAAGATGACAAAGGCTACAGCTACGTTCGCATTTCACCCGGGCCTTACAGCAGACTCAGCGGCGTTTTGCAAAAGAACGATGACGGCGCCGAATATCTCGGCCCGTATATCAGTTCCTATGTCGTGCGCCAGACAGTTGCGGAAGCGAACAAAGCGTTTATGCTGCCAACCTGTAACCGGAAATTTCCCCAGGAATTCGGAAAGGGAAGACCTTGCCTGAATTATTACATCAAAAACTGCATGGGTGTTTGCCGGGGCAAAATTTCGGAACGGGATTACAATGAAACTCTTGAAGAAGCCATAGAATTTATCAAAGGCGGAAGCACCGCTTCCGTTGAAAAGCTGACGGAAAGAATGTTCGCCGCGGCGGAAGCGGAAGAATTCGAGCGTGCCGCTGCCCTGCGCGACAGAATAAAGGCTATCGAGGGCATTGCCAGCCGCCAGAAGGTCGTTTTCTCAAAAGTGAAAGAGCAGGACGTTGTAGCGATAGCCAAAAGCGGCGAGAATTGCTGTGCAGTTGTCCTCAGCTTCAGAAACGGAAGACTTGTGGATAAGGATGAATATATCCTTAAAGATTTCGGCACCGAGCCGGCCTTTGTCACGGAATTTCTTCAGAGTTTCTATGCGGATAAGACGGAGATTCCAAAAGAGATAGCTCTTCACGAAAAATGCGAGGATGCGGAACTTATGGAGCGTTGGCTTTCGGAAAAATCCGGGCGGAAGGTAAACATAACCGTTCCGCAAAAGGGCGAGCGCAAGCAGGTTACGGATATGGCATATAACAACGCGGCGGAGCGGCTTTCGCATGAAAAACTGCGCACAAGCAAGGAAGTTGCCGTTCTTGACGAACTCGGGCGCATTCTTGGAATGGAAAAAGCGCCGGAAATCATCGAAGCGTACGATATATCCAACTTCGGTGCGGAAACCGTTGTGGGCGGAATGGTCGTTTATGAAAATGCACGTCCGAAGCGCAGTGACTACAAGAAATTCTCTATCAAAAACGCTGTGGCGCCGGATGACTATGCCTGTATGTGCGAGATGCTCGAACGCCGTTTCAACCATTATTTTGAGGAAAAAGATAAGGGAACGGGTTTCGGAAGACTTCCCGACCTGATACTTCTCGACGGCGGCAAGGGCCATGTTGCGGCGGTGCAGGAACTTTTTGACCGAATGGGAGTAACGGTGCCGCTTTTTGGCATGGTGAAGGATGACCGCCACAGAACCCGCGCCATCGCCAAAAACGGCGGCGAAATAGCAATTTCACCCGTCAGAGAGGTTTTTAATTTTGTAACGGCGGTTCAGGATGAAGTTCACCGTTTTACCATCGGTTACAGCCGCCGGAAGCACGCTAAAACCAATTTTGAGATGCTTATAACAAAGGCGGAGGGCATCGGGCCGAAACGCGCCGCAGGGCTTATGAAGCACTTCAAAACCATGAAAGCCATCAAAGCCGCAACGGAAGAAGAGCTTGCCGAAGCACCGGGAATGACCGCCGCCGCGGCGAAATCACTGAGGGAATTCCTCGACAGCGAAGAATAACATTGACATTTAAATAGAAAAATAGGATAATAGAACTATCTCAAACGGAGGTAATTTTATGAGAGTTATTACCGGAAACGCGAAGGGAAAACGCCTTGTAACGCCGGAGGGCAGGGAAGTTACCCGCCCCACCGGAGAAAAAGTTAAGGAAGGCATTTTTTCTTCCATTCAGTTTCTTATAGAGGGCGCGGATGTGCTCGATTTGTTTGCGGGCAGCGGCCAGCTTGGAATCGAGGCGCTTTCACGCGGGGCAAGATCCGCTGTTTTTGTTGACAGTGCAAAAGTTGCCCAGAAATGTATAGTCGAAAACCTTAAAAACTGCGGTTTTATGGATATTGCGAAGCTTAAAACCGGCGACGCGCTTATGTATCTTTCGAGTGCGTTCGAGAAATTCGATATCGCGTTTCTTGATCCGCCCTATGCGGCGGAACAGCTTCCGGTGGTGCTTCCGGCGGTATCAAGGGTTATGCGCCCGGGCGGCGTAGTCCTTTGTGAAACTTCAAAGACCATCGATCTGCCCGATGAAATCGGAAAACTTGTTAAAGCGAAAGAATACCGCTATGGAAGCACCAAGGTGCTTATGTATAAACGCGGCGAGGATTGATATGAAAAAAGCAGTTTGCCCCGGGAGCTTTGACCCCATAACGAACGGGCATATCGACATTATAAAAAGGGCGGCGGAGCTTTTTGACGAAGTGACCGTTCTTGTTGTGACAAATCCGGATAAGCGCTGTGTTTTTTCTCCGGAAGAGCGTTGTGAGCTTATTGCAAAGGCTGTCGATGACATTCCGGGAGTTAAAGTGGATCGTTTCAGCGGGCTTTTGGCGGATTACGTTAAGAAAAATGAAATCAGCGCCATAGTCAAAGGTATCCGTTCTTCTTCGGATTTTGAATATGAGTTCCAGATGGCTCTTGCCAACCGGAGCCTTGCGCCAGGCGCCGAAACGGTTTTTATAACCGCCGACCCGCAGAATATGTACGTCAGCTCGAGCCTTATCAGGCAGATAGCCGGTTTTGGCGGCGACGTTTCGGATTTTGTTCCGAAGGTAATTGTTGAGGAAATTGAAAAAAGACTTAAATAAACAGGGGAGGACATAAAACTATGCCTATTGAAGAGATTCTTGACCAGCTTGATGAACTTATTGACCGTTCGTGGTCCCTTCCGCTTACCGGCGGACGCTGTGTTGTTGATGCGGATAAGGTTCGCGAACTTCTTGATGACGTTCGCCTCAATCTGCCCACCGAAATAAGACAGGCCCAGTCCATCGTCGCGGACCGCACCGCCATTGTTGACGAAGCAAAAAAAGAGGCCGAAGCCATAATTGCCCGTGCCGAAAAACGCGCGGCCGCTCTTGTTGAGGAACAGGAAATTGTTCGCCAGAGCAAGAACAAAGCCGCCGAAATCACCCAGCAGGCACAGCAGCAAAGCCGTGAAATGCGTCAATCCGCAAAGGATTTTGTTGACGGAATACTTAAAAACACCGAAGAAACCCTTGCGGCTTCTCTTACCGAAGTAAGAGGTACCCGTTCCGCTTTCAACCAGCAGCAGAAGGTTGCGCAGAACGCAATGCAGCCCAATCAGAAACAGTAAAAAATAACACCCTTGCCGTGCCTTTATGAAATCGGGCGCCGCAGGGGTGTTTTTTTAATCATAATGTTGATAATTATGGGGCGCGGTTTTGGGCCGCGCCGTTTTTTTGTGATTTTTTGCGGGTGGGTGGCTTAACGTTTTTTGAAAAGTTTTGATTCTTTCCAGTAATCTTTATACAGAACTATCTCAGCAAAAAGGCAAACCGGCAGTGCGGCGAAAAAATCCACAGCGGAATGCTGTTTCAAAAACATGGTAGAAAGGCATATCATCGCAACAAAAAATATAATAAGTGCCTTGAACCATCTTGCGGCGGGTTTGTATTTAAGCCATACGGAAGCTATGCCAATGGAATACGCCACATGAAGTGAGGGGCATACGCCGGTGTTTGTATCAAGGGAATAAAGCATACCGGTGAGGGCAGTGAAGATGTTCTCTCTTTCAAAAAATTCCGGGCGGAGATCCTGCCTTGTGGGGAAAAGGATATACGCAGCCATTGCCAGCCCCTGAGTTATCATTATGAATATCTGAAGCTTTTTGAAGCTTTCAACGTCATATAAAAGAAAATAACCGAGAGAAAAAACAATAAGCAGATACCAACCGAAATAGGGGATTATAAAATATTCGCAGAAAGGTATTATATCGTCAAGAAAGCAATGGACCGGGTAACAGCTTTCCGCGGGGATGAGGTTTTCTGTAAGAAAATAAAGCGCAAAATAAACGATCCATCCCGAAAGCAAAAGAAGATGGGAATATTCGGGAGAAGTTATTTTTGAAAAGCGAAAGTTTCTGTAATCCACAACGGGCTTTTTCATAAACGACCTTCTTTGTTCAGATATTTGTAACGTAATCCTTTTTCGGAATATTGTTATACGGAACAACTTTATGTTTAGGCAGAGAACGCGCGATTTCGGTTATTTCCCGCATGAGATATTCACATATTCTGCGGCGTTCTTCGTCGATAGGATTTTCGGCACAGAAACGGATGGGCTTTCCCAAATAAAATTCTTTGAGCGCGGGCGCGATATACATGGGAACAAAACAAAGCTCCTTTTTGGTGCGCTTGTAATAAAGCTTTGCGATATCGATGAATCTATCCTGAAAATCACAGATTATATTATTATACGGAATGTCGTGTTCCGGAAAAATTACAACGCTTGAACCTTCATTCAGTTTTGTTACGGTTTCTTTGAAAGTGGTTATTATGCGCTGGTCGCGATAAACTCCGATCGTGTTTGCGCTGTTGAAAATGCATACGGAAAGAGGCGCGATTATGTATGAAAGTATTTTATAGAACCAGCGAATTTTTTTCGGTTTCTTTGACCAGAAATCGGCAAAAGCATAGGAGGGAACTTCTTTAAGATGCATCATTTCTCCGTTGCACCAGGTATAGCGCTTTTTGGGGAAATAGAGTTCGCATACTATCGGCCCATGAAGCTGGGTATGATTGCCCACTATGATACAGGCTTCTTCGGGAAGGTTTTCTGTTCCGACTGCTTTTGTTTTGGGGTAAAACAGTTTTACAAACCATTTTATAACAAGATAAACAGCTTTTTTCATTTTTTCATCCCCTTTTGTTTAATCATATCTCAGAATTATCAACTGAAAATCAACTGAAATGTAAAAAAGGCAAAAAATATTAATTATTCAATATAAAAGTTGATTTTCAGTTGATTTTTTTGTAATATAATCTATATGAATATCGTCTATTGCCGAAAAACGGCAAATTGGAGGGGAAAAACCTTGGGTAAAAAATTTGGTGACAGAAAAGACGGCACACTGATCCGCAACACTGATTCGATGCATGTCATAATGCCGTTGATGTATCCTGACAGATGCGATAACGAGGCATTTTTAAGCGAGTGTATAGATCTTACGGCCATAAACGAATATCTCGAACGCAAAAATTCGGTAAATCCGGAATATAAATACAATCTTTTTCAGGTTATGGTTACAGCGATGCTTAAAACCATAACTCTTCGCCCGAAGATGAACCGCTTTATTGCCAATAAAAATATGTATCAGCGCAATGAAGTAACGGCCTCTTTTACCGTTAAAAAGATTTTTTCGGATAAAGGCGGCGAAGCTCTTGCCAAGATACATTCTAAAGAAAGCGATACCATCGATACTATCCATGAAGAAATGTTCCGACAGGTTTCTTTCTGCAAAAGCGATGACAAGGATCCTTCAACCGCAAGCATGGATATTGTAAATCAACTTCCACGCTTCCTTATCAAAATGGTTGGAGCGGGGGCAAGGTTCCTCGACCGCCACGGCTGGATGCCATCCGGCGTTATTGCAACGGATCCTTTTTATTCTTCCGTTGTTTTAAGCAACCTTGGTTCCATAGGCCTTCATGCCGGGTATCATCACCTTACGAACTGGGGAACCACTTCTGTTTTCTGCGTTATCGGTGAAAAGAAAAAACGTCCTTTCTATGACGAAAACGGGAATGCCGAAATGCGCGAAAGCGTTGATATCACCCTTACGATAGACGAACGCGTTGCGGACGGATATTATTATTCAAAAACCATTAAACTTCTCAAAAAGCTTCTGGAAAATCCGGAACTTCTTGAAAAACCTCTCGGAGAGAAAGTAGAGTATTGAAAATGACAGAAATCACGGCAAAAACCCCCTGGAAAGACTTTATGGGCGATGTTCCCATGCACCTTGATTATTTTGAAGGAACCATGTTCGAAGCGGCGGAAAAAATTGCGGAGCAATATCCGGATTACGTCGCCTTTGACTTTATGGGCAAATCTACTACATACAAACAGCTTATCAAAAACATCATAAAATGTGCCAAGGCGCTGAAGGCTATAGGTATCGGTGAGGGCGATAAAGTTACCATAGCACTTCCGAACTGCCCCCAGGCGATTTATATGTTTTACGGCGTAAACCTTGCGGGCGGCATTGCAAATATGATCCATCCGCTTTCGGCGGAAAAAGAAATTGAATTTTATCTCAATGAATCCGATTCCGTCGCAGCAATAACTCTCGATCAGTTTTATCAGAAATTTGCCAATATCCGCGGCAATACGAAGATAAAAAATCTTATCATAGCAAGAATAAAAGATGAGCTTCCGCCCCTTCTTAAAATCGGATATTCCCTTACAGAAGGCAGAAAAATCCCCAAACTTCCGGAAAACGCGCCGGTAATCGTATGGAACGATTTTATAAAAAACGGAAGCGGCGTTGCTGATTATAAGGCCGCCCATAAAGGCGAAGACCCGGCGGTTATTCTTTATTCCGGCGGCACGACCGGCACCACAAAGGGCATTATTCTTACAAATAAAAACTTCAATGCCCTTGGAAAACAGGTCGTTGCGGCAAACAAAATGTTTGCGCCCGGGGATAAAATGCTTGCGGCGATGCCCGTTTTCCATGGATTCGGCCTTGGCGTTTGCATACATACCATGCTTGTCAACGGCGGGCGCTGCATTCTTGTTCCGCGTTTTACGCCCGAAAGCTACGCAAAGCTTATCACAAAACATCGCTGCAACTTTATTGCGGGAGTTCCGACCCTTTACGAAGCGCTTTTGCGCCTTGACACCATGAACGGAGCGGATCTCAGTTGTCTTAAAGGAGTTTTCTCCGGCGGGGATTCTCTTTCGGTCGAGCTTAAAAAGAAACTCGACAGGTTCCTTGAGGAACACAACGCTTCCATAAAAGTGCGCGAAGGTTACGGCACCACAGAAACGGTAACCGCCTGCTGCCTTACGCCTTCTCATATCTATAAAGAGGGCAGTATCGGTCTTCCGTTCCCGGATACCTATATTAAAATCGTTGAGCCCGGAACCGAAAATGAGCTTCCTTACGGAAAAGAAGGAGAGATCCTTCTTTCCGGCCCGACTGTTATGAAGGAATATATGCACCACCCGGAAGAAACCGCAAAGACGCTTCGCGCCCATTCCGACGGCCTTACATGGGTTTATACCGGCGACCTTGGAATGATGGATGAACAGGGCTTCGTTTATTTCAAAGGCCGCGCAAAACGCATGATAGTCACTTCCGGATATAACGTATATCCCGCGCAGATGGAAAACATTCTTGATGCCCACGAATTTGTTCAGATGAGCTGTGTCATCGGTGTTCCGGATCCGCTTAAAATGCAGAAGGTAAAGGCTTTTGTAAAGCTTGTTCCCGGGGTCGAAAAAGATGAAGCCGCCAAAAACGCCATAATGGAGCACTGCCGCAAATACGTTGCGAAATATGCAATGCCCTATGATATCGAATTCCGCGACGAAATGCCAAAGACCCTTGTGGGAAAAGTTGCTTACCGTGTTCTTGAAGAAGAGGAAATGGCAAAAATTAATTCTGCTGAATAATCGAAGAAAAAACAGGCGCAAAGCCGCTGTAATAAGGAGGTTTTGATATGAACGCA
>JAFUJP010000095.1 GCA_017473745.1 Oscillospiraceae bacterium
ACAGGGTTTACCCTCATCCGTCACGGCTGCGCCGTGCCACCTTCCCCCAGGGGAAGGCTTTAAAGCGCTCCGCGTTCTTTGGTTACGGGCGGACACATAGGTCCGCCCCTACAACGTGTTATTAAATAATCCCTCATCCACCGTGCCTACGGCAACGGTCCCCCTATACTCTTGGCATTAGCGCCCGTCTGCGGCGGCATACGCCTTGCATACGGTCGATGCCTGCGCCAAATCCGGCTCGCTTCATCGCCCACCGGGCGCGCTTCGCCATCTTTGCTCTCTGGGAAGGCATATAAACAATAATTTATCGTTCAAGAAAATCCAAAAGCATATCGCGGATGACATCCTTTGCGTGGTGAACAGAAACCTTTTTGTCGTTGAGAAGCGCCGCAAGCTCCTCGGCAAATTTCTTATCTTTTGAGATACGGCCGACCGAAACCGCATCACCGGTTGTAAGCTCCGTTCCGCTTATACAGAACATCCCGGCTTCACAGGATACTTCGTACCGCGGATTTATTTCCCCTTTTTCCATAAAAACTCCTCCAAAACGCCCAAACTATGCAGTATATGCATCATGTGGAAAATATTTCCATAAGCGCATTTTACAATATACTGTTGGCTTTTGCAACTTTTCGGCGCCGCAAAAGCCAACAAAAAAATCCGGTTTTATTTATGCAAAACAAACAAAAACGCGATTTTAGGGGTGTTTTTTGATGTTTAAGAAAATTTTTTTGAAAAAAAGTTTTTTGTATTTTAAAAAACGCAGTAAAAATCCCCGCGTTCAGAATCAACACGGGGATTTTTTTATAAATATTATACTATATTAATATGCAACGCCCTGGGCGATCATTGCTTCCGCAACCTTCTTGAAGCCGGCGATGTTTGCGCCCGCTTCAAGGTCATAACCAAAGCCGTATTCGGCGGCGGCATCGACGCAGCTCTTATAAATTTTCTTCATGATGCTTTCAAGCTTGCTGTCAACCTCATCGAAGGTCCAGCTGAGGCGTTCGCTGTTCTGGGTCATTTCAAGACCGGAAGTTGCAACGCCGCCTGCGTTGGAAGCTTTGCCCGGAGCATAGAGGATTCCGGCGTTTTTATAAACCCTGATGGCTTCGGGGGTGTTGGGCATATTGGCGCCTTCGGCAACGGCCATTGCGCCGTTTGCAATGATGGCCTTTGCGGCTTCTTCATCTATCTCGTTCTGGGTCGCGCAGGGGAGCACAACGTCCGCAGGAACGTCGAACCACATATTTCTCGGGCCTTCAACAAATTTTGCGGTGGGAACATAATCAATATATTCCGAAATCAAGCCGCGGTGCTGATAGATTTTTTCAACGATTTTGTAATCAATTCCGTTTTCGTCAACAACATAGCCCGAAACGTCGCTTTGGGCAACAACCTTTCCGCCGAGCTGGGTGGTCTTTTTGTTGGCGTATGTACCGACGTTGCCCGAACCGGAAATGATAACGCGTTTGCCCTCGAAGCTTTCGCCTTTTGAAGCAAGCATCTCTTTGGTGAAATAGCAAAGACCGAAACCGGTCGCCTCGGTTCTTGCAAGGCTGCCGCCGTAAGAAAGGCCCTTGCCCGTAAGGGTGCCGGTCCATTCGTTGCGGATGCGTTTATATTGGCCGAACATATAGCCGATTTCACGGGCGCCGGTTCCGATATCTCCGGCGGGAACATCCGTATCCGGGCCGATGTGTCGGTAAAGCTCGGTCATAAAGCTTTGGCAAAAACGCATTATTTCAAGGTCGGATTTTCCCCTCGGGTCAAAATCGCATCCGCCCTTGCCGCCGCCCATGGGAAGGCTTGTAAGGCTGTTTTTGAACACCTGTTCAAAGCCGAGGAATTTTATGATTGAAGCGTTTACTGAAGGATGGAGTCGGATTCCGCCTTTATAGGGGCCGATGGCGGAGTTGAACTGAACGCGGTAGCCGCGGTTAACCTGAACCTTGCCGGAATCATCGACCCACGCAACACGGAACTGGATAAAGCGTTCCGGCTCGGCAATGCGCTCCATAATGCCCCATTTTTCGATATTGGGGTTTTGTTCAACAACCGGCTCGAGGGATACAAAAACCTCTTTCACCGCCTGGAGGAACTCTTTTTCTCCGGGATTTCTTTTTTCAACGTCTTCATAAACTTTTGCAAGATATTCACTTTTGAATGCCACAAAAATTCCCTCCCAAAAATTCTTGATAATATACCATTATATGCTTCAATGCTTTAAATTGCAAGTTTCTTTGACAAAAATTTCAGGTTTTTTATGATTTGCATCGGTTTGCTCATTATCAAAACAAAAGCCTGCGGCATAACGATAAATTTTATAAAAACGGCCCCTTTCGCTTTTGCGAAAAGGGCCCGCTTTTTATCCCAAAGATTGATATGAATAAATGAAATAACTGCCGTCCGGCTGCTTTTTAAGGGTAAGCACTTTTTGATTGTCATTATAAAGGATAACCGTTCCGTCCGAAAGTTTTTCGCCAGAAACACAGCGGAAATATGAAAAATCCGCGTCGCTCGTGGTGGTATAGAAGCAATCATATTTTTCCATATAGTAAATATGGTGTTCCGCAAGATAATCAAGGTCGAATTTTTCAAGATTTTCTATGGTGATACCCATATATTTTTCAAAAACTTCGTTTACCTCGCTTCTGGGAATCTTATGAAGAGGAACGGGATAATCATCTATAGTTGTTCCTTCCTGAACATTCTGCCCGTAAGAAGCCCAGACTTTTTTAAGGTCCTCAAATTCCGCTTCGTCCTTTATAGTGCTTCCACTCGGGAAATAGAGAAGGAAATTCACCGGATCCAGTTCCTCGGGTTTTGTATATTCACTTGAAAAGAATCTTCCGGCAGCATTTGCATACGTCACGCCGCCTGTTGCAATATGATTGTTGAATTCCTTGGAAACCCTGTCAATTTCGCTTTGGGTAAGCATTGTTCCGTTATTGGGAGTAAGCGCATAATCGCTGAGTTTAACGGATATCTCCTCGCCGTTTTCATCAACAAGCGTTATTTCCGTATCCGCCGAATATGTTCCGCTGAGATAAGATACACCATTATACATAAATCTTTCGCTTATTTTGTTTCCGTCCTTATCCACGAACCAGCGACCGGATTCGGGAGGATTTCCGTTTTCGTCCGGCCAATAGCTTACAGGCAGTTCCGTGCAGATAGCCATTCCGACATATCTTCCGTCATCAAGGAAACCATAGAAAATATAATTATATTCCGCACTTATTATATTTCCTTCCGTATCAATTATCTTTGTTCTTGCTTCATCGGGAGAATTGATAGTCATACCCTCGCGAACGATGATCCTGTCGGCAAAATAGCACTGAATATCATCGTAAATCGGTTCAAGAATGTTTTCACCGTAATATTCAAGGCCGTAACCGATCAACCCGCCGCCCCAATGATAATGTATTTCGTTCATTCCGCTGATTATTCTTCCTGTATCACCGCCGTAATCGGTTTCGATCAGTTCAAAGGAACCGTCGCTTTGGCGCTCATATACATAGCGGCTTCCGTACTTATAGCCTTCTATTACGTCGTTTCCGTTTTCATTAAGATAATAGAAGAAAGTATGATACGGTTCGGGAAGAAGCTCTTTTCCGTTTTCATCAACAAGATAGAATTCAAGATTTTCCACGTTGGTAATTTCCGGCTCGCCGTAATTTGTATAATCAAACTTCAAATCCCAGCGAAAACCGTCTTTTACCGCGCACCGATAAACCGGAATTTCTCCGAAGAATTCCTCTTCAAAAATCTTGTTATATTTTGCCTCGGTCAATTTTTCGCCGTTTTTGCCGATCAATCCAAGCAGACCATTTTCCTCATAGCTCAGTCCCTCCACGGCAGGTTCGGAAATTTCAGAAACCGAGGTTATTACCCATTTGTTTCCGGCTTTTTTCTCAAAATCTATAACAACCGTTCCGATTTCCTGCTGGCTGTATTCCACATATACATGAGCAGAAGCGGTAATCGTTCTGTCCGTCTGTGAGATTATTTCGCTGTTGCCATAGGTAATGCCGATATTTCCGATATTTCCAAGGCCCTTATAAAGCTTTCCGTCAAACTCAACGAAATATCTGTCGATGTTTTCCTGCTCCGCATAAACAATATCTTCAGAAAAATATTCCCGGAGATATTTATAAATATGTGCTTTTAACGAATAGTTTGTGACCTCCTGCACCGTGCGCTCGAATGGGTCGATATAATATCCCTCGAAAGTGGGCTTTTCTTCCGAGCCGTAAGAAAGGTTTTCAAATGTCACCGCATCCGGAATATCGGTTATTTCATCGGGATATTCTTTGAATAAAAAGGTTCCGTATTTATGCTCTTCAAATTCTGCACCGTAATTCCCCCAGCTTAACTGGTTAAGTGCGGCGATATGGTCGGCAATGATCTCCGGTTCGGAATATTCAATGCTGTAAAAAGCGCTTCCGCCGGTGGCTTCTTTTCCGGGAAGAGCATAGCGCTTGCTGTCGAAGCTTTCGACAAGATATTTTCCGTCCTGCTCCGCAATGGTTATATAGCTTGTATATTCCTTCGAGTTCCCGAATTTATCGAGGGATTTGTGCATTATCTCATAGATAAAACTGTTTTCGTTTTGTTCAATAAGTTCAACGGATAGAACCGCATTATAATAAATGATATCCTCATCTGTTACCGAAAGGAGGCGGTAATATTTTTCTGCGTTTTCAACAAAAACGTTTTCGCCGATTTCCGGAATTTGTACGGATTTGAGTTCGGCAATCCCTTTTTCGCTGAAAATTTCGGGAACGACCTCGTTAAAATTCTTTATTTCCTCATAGGATATATCATAGAGTTGAGTTCCGGTTTTCGCCGCTTCAAGAACCGTATAATCTGCGGGCTGATAGACGCTTTGGGCTTTCATAATAAGCTCTGTTACCTCTTCGTCGGAGGGCAGACCGCTGTCTGCGCTGCAGGCAACAGTGCTTCCCAGCACCGCCGTTACCACGAGCACCGCCACAAAAGCAACTATTCCCTTTTTGCGTTTTTCGGTGCTCAAAATGTTCGCGAAGCGCTTTTTAAGGGTTTTTGCACCGCCGTAAAAATGGGTCGAGAAAACCCCGCATGCGGCTTTTTCTTTATGTACGGAAGCGAGTATCGTTTCGCTGTAACGGCGGCGGGTTTCCATATCTCCGCCTTCGACCACCAGCGCGTCGCAGGAAACTTCGAGATCCGCCCCGGCCAGTTTTTGCATAAGCCAGACAGCAGGATTGAACCAGTGCAAGGCATTCGCCAAAAGCAAAACCGCTTTATAAAGTGTGTCGCGGCGTTTGTAATGGGTAAGCTCATGGCGAAGAATGAAATATAGTTCCGTTTCGCCGTAATCCTCTTTCGGAAGAACAAGCTTTGGGGCCAAAAAGCCCATGACCATGGGGCTTTTTACGTTTTTGCATACCAGAACTTCTATTTCGTTTTTTATAAAAAGCTCCGCCTTCGTCTTTGAAAGAGCAGCCTTGATTTTTTCGCCCGCAGCCTTCCCTTCCGCAATGGTTCTTTTTCTGAACGCCGCATAAACCGCAACGTTCCATATAAAGAAAACCGCCGCACCCAAAAACCAGATAACAGCCGCCGCATCAAGAAGAGTGATTTCTTTCCGAACGGCCGGTTCTTCCGTTATCTGCGGGGCTTCCTTGCCCGGTTGTTCCTCCTGCAAACCGGTTTGAGCACCGGAATCGGGCTGTGTCACCGCCGGGACAAAATCCGTGCTCAAATCGTTTTCGGGTTCCGTGCTCAAGTCTTCGCCGGGGGTTATCTCTGTTCTTGCCGGGGCAGAAATAACCCTATCCGGAACGGCAACTTCTATTTTTGCCGGGGCGGATTCAAATTCCGCATTAAAAGGAATTATAAGTCGGATAGCTATCAAAAGCCAGACCCAATACTTCCACTTTGCGGTGAATTTTTTGTCTATCACCGCCGAAAGAAGCGCCACCCCAAGAATTATGATTCCTGCGATTGCGGAAGCTTCGAGATAATCAAGAAAAATTTCTTTCAAAACTATTCCTCCCCTCCCGCCTTTTCTATAAAGCGTTTAAGTTCTTCAAGCTCGTCATCACTGACTTCTCCGCCGTCATAAAGACACGAAACAAAGCCCGAAATCGAATTCCCATACATTTTTTCGAGGAAAGAGCGGCCTTCTCTCTTTTTATAATCCTTTTCTTGAACAACGGCAGAATAAATATTGCTTCTTGTACTTTTATCGCAGGAAAGATAGCCTTTTTCAATAAGCCTTGCAAGAACGGTCATAAGGGTCGAAAGACCCCAGGTTCGCTTTTCCTGCACTTTTTCAAGGATATCGCTTGCGGTGACGGGTTCGCCCGCATCCCAAATTGCCTGCATAACCTCGAATTCACCGTCACCGAGTTTTGTGCTTTTGATTGCCATATATATTCCTCCCATGTACCGCAGTGTAACATTATACTGTTGTGTAATCACAATTTCATTATACACAGCCGTATAATGGCTGTCAATAAAAATCAACAAAATTTTATATTCCATTTCGGAATTTTTGCCCCGGGTTATGCTATAATTAAAAAAAAACTTTCAAGAGGCAAAAAATGATAACCCTTTTTCTGATAATCATCATCTTTGCATATCTTTCATACCGAAAGGCTTTTTATTCTTCTCCAAAGCGCAAAGAAAACATCCGCAGCATTCCGACAAGCGAACCATACGCAAAAGGCCGCCCCATAATGCTCGGGCTCATCGACGAGATGGAATCCATCCCATTCGAGCAGGTTTACATAAAATCTTTCGATGGGCTTGAGCTTACGGCGCGGTATTATCATATTGCCGATGGCGCCCCGCTCCAGATACAGTGCCACGGATACCGCGGCACCGCCATAAGGGATTTTTGCGGTGGAAACAAGCTTGCCCGCGATCTTGGCCACAACACCCTTGTCATCGACCAGCGCGCCCACGGCAAAAGCGAAGGAAAAACCATCTGTTTCGGAATAAAAGAAAAATATGACTGCCTTGCATGGGCAAATTATGCTGCAAAGCGTTTCGGCGATGTTCCCATAGTGCTTTCCGGCGTTTCAATGGGCGCCGCAACGGTGCTTATGGCTTCGGAACTGGATCTGCCCGAAAATGTGCGCTGTATCATTGCGGATTGCCCTTTTTCCTCGCCGGAGGAAACAATCGCAAACGAATGCAAAAAAATGGGCATT
The DNA here is from genome assembly GCA_017473745.1 of Oscillospiraceae bacterium. Lineage (GTDB taxonomy): Bacteria > Bacillota > Clostridia > Oscillospirales > Ruminococcaceae > UMGS1668. Next base: position 7,206 of record JAFUJP010000095.1, read on the forward strand.
CCGCCCGTAATCGGAATGCCTTTTGTCAGGCTTGGTGCACGGATTTTCGGAAGGCTTAAACTTTCCGGCGGGGCTGAAGAAGCCGTTAAAAACACAAAAGTACCTATTCTTCTCATCCACGGCGAAGCGGATCGCTATGTCCCCTGTGAAATGAGCAGAAAAATATATTCCGCAAACCCCGAAATGATAACCCTCGAAACCTTTCCCGATGCCGCCCACGGCATCAGCTATATCACCGACCCCGAAAGATATGCCGAAATAAGCCGCAGATTTATGGAAAATTGCGGCATTGAATAAAATAAACTGTCATTCCGAGAAGCAAAGTGACGTGGGAATCCGTAAAAAGAGAACGGATTCCCACACAAACCTTCGGTTTGTTCGCAATGACGGGCGGATGATATCCGCCCTTGACGTAAACCCTGTCCAATTGCGATAAACGCTCCGCGTTCTTGGGTTACGGAACGGTCAAGACCGTTCCCTACATTAGATTAAGCGATAACGGCAGACGGAACAGGGTTTACCCTCATCCGTCTTTCGCCTTCGGCGAAATCCACCTTCCCCCAAGGGAAGGCTTTAAACATCCCGCCGGCTAATGGCGATCCGCCATAGCCGAGCCAACGCGGTAAAATGAAAACCGTTGCCGGCTTCGAACGGCGACGGTACAAACCTCCTCGGAGTAGGAGGGGGACCGTCGAAGACGGTGGAGGAGGG
>JAFUJP010000096.1 GCA_017473745.1 Oscillospiraceae bacterium
GAAAACCCCAGAGTTCAGGAAATCCTCGAACTTGTGGAGCCGGAATGGTGCATCCATGAGCTCAACGCAAAAAACCGCGACGAAAAGATTGAAAAAGTGCTTATCCAGATGAAAGCGCTGGGAAGATGCTGATGAATTCAATAAAAAAGACCCGCAAAAGCGGGTCTTTTTTTACATCAAATTTTTGATTTCTTCGGTATTTTTAAGAAAAACAGTTTTATCGTTATATTTTTCCAAAAGTGCATATATTTCAGGAAAGTTTTTGTTTTGAAATTTATCGACCCATTTAATAATTCTTATAAGATAGCCGATACTTTCGTTTTTACCTTTTTCAAATCCGGTTTTTCGCATAAAGAAGCGCTTTATAAGACGGAATTTGCAAATATAAACAGGAATATCAATGACGTAAATTATATCTGCGTCATCAAAACTTTTCTCTGTCCAGGCATAATAAATGCCCTCCATAATCCAGCTTTCATTTTGAAGAATTTCGGCAAAAAGAGTATCACGCTCAGAAACCGGTCTTTTTATTCCGGATGTTTCGGCGGAATTGCTCCAACAAATATCATCAAGATCGAAATGCTGAATACCAAATTTTTTGGAAAGTACTTTTGCAAGAAAAGTTTTTCCGCTTCCGCAGTTGCCGATTATTCTGATTTTCATAATTTTATTTTCTCATAACCAACCGGTTTAAGTTCCTTATCAAATTCGACTTTATATCCTTCGCATGGACTGGGCTGCCATGCATAAAAATGCTCGACAGAGCCTTCCTCCGGAAAATAATTCATCATAAGTCCTGCAATAACGCCGCCGTGGCAGACGATGAAACAATTCTTGCCAATGTATTCATTCATGGCTTCGAGGGCGCGGTTCAGCATGATTTCGCCGCTTTCGCCGTTGGGGCAGATGTTGCGCCAGTTGTCGCCGGTTATCCAAGCCTGATAGTCTTCCCTGTCCTTGAGTTCCTCGTATGTGTGCATTTCAAAATCGCCGAAGCTGAATTCACCAAGGCGGCTGTCGGTTTTGTGCGCAACTTCACCGTAAATTTCAGCAAGGGTCTGTTGAGTACGTTTAAGGGTCGTGGTAACAAAGGAAAAATCCTTGATATTATCAAAATCGGGATAAATTCCTGCTTCTTTTCGGGTTTTTATGGCTTCTATCCCCTCTTCAATAAGAGGAAGATCGGTGCTTCCATAATAAAGGCGGCGTTTGTTGCCCTCGGTAATTCCGTGGCGAATAAGATAAATGGTGCTCATAGTTATTTTAACCTCTGTGATAATCCGCAAAAAATTCTTGTTACGTGCTCGGCTTCTTTTGAAAGTTTTATAAGAAGCCTTCCGTTTGCTTCGCGCCATGCTCTTTCAGTTTTGTCAATGGGTACAACACCGCAGGAAATATCGTCGGAAATGATTATCATATCACCGATATTTTTTGCGTGCTCAAAAAAGTATTCCGCCGGTTCGATCCCGTGCTCAACGCACCAAAAGCTGAAACGCTCAATATGCGCTATACATTTTTTATCAAGTTCCGGTGCGAAATCCTTGTTGCATACAAAGATATCTTCGTTGCCGATGCCAAAATTTTCTTTCGCGTATTCGGTTTTGCCCTGAAAGGCGCCTCCGATTATAAGTTCCATAAAATTCTCCTTAAAAAACAGTCAAAGCAATTATTCCGCAAAGTTCGCCGAGGGTGTGTCCGAAACCGGTGACGTCGCCGGAAAAACCATCAAGATTTTTGAAAGCGTATGCAGTAAAAATAACGTAGCCCGCCGCTGTTGAAAAACACGAAACAAGCCCATCTGCGCCGCAAATCGCATAAGAAAGTGCCACAGAAAGAACAAGGATAACTGTAAGCGCAGTAAAATTACCTTTGCTTATGCCCTGCTGAAAGCTTCCGGCATATTCGCTGTGACCCATGGGGCGAAGTGTTGAAACTCCGATGGCACTGCATGCGCGTGAAACCGTGCAGATAAAAATAAGCGCAAGCATGTTTTCACTTCCGTCTGCGGAAGCAAACGCCGCAAAACTTAACATCATAAGAACGGAAAGTGCAATTACAGCAAAAGAACCAACATGGGAATCCTTGAGGATCTCACGCTTTTTTTCGAGGGGTCGCCTTGAAAAAATCGCGTCGCAGCAGTCCATATATCCGTCGAGATGAATTCCGCCGGTAAGAAGATACGGCATAAGAGCAAGCAATGCTGCGCCGAACATCTGCGGGCAGTTCAGTTCATTAAGCAAAAACGCCGCCAGCGCCCATATAGCCCCAATAACCGTTCCTACAAACGGAAATACAACAAGCATAAGCGAGCGGACGGAATCTTCCCAAATATGCGCAAAAGGCGTTGGGATGGCGCAGAACATACTGAAACTCATGCAAAAAGCTTTGAGAAGTTTTTTCATATAAGCTCGGCTCCTTTATAAAAAATTATCTGACCGCAGGAAAATTCGGCAACAACGTCGCATTTTTCGGCAATGGTACGGTCAACCTTTGCAAGACCCTCACGATAAGAATCGGTCCATTCATCATAGAAAGCAGCATCGCAGAAAATATTATCGGAAACGAAAACGACATTTTCCGCTTTTTCAGAAAAAGCGAGAAGTTCTTCAGCAGTTTTATCCGCGGCATTTTTGTTTATTTCACCGCTCATTCCGGAAAACATTTCGTTGGATAAAAGCGCAGTAACACTATCGACAAGGTATGTACCTTTACAGTCGATTTCTTCGCAATGTAAAGCGATATTTCGGCCCCATTCGGCAGTTCTGAAGCCCCATCCCGCTCTTTCATCCCGGTGTCTTGCAATTCTTGCAAGGTCTTCGTCATCGTGCGGTTCCATGGTTGCAAGGTACCAGAGATGCCCCTCGGATGAAAGCTTTTTTGCGATTTCCTGGGCAAACATGGATTTGCCGTTTTTTGCCCCGCCTGAAATATAAATTCTCATCTTTCCACCGTAAAATGATCGCCGACTCGTATTTCATCAAGATAGCTGTCGTCGATACTTGCTTCATCAAAAGTTGCCATTTCGTTCATTATTGCATATGCCGCATCAAGAACACGGAACATTATGGGGCATCCGCTTCCCTCGCCAAGGCGCATTTTCATAAGAAGCGGAGCTTCAAGACCAAGCTCGTTCATGGCAAGAACATATCCCGGCTCGAAAGAAGCGTGGGATGCGATAAGATAATCTTTTACGTTCGGGCAAAGCCTTGCGGCACAAAGAGCCGCGACAATGGAAATAAACCCATCTATAACAACAGGAATTCTGTGTTCTGCTGCGCCAAGGAATACCCCGCACATGGCGGCAATATCAAATCCGCCGACTTTTGTTATAACATCAATGGGGTCATTGGCATCAGGCTTATGCTTTGCAATGGCACCGTCTATGACCTCAATTTTATGTTTATAAGCTTCGTCAAGAAGGCCGCCGCCTTTTCCGGCAGTGATATATGCGGATTCGCCTGTAAAAACAGAAAGTATGGCGGAAGAAGTTGTTGTATTGCCTATACCCATTTCGCCTACTCCGATGGCATCAACGCCGTCTTCAGCACATTTATCCGCCATTTCAAGCCCGACACAGATAGCTTTTTCGGCCTGTTCGCGGGTCATAGCCGGCTCGATATAAAGATTTTTAGTGCCGTAGGCAATTTTTCTGTTAATTACAGCGGGGCAATTATAATCGCTCATAACGCCGACGTCGACAACAACGACCTCGTCGCCGAAATGTTTGGCAAGAGAAGATGCTCCCGTAAGCCCCCTTGTAAGGTTTATGGTCTGTGAAAGGGTTACGGATTGCGGAGTGCACGAAACCCCTTCGTCACATACTCCGTTATCGGCGCAAAGAACTATTATTCTGCATTTTTCGGCTTTGTTATGTAATTTACCAGTCATTCCGGCAACTTTTACTGATAAATCTTCAAGTATCCCGAGGCTGCCGGGAGGTTTTGCAAGCTGTGCCTGGCGTTCTTTTGCGGCAGACATTATTTCTTTGTCAGCAGGTTTAACGGCTGCTATGGCTTTTTTGATTCTTTCGTTCAAAAAAATTCACTTCCAAACAATAATTATATTATCATTGTATCATATATTGCTCAAAATTTCCATAGAAACATAGTAAAAGCAAGTTTGGATAAAAACAGCGTGCTCATCCGAGCACGCTGTTTATGTATCTGTCAATCTCGGTATCATATTCGACCGCTGTTTTTTCGGAATCCGCAAGAACTTTTTCATCCGCTTTTTTAAGAAGCCCGATATAATCAAAAAATTTTTCATCCATCGGGATTTTTATGCTTTCGTATGCTTTTCCGAAAGTGATAGGGTTTATCATATTATAAGAAAAACTTAGGTCGCCATTTGGGCGCACGCATACCGAACCGTAACAAAGCGAATAGAGCGGGTGTTCACTATATTCTGCGATGGATTCTTCAATCTGTTCGTGAGTAAGAACGTTGTCGTCACCAACGCAGTTAGGATATTTTTCGCAGAGAGCATCAAGCTTTTCGTGGAAATAATCAAAGCGCTCTTTCGGAACGATAAGGTCTTTGTTAAGTTCTTTTTCCTCTGCGGATTTGCAGCCGAGGCTTGCAATGGGCGTTATCTTTACCGAACAATTCTGAAAATCTACAAACAATTTAAGAATATTTTCCATATCTTCTATATAATCGTTTGCAAGGGTAACCTGAACAAAGGTGGGTATCCCCTTTTTATCAAAAAAGCGGATTGCGTTGAGCGCGGCATCAAAGCTGTCTTTTCCTGCAATGGCTTTGTGCTTTTCTGCATCGGCACCGAGGATACTGGTGAAATATTCTTCAAGCCCGCGATAGGAAGCAAGCCTTTCAAGGCGTTCCTTGTTCATTCCAAAGCTGTTGGAAGCAAATGTAAACCGAAGATGAAGCGCTTCAAGGCAATCAAGGAGTTCGAACATATCGCTTCTCATAAGCGGTTCGCCGCCGGTAAAGATAACGTATCTTCCGCCCTGCGCCTTGAATTCCGAGAAGATTTTTTTGATTTGATCGGTGGTCATTTCGGCATTTTTGTGGTGGATTCCGCCGTCAAGATAGCAATGTCTGCAATGTTGGTTGCAGGCGTGGGTAACTTCAATATAGAGGCTGTTTAGTTTGTAATATTCCATAAAAACTCCTTATTCCATAGCGAGCACCGCTTCGAGCACGGTGTCAACGCCGTTTTTGTAATCTTCGATGGTCTGGTATATTGTGATATCGGGCATAAGCGCATCGTATTCATAATCGGGCCAGAATTTTGCGTAGTAAGAGCCAAAAGAGAAATATACACCAAAATTCGGCGTTTTATAAGCACCATCAAGCTTGTATCCAATACCATTTGGTCCTTCGGCAGCAGGGTCGCCAATAATAATTGTTTTTTCAACCTGTTGTTTTATAAGTGCGGGAGTTATAACAGCGCGTGAAACACTTCCATCATTTATAAGTACATAGATATTACCAAATTCATCGCCTTTCAGCATTTCAATAAAACTTTCATAATTTCTGAATGTGCCGCCCATATTGTCACGAAAATCAAGGACAGTTTTTTTCACGGGGGTGTCCGAAATCTGATTTTTAAGAGCGGAAGCAAATCCGGAAAAAGATTGATATTCATTGTCATTGCAGCTATTGAATCTGATATACAAAGTGTTATCTTCAAGAATCTCATGCCAGAAATTATCAGAAGTGTTTTTATACATCAAAACATTTTTGTTGCGTAGCATAGTATCCGTCATTTCTGCTTTGCCGTATTCTCCGGATGGTATTGAAGATAATGTAAGGGTTATCTCTGTTCCGTCATCTTTTATAAAGGAAAACTCAGCCGAATCCGTTTCTTTTTCGGTTATACCTATATCCCGGAGAAACTCTCCGCATTTGAGTAAAGTCTGGAGCACATGATACTGATAATATACTGTTTCGCTGGATATGTGTTCCAAAGAAATATTGATTATTTCATCAATGGGAACGCCGTTTATTGCAGAAAGTTTCGCATAAACCGCTTCTTCGTTTTCGATGGAAGCGGAAACTGAATAGAAATCAACTCTTTCTTCGCTGTAAATTGCCTCAAAATCAATCGGATAATAATTTTGGAGTGAGAAATAAACCGAAACATGAGCCTGTTCAAGCAGAGCAACAATTTTGCGAAGTTCAGAAGTAATTTGCCAATCCTCAAGTTCGTCTATTTTTGGAATAAGAATATTTATGTGCTCGATAAATTCATTGCGCAGTTCTTCATTATAAAGTTCGTCGGAATAATAGTAATTATCTTTTTCATCAAGAAGAACTCTAAATTCATTTCCGGATATCTGAGGGTCATTTTGTATAAACATATCCGCAAGATAAATTACGTCCTCTTCCCAATCACGGTTTCTTCCCTCTTCGTACCAATAAACATATTCTTCGGAGGTTCTGTTATAACTTGCTTTTTCGGGAGCGGGTTCCGCATCACATGAGGAAAAAACTAAAGCTAATATAGAAAACAAAGCAAAAAAGCTTATAATTTTTTTCATAAAATCAAATCCTTTTTATTCCATGGCGAGCACCGCTTCAAGCACGGTGTCGATGCCGTTTTTGTAATCTTCGATGGTCTGGTAAATGGTGATATCGGGCATAAGCGCGTCATATTCATAATCGGGCCAGGAGTTCACGGCATATTCACCCATCTGGAAATAAACGCCGGAACCGGAAAATTCCGAAACGCCGTTTATAACGCCGAAAAGATTCGGAGGCTCTCCGGTGGGACAGCCCACAAGAACAATGTCATCGACGTGCTGTTTAAGTATGGACGGCATAACAACCGCCATGGAAAAACAGCTGTCATTGATAAGTGCATAAACATCGCCGAATTCATCCTTGTTAAGCATTTCCACAAATTCATTATATCCCGGAACTTTCTGTCCTCCGCTGTTGTCGCGGATGTCAACTATGGTTTTGCTGACGGCGGATTCGGGCGTTACAGCCTTGTTAAGTTCGGTTACGGTTTTAAGAAGGCTTGAAAAGTCGCTTGCATCAAAGGCCTGGATCCTGATATAAAGTGTTTCATCATCAATGAATTCATACCAGAAATTAAGGCTGTTTTTATAAATAAGAAGATCCTGTTGGCGAAGATGAGTGTAAGTCATTTCAACCGCATAATAGTCTTCAAGTTCAAGGGCTTCAAACACACAGGAAACTTCCGTTCCGTCATCTTTGATGAAAACAAACTCTGCGGTATCGGATTCTTTTTCAACAATTTTAAGATTTTTGAGGAAGTTTTCATCGGAATAATATTCTTCAAGACGGGTGTTTAAATCATAGCTGTTTTCAGCGGAGATATAATTTTCTGCCATTGCGGCGATTTCTTCGATGGCAACGCCGTTTATGGATTTGAGTTTTGAGAAAACGAGTTCCTCGTTTTCAACCGGAACCCTTACTGCATAATATTCAACATTTTCGCCGGTGTATATCGCCTCAAGATTTATGGGATAATATCTACCGTAATCACCAAAAACCTGGGAATGTGCGTCTTTGAGCAGCGCAACGATCCCGCTGAGTTCAAAAATTATTTCCGAATCTTCAAGTTCGCCGATTTTCGGTATAAGAATATTTACGCTTTCGATAAAATCTTCCTGAAGAGCGGGATCAAAATATTCTTTTGTGAAAACATATTCATCCGTCAGAAGGTCGGTGGTAATTTTTGTTTCTTTATCCGCAACTTTCGGATGTTTTGTAAGGAAGGTATTTGCAAATTCAAGAACGGTTTTCTCCCAATCCCTGTTTCTTCCCTCTTCATACCAATAAACATAACCGTCGGAAGTTCCGTTATAATTTGCCTTTTCCGGAGCGGGTTCCGCATTGCAGGCAGAAAAAAACATAGTGATAATAAGCAAAACATAAACCGTTATTTTTAATTTTTTCATATATACATCCCCATTTTCAGAGAATTTGAATAATCCGTATTTTTATAATAATATATAATACATAAATTTGCAACAAAAAAGGTCCCGCCTTCGGCGGGACCTATAGGTCCTGTTTTATTTAATAACAAGTTTTTTGAAGATTTTTTTGCCTTTTTTAAGGATAACTTCGCCATCAAATGCGCTTCTGTCGATAGATGCAAAAACGTCGGTGATTTTTTCGTCGTTGACGGTGATGCCGCCCTGTTCGATAAGGCGTTTGCCTTCGCCTTTGGATTTTGCTATCTCCGCTTTGATAAGAGCATCGGTTACGGCAAGCTTGCCTTCGGTGAAATCGGATTCTTCAAAAACAACAGTGGGCATATTTTCACTGGAACCGCCGCCGGCAAAAATTGCTCTCGCTGCTTCGAGGGCTTTGTTGGCTTCTTCTTCGCCGTGAACGATTTTGGTTACTTCAAAAGCAAGGCGCTCTTTGCAGGCGTTGATATTTGCGCCCTCAAAAGTTTTTTCCATCTCCTCAATTTCTTCAACGGGGATGAAGGTGAGGAATTTGAGGCATTTGATAACATCGTCGTCGCCGACGTTTCTCCAATACTGGAAGAAATCATAAGGAGTGGTCTTGGTCGGGTTGAGCCATACTGCGCCGCCCTCGGTTTTGCCCATCTTCTTGCCTTCTTTGGTGGTGAGAAGCTGGAAGGTCATTCCCTGAACTTCTTTCTGTTCAAGACGGCGGACAAGCTCGATACCGCCGATGATGTTGGACCACTGGTCGTCGCCGCCAAGTTCCATGGTGCAGTTGTAATCGCGGAAGAGTTTGAGGAAGTCATAGCTCTGCATGATCATGTAGTTGAATTCAAGGAAGGTAAGTCCGCGCTCAAAACGGCTCTTTACGCATTCTGCGGTGAGCATTTTGTTGACGGAGAAATGTGCGCCGACGTCGCGGAGAAGTTCAACGTAGCCGAGCTTGAGGAGCCAGTCGCCGTTTCTTGCAACGATGCATTTGGAAACGTCAACGATCTGGTTCATCTGCTCAAGGAAGCGGTCTGCGTTATAGTTGATCTCTTCAACGGTGAGCATCTTTCTCATATCGGTTTTGCCGGTGGGGTCGCCGACCATGGTGGTGCCGGTTCCGAGAAGAAGAATCGGGGTGTGGCCTGCTTTGATCATGCGGTTGATGACCATAAGCTGAAGGAAGTGTCCTACGTGAAGGCTGTCGGCGGTTGCATCAAAGCCGATGTAGAAAACAACTTTCTCGTTTTCAAGTTTGCGTTTGATTTCTTCGGGGTGAGTCATCTGGGCAATTAAGCCGCGGCGCTCGAGATCTTCATAAATTGTCATTTCATTTTCCTCCGTTTATTTGAATACATTTATTTTTAATTTAATCAAGCACTTTGTAAATATAGGCGATTTTCATTTCACCGCTTTCATAATATTCGGGATTTTCTTTACGCAATCTTTCTGCTTCATCGAAAAATTCCTTTGCAGCATCGTAATTATCAAAAAGAATGTTTGTATTGATTTTTTCTGCGGATTTTTCATTTATCTTTCGGATATAATCTATCCCGGACCAGAGATACGAATCATCATAAGTCAGATAGACATCAATTCCGTAAAATATAGCATTGTTTGGGCATTTTCCTCTTTCGCTGACATAAATGACCTCAAAATCATCACCGGAAAGTGTTGCAAGTTCTTTCATTTCATCAAGAGAAAGTTCGTCCGTGATACCATTGATACCATCATTGCAATATTTGTACCAAAGTTCAAGCATTCTTTCGCTTGGTGAATCGCCCGGAAAAGGCTCGGAACGATAAAGTCCTTTATAGTTTTTATCACCGTCATGCGTCGGAGAGCCGGGAACGTTGCCGAGTATTCTGTATGCACCCATACGGTCATCTTCTTTCGGATAAAAAAATCCCTCCGTCGGTAAAAACCGACAGAGGGCGAATTAGCGCGGTACCACCTCTGGTTCGTCAGCAATGCTGACCTCAAAAGCGCTGTAACCGGCGCACCGGATAAAACCTACTGCTGTTTCGGAATTATAGCTCGGGAATGTATTCGCGTCTGTTCTGCCCGCTTTCTTACACCGACCGAAAGCTCTCTTTGCCGCATGGAACAGGGCTACTTTTTTCCTTCATGGCTTTTTGCAATATGTTCGAATTATAACGCATTAAAGCGGCTTTGTCAACCTTATTTTGAAAGCTCCAAAAGCTCCTCGGCGCTCTTTTTAAGGGCATCCGTCATGGTGCCGCCCATGATTCGGGCAAGTTCGTTCACCCTGCCGTCTTTATCAAGGCTTTCAACGGAAGTGAAAGTTCTTCCGCCTTCGGTGCTCTTGGAAATAAGTAGGTGGTTATCGGCATAAGCTGCAACCTGCGCAAGATGAGTTACGCAGATGATCTGGCGCCCGCCCGAAACCTGTTTGAGCTTCTGCCCTACTTTCTGAGCGGCGGAGCCGGAAATACCGGTATCGACCTCGTCAAAAATGAGAGTATCAACATTATCTTTATCGGCAAGCACGTTCTTTATGCTGAGCATGATTCTGGAAAGCTCACCGCCGGAAGCGATTTTGGTAAGAGGCTTCAGCGGCTCGCCTGCGTTGGTAGCAATATAAAACTCAATACCGTCCCTGCCGCTTTCGGTGAATTCGGTTTCATCGAAATTGACGCTGAAGCGAACATTCGGCATATTTAGATAGGAAAGTTCGTCCATAACGGCATTTTCAAAGGCCCTTGCGGCTCTCTGACGCTTTTCGGTGAGAACATCGGCAAGTTTTGCGGTTTCGGCGAAAAGGCGTTCACGCTCCTTCTGGAGCTTTTCAAGGCGTTCTTCGGAAAATTCGATGTTTTCGAGCTCCGAAACGGCTTTCTGATAATACTTGAACATTTCCTCGACGCTGCCGCCGTATTTGCGTTTAAGGCGGAAGATCTGGTCAAGGCGTTTTTCGGTTCTGTTCTGAAGAGCCGGATCGAAATCAAGTTCATCCGCATTGTCTTTTACATCGTTTGCGAATTCCTCGAATTCATAATACATTTCCTTGAATTTTTCGGAAAGTCCTTCGTACTGCGGGAAAAATTCAGCAAGTCTTGCGCAGTTTTCGATGGCGGTGGAAAGCCCTTCAAGGGCGCCTTCCGAATCACCGTTTCCGTCAAGGGCGCCAATGGTTTCTGAAATAAGCTCCATGATATTTTCTGCACTTTTAATGCGCTTGCTGAGGGCGAGAAGTTCATCCTCTTCCCCTTCCTCGATTGCGGCATTTTCTATTTCAGCCACCTGATATTTGAGCATATCGATTCTTGCTGCCTTATCGGAATCATCCATGGAGATTTTCTTTATGTCACGTTCGACAGCTTTAAGCGTTTTATAGCTTTCACTGTATGCCGAAAGCTCCGCTTCCGTGTTTCCGAAAGAATCTATGTATCCGATATGAAGCTCCGGATTCTGTAAAATAGCGCTGTCGTGCTGTCCGTGAACATCGATGAGCACGGAAGAAAGCTGTTTGAGCACGCCTGCGGTTGCCGGGCGCATATTGACTTTGCAGACGCTTTTGCCTTCGGCGGAAATTTCGCGTGAAACCATAAGCTCGTCCTCGGAATCGTAGCCCAGTTCTTCAAGAAGTTTTTCCGCTTCTTTGGAAATATCGGTAAAAACTGCAGAAACCACGGCTTTGCCCTCGCCCGTTCGTACCAAATCTCGGCTGGTTCTTCCGCCGAGAACGGCGTTGATGGAATCAATAAGGATGGATTTGCCTGCGCCGGTTTCGCCGGTAAAAACGTTGAATCCGTTTTCAAAATCTATTGAAGCGCTCTCGATGACCGCCACGTTTTTTATAAAAAGCTGGGAAAGCAAGCGGCAAGCCCCCTCCTTTCAAAAAAATAAAATTAACCGATAAGTTTTTTGATGCCGTCAACAAGCGCAACGGCCATTTTTTCGTCGCGCATAAGCACAAAAATAGTGTCGTCGCCGGCAAGAGTTCCGACTACTCCTTCATGGTTCATTGCATCGAGCACCGCACAGGCGGCGCTTGCCATACCGGTATAACATTTGATTACGATGATGTTGTTTGCATAGTCAACGCTTTTGGCCGATTGGCTGAAAACCGCGTACTTTGTGCTTACGTCGGAATTCCCATCGGAAGAAGCCGGAGAATAGCGGTATTTTCCGTCGCTTATCATCGTTTTTACAAGGCGGAGCTCCTTGATATCGCGGGAAACCGTCGCTTGAGTAACGTCAAAACCGCTTTCGCGCAGATAGATCAAAAGGTCTTCCTGGGTTGCGATATCCTTTTCGGAAATCAGTTCCAGTATTTTGGAATGTCTTTTTGTTTTCATGAATCTGTTCCCCTTATCTTCTTCCTATTATTTTCTGATTAAGGACCTCATAAAAGCCCCTGCCTGACAAGTTGATAAACTTTACATATTTTTCGGAGCATTTTACCGAAAGCTTTTCGCCTTTTTTAAGGGTAAAAACCCTTTCGCCGTCAACAACAACGTCGAGATTTTTCTCCCCTCCGCTGAAGGAGGAACCGACGGTTATAAGTTTTTCCGGAGAAAATACAACCGAGCAGGATATCAGCGAATGGGGGCAAACCGGAGTCATTATAATAGCATTAAGGTTTGTATCAAGAACCGGCCCGCCGGCAGACATTGAATATGCGGTTGAACCATCCGGAGTCGAAAGTACGATGCCGTCTGCACGGTATCTGCAAACCTCGTGGCCGTTACATTCAACGAAAAGTTCTGCGGTTTTGCCGGGTTCGGTCTTGCTTATAAAAACGTCATTAATAGCAAGAGTGTTTTTATCGCCGTTTTCGATTTCGAGCACGGTCCTTTTTTCAATGGGGCAGCCTTCCTTGAAAAGCTTTTCGAGCATTGAGATGTTTTCGGCCTCTATATCCGAAAGAAAACCGAGTCTTCCGGCGTTGATCCCGATTATTGGTTTATCGTATTTGATTGCATTCTTTGCCGCACGAAGAATAGTTCCGTCGCCGCCGATTATAAAAACAACGTCAACTTCCGGAAGCACCGTTTCAACTTCGCAATATTTTGCACCTTCAACCGGTATAAGACTTTCGGCGGCTGAATCCATACATACCTCGATGCGGTTTTTCATAAGAAACCGAACAAGCTCTTCGGTATATGGAAAAACCTTTGCTTTTGTAAGATTAAAAAAGACAAAAGCCTTTGATTTTCCGCGTTTTAGCTTTATTTTATCAAATTTTTTCAAAGCCGGAACAGCTTCCTTTCTTTTCGTTAATCAAGTTCATTGTGCGAAGATTCCACAAGCGCTTTTATTTCTTCGGAAGAAACGGAAAGCTCGGGATCTTTTCTTGTGAGCACCATAAGATATTCAATGTTTCCCTGCGGTCCTTTGATGGGAGAGAATTCAAGACCGACAATGCCGAAACCTGCGTTTTTGGCAAATCCGACGGCTCTTTCGAGAACTTCAATATGAGTTGCCGGGTCGCGTACTACGCCGTGTTTGCCGACTTTATCTTTCCCCGCTTCAAACTGTGGTTTGACAAGACAGACCATCATCGCTTCATCAGAAAGAAACGGAACAAGCACCGGAATAACAAGCCCGAGGGAGATAAACGAAACGTCAATGCTGACAAAATCTACGGTATCCGGCACCTGCTCGTTGGTTATATAACGGACGTTGGTTCTTTCAAGGTTGACTACTCTTTCGTCCTGACGAAGCTTCCATGCGAGCTGACCGTAACCGACGTCTATGGAATAAACTTTCGATGCACCTTTCTGAAGCATGCAATCGGTAAATCCGCCGGTGGAAGCGCCAACGTCCATACAGATTTTATTATCAAGCTTAAAACCGTAAAGTTCCATGGCTTTTTCAAGTTTAAGTCCGCCGCGGCTGACATATTTAAGGCTTTCACCGCGGAATTCGATTTTATCATCGGGAGTGACGGATTCGCCTGCCTTGTCGGCTTTCTGGTTATTGACATAAACCTGCCCGGCCATGATAGCGGCCTTTGCCTGTTCGCGGCTTTGGATGATGCCCCTTGCAACAAGTTCCGCATCAAGACGCTGTTTTTCGCTCATTTCAAAGCCTCCTTTACGGCCTTTTTCATAGATTCACGGTCAAGACCGTGGAGTTTCATTGCGTTTTCAACATTCATATGGGGAACAAAACCCGAAACGCAGTGTATTTCATATTTTCCTGTAAAACCGGAACTGTTGAGCATCGCTCCGAAATGTTCGGCGATGCTTCCGAATTCAACGGATTCTTCAAAAAAAATAATTTTATTATATTTTTCGGCTGTTTTAATAACATCGTGCTCAATGGGAAAAACTTTCCCGAGTTTGAGCACGGAAGCGCCGGTTTCTTCTGCGGCAAAGGCGGCTTCAGCAAAAAGCCTTCCGTATGCGATAATAAGGCAATCTTCGCTGCCGGCAAAATAATCAAAATCGCCGTATTCCCTGCTGAATTTTTCGGGAACCTCTTTTTCTTTATCACGCGGATATCTTACGGCCTGAACTCCGCAGGAAGAAAATGCGGTTTCGAGATTTTTGTCGAGCTCTGCATAATTCGAAGGACAGTAAACCGTAATACCCGGAATGGAAGTGAGTATCGGTATGTCAAAAGTTCCCTGATGGGTTTCACCGTCACCGCCGACTATTCCGGCGCGGTCAATGCCCAGCACAACGTGTTTTGGTTCGATGGAAGCATCATGGAGCACCTGATCGTATGCCCTTTGAAGGAAGGTGGAATAAACGGCGAAAACAGGTTTCATCCCACCTGCGGCAAGACCGGCAGCAAAAGTCATTGCGTGTTCTTCTGCTATGCCGACATCAAAGAAACGTTCTTTATATTTTTCAGAGAATTCACGAAGCCCAGTTCCGTCGGTCATGGCGGCGGTTATGGCGCAGATTTTGTCATCTTTTTCCGCAAGACGGCAAAGACTTTCGCCGAAAGCGGAGGAAAAAGAATATCCGGATTCTTTTTTAAGCTCGCCGTTTTCCTTATAAAAAGGCGCAACGCCATGGAATTTGGAAGGCATCTGCTCTGCGGGGGCATACCCCTTGCCTTTAACAGTGTTGATATGAACGAGCACCGGCTTTTTGATGCTTTGCGCACGGCGAAGGGTTCTTATAAGCATACCTACGTCGTGGCCGTCCGCGGGGCCGAGATAGACAAATCCGAAATGTTCAAAAGTATTGCTGGAATAGAACATATCTTTGAAAAAGGTTTTGATCTTTCTTGCGGCGGAAAAAATTCCCCTTCCGATAAATGGAATCTTGAGCATGGTATGTTCAAGGCTGTCTTTGAAACGGAAATATACCTCGCGCGAACGGATATCGGCAAGGTATTTTGCCATAGCACCGACGTTGGGTGAAATACTCATTTCGTTATCATTCAGAACTACCACCAGATTTGTTCCGCTTCTTCCGGCATTGTTAAGAGCTTCATAAATCATTCCGCCGGAACAGGCACCGTCGCCCACGACCGCAACAACGGAATTTCTGTCACCATTAATCTTTTTGGCTTCAGCAATGCCGAGCGCTGCGGAAACGGATGTGCTTGCGTGCCCGGCTACGAAAAGGTCGTGCTCGCTTTCGGCGGATTTTGGGAACCCCGAAAGCCCGCCTTCGGTGCGGATACCGGTAATATCGCGCCCGGTAAGAATTTTATGAGCATAACACTGATGACCTACATCCCAGATAATAGGTTCATTCGGCGAATCAAAAACGTAATGAAGCGCAACGGTAAGTTCAACCGCACCGAGGTTTGAGGCAAGATGTCCGCCGGTTTCAGAAACTTTTTCGATAATTTCATCGCGAAGCTCCCCGCAAAGCAGGTTAAGCTGTTCCATATTAAGTTTTTTAACGTCGCTTGCCAGCTTTATACTTTCGAGGAGTTTATGTTCCATTTATTATCTCCGTTTATTTCATTCTTTTAACGAGAAAATCAAGAAGGTAAATAAAATTTTCAACGTTATAACCTTTTTTATCAAGTTCGGAAAGGGCGATTTTTGCACCGTTTATATTGGCAAGGGCATATTCCCTTGCCTTTTCAATTCCGTGTATCTTGACGTAGGAATTGAGTTCACATGTATCATAATTCCCGTCAAAATCAAGAATATCGTCGATTATCTGAAACGCAAGACCGAATTCAGCGGCATATTTTTCGGAAATGCCGCAAAGTTCATCATCTGCTCCGGCGGCTGCGCATCCGAGAAGCGCAGAAGCTTTTATAAGCGCGCCGGTTTTGAGTTTGTGGATTTTATCAAGCGTTTCGGCATCGACCTCTTTTTCGGCTGCTTCAAGGTCAAGAACCTGCCCGCCGACCATTCCGCGGTAACCTGCGAATTCGGAAAGGATTCGGACCGCTTTCAAGGCCCTTTCGGGGTGAATTTTTGCGGATTCGCTTTCAGAAACGGCGCTGAACGCGTGGGTCAAAAGTGCGTCGCCGGCAAGAAGTGCGTTTGCTTCGCCGAAAGCTATGTGGCAGGAAGGCTTTCCTCTTCGCATATCATCGTCATCCATGCAAGGGAGATCGTCATGGATGAGCGAATATGCCTGTATGCATTCAACCGCAACAGCATATGGTACAGCTTCTTCATAATCAAGGCCGAACATTTTTGCGAATTCAAGTGTAAGAATTCCCCGAAGACGCTTTCCGCCAAGGGCCGAATAGCGCATGGCTTCAACTATCAGCTTATAATCGGAAGATTCCGCAGCAAGCTCGGTGCTCATGGCGGAATCTATGAGTTTTTTATCGTTTTCAAGAAAAGACATGGTTTTCCTCCCCTGTCATTCGATATCAATTTTTTCGATTTCAAGCTTTGCTTCGTCGAGCTTTTTCTGACAAAGCTTGCTGAGTTCAAGTCCTTCTTTGAAAAGTTTTACTGAATCATCAAGAGAAATTTCGTCGGATTCAAGCTTTTCATTTATTTCTGCAAGTCTTTCAAGGGCTTCTTCAAATTTAAGTTCTTTTTTCAAAACGAAATACCTCCTTCTTTCTTTTCGATAACGGCGGCTTTGA
>JAFUJP010000015.1 GCA_017473745.1 Oscillospiraceae bacterium
CCGAACGAACGGAGGTTTCTAATCTCGATCGTCGCCGTTCGGGGCCGGCAACGGTTTTCATTTTACCGCGTTGGCTCGGCTATATTTGTTCACCATTCCACTGTAGGGAACGTCGTCCTCGACGTTCCGCAACCAAAGAACGCGGAGCGCTTTAAAGCCTTCCCTTGGGGCAAAGACGGCGAAGCGCGCCCGGTGGGCGATGCAGCGAGCCGGATTTGGCGCAGGCATCGACCGTATGCAAGGCGTATGCCGCCGCAGACGGGCGCTAATGCCAAGAGGACAGGGGGACCGCGCCTACGGCGCGGTGGATGAGGGTAAACAAAAACGCGAAGCGCAAACGGTTGTTTCCGTTCTGTTTTTTTCTTTTGCGGAATTTTTATCGGTAAAAAACGAATTAACAAAAAAGGAAAGGCGCGATTTGCGCCTTTCCTTTTTGTTAAGTGAATTATCTTAAAAAATTTCCGCTTTTGCTTTGATAAGTTCGATAACCTCTTTTTCGTTTTCGATTTCTGCGGAATAGGGATAGCTTTGGAGCGTTCTTTCAAAAAGCTCGAGGCATTTTTGCGCCATGGTAATGTTTTTGCGGTAAAGAAGCTGATACGCATAGGCAAGGCGGCGGCGCGAAACATAGTTCGCAGTGGCCTTTATATATTTATCCAGCTCCTTCGTATTGAGTGAATCGATCTCCTGCGGCTCTGCCCCGCGGAAGATACGCAGGAACATAAGCTCGCAAAGAAGCTCGTTTTTGTGAAGCCCCAAAAGTCCCGGCGCTTTAAGAAGATATTCCGCGGTTTCTTCTGCCGCGGCGAAGTCATGGATATCGTAATAATAATTATATTTCATAACCCCGACGGTGCAGATTATAGGGTCGTTAAGCTCCTCGCCCTTCGGAAGAAAGAACCATTCCCCGGGCATATTCCTCATGCGTTCGCCTTCGGAAATAAGACCGTTGACGTAAAGCTGAAGCCAGAAAGCCCGCAGGGTAACCGGGTTCTTCCCGAGAAGAAGGGCGTTGTGCCCGTCGTTAGAGATCCCGCCAACCTGAAGGGGAATCCCGTTTATGAGTACGTTACCGAAACCGACTGCGCAGAGCATTCCGCAAAAAAGTGCCCCAAAGCTTCCGGGAACGGCGAAGATGAACAGAGCAAGAAACACGATGGAGGCAATGAAGTTCATAATACAGCCGCCGAAATTATAAAGGCGATAGGGCATACTTTCCTTCCATGGGGGCGGCATCATAAGGCACTGGCCGCCGGTGCCGACTATATTATAAAGCTTTACGCGAAGCTTTCCGTTTTCTTTTATGAACATAATGCTTCCGATGCGGAAAGAAACAAATCTGTATCCGGTCAAAAGTCCGAAAACAAGGTGACCCGATTCGTGAATAACCGCCTGAATAAAATAAGCGACGAAGATAAGCATCATGCAAATTGCCATGTGGAAAACAAATCCGCCGAGGCCGCCACCGAAAAGCACTTCCGGATCGGAGGAAGCGATCATAAAAAATCCGCAGATAGCGCCAACGCAAATATAAAGCAGTTTTGCGATAAAATCATCGCGTTTTTTGTTTTTCAGAAGAACCAGCCCCTTTCACATATATCATTATATAATAAACCGCCGGTTCAAATAAAGACTTTATGTAAATTTTTGGTATATATTTATTTTTATTATGCTGTGTATCCGATAAAAGCTGTCACTCTTTAAGACGAAGAATGTCTTTTCGCAGATCATCGGCGATTTCGGCGGCGGTGCCTTTTGAAAACTTCGGCGCAAATCCGCTTTCAAGTTCTTCCTCCACTTCGGGCAGATATTGCCAGAAGCGTTTCGGCATATGCGTTCTTCGGCAGGTGGGATTATAACGGCTTGCAATGGCAATATGACGATAATAGCTTTTCCAAAGCCCGCTGTAAAATTTATCCTCGACATCGGAAGGAATTTCAAGGCTTTCTACCGGGACTATGGCCGTTTTCTCCGGGGTATGGATAAGGGCGGCACCGTGTTCCGCATCGAATATCAAAAAATGCTCGTTTTTTATGCGGTTGCAAAAATAGGTTTTTATAAGGGGAAGGATAAAATGTTTCGGATGAATAACGGCGATAAGGGCGCCGTTTGAATCCGAAAAGCGGGTGAATTGGCGAAGGTGCTCCGCTTCATTATTGACTGCGACGCACATTTTGAATACCCGGTTAACTTCTTCGTCGCCTATTTTTCCGCCGGTGCTTCTTCCTTCCCGAAAAGCCTTCCAGATAAAATGCATAATGGCGTTTTCTTTGCCTTCGCCATCAAAGAGAAAGGCCTTTTCGACCATGTTGAGCACCGTTCCGCCGAGTTTTTTGGCAATGCCGATTTGAACGCGCCTTGCGTGCTCAAAATCGGTTTCGACGTAGTGCACCTTGAGCAGGGTGGGTTCCATATCCCCGAAAACAACGATATCCGCCGGAAGGGCCTTCATCAGAAAAGCATCAAAAACCGCAGAAAGAAAGCCTTCAAAGCTGCCGTCGTAGGCAAAAATCAAAATTCCCCCGTCAGACATTCTCTCACATCCTCTCCTGTAAGCATCGGTTCAAAAAGCGAAAGCTGTTCCATGCCGTAATCGGTAAAACCGCCCATTCTGTTGGGCGAAAGAAGGGTATAAATCATCATTTCCGGCGTTTCGGGGATTTTTTGCAAAGTCTTTCCGTTACAGGTGATAAAATACTTTGCCCGTTTGAGCACTATGCCAAGGCGCTTGAGCATATCAAAATCAAGCCTTTGGCTTCTGCGGGCGCGGACTATGCGCTTCGCGCCGGTGACCCCGATACCGGGAACCCGTAAAAGCATCTCGTAATCGGCTTCGTTCACCTCAACGGGGAATTCATCAAGATGGCTTACCGCCCAGGAGCATTTCGGGTCAACCTCTGGGTGAAGCATGGGCTTTTGCGGGTCGATTATCTCGCTGGCTTCAAAGCCGTAAAAGCGCAAAAGCCAATCCGCCTGATAAAGCCGGTGTTCGCGCAAAAGCGGCGGGCGGGTATCAAGGGCGGGCAAAAGCGCATCTTCCTGCAAGGGGATATATGCGGAATAATAAACACGCTTTAACCCGTATTTTTTATAAAGCCCTTCGGTAAGGTGAAGAATGTGATAATCCGTTTCGGGCGAAGCGCCGACTATCATCTGGGTGCTTTGCCCTGCGGGAACGAATTTCGGCGTATGCCTGTATTTTACCAGATCCTCACGATTTTCCATGATGCCGGTTTTGATAAGCCCCATGGGTTCAAGAACGCTGTGCTTGGTCTTATCCGGTGCCAGGCTGACAAGGGATTTTTCCGAAGGCAGTTCTATATTGGCGCTGACTCTGTCGGCCAAAAGCCCCAGCCGATAGGTGAGGATGGGATCCGCCCCGGGAATTGCCTTTGCGTGGATATATCCCGCAAAGCCATATTCCTCGCGCAAAATGCGCAAAGCTTCTATCATGTGTTCCATGGTCCAGTCGGGCGTTCCGACCACCGCGCTTGAAAGAAAAAGCCCCTCGATATAGTTTCTGCGGTAAAACTCAATGGTCAGTTCCGCAAGTTCCCGTGGGGTGAAGGTTGCCCGGGGAAAGTCGTTGCTTCGGCGGCTGATGCAATATTTGCAGTCATAAACGCAGGCGTTGGACATAAGCACTTTAAGAAGGCTTATACAGCGCCCGTCGGCGGAAAAGGAATGGCAGCACCCGGCCGGAAGAGCGGCGCCGATGCGGCCTTCGCTGCTGGTTCTTCCGCTTCCGCTGGAAGAACAGGAAGCGTCATATTTAGCGGCCTCCGCAAGAATGGCCAGCTTTTCATACATATCCATGGGGTGCCCTCCTTTCGATAGATCAGATTTTGCGTATGGGGTGTCTTATAACGGTTTTGCATTTTTCCGGCGCGGTTTTTCGCGGGTCGGAAAGATATATTTCGTTGTGGAGCCTTTTTTCGGAAAAATCGTTTTCATAGCCGTTTTCCGCAAGGAAGGAATCCATTTTCGCGACGCTTTCGGGTTCGGAATCATAGGAACCGACGTGCATTATCTGAACGCAAAGCCCCTCGTCAACAGAAATGAATTCCGCCCTGGAACAGTCGATTTTCTTTTTTCTTTCGGTTTCGTTTACTGCCAAGCGAAATTCTTCTTCGGTAACAAAATCCGGAAGCCGGATAACGGATATCCAGTTGAAGGAATTCTTATTGGAGTAATCGACCCCGTCAACACCCTCCTGCCGCCAAAATCCTTCAAGAGGCGGAACAACGTATTCAAAATATCCTTCGATGGTATGCGGGCTTTTATAACTCATCTTTATCGTATAAGAAATTGCGTAAAGAAGCCCGATGGCTTCTTTGTATCCGCTTTCTTCCTTGTTGGGGTCGCCTTTGCCGCGGATGGCAACGTAATTCATGGGCGGAACCTCTACGATTTGCGGAACGGCCTTCGGCACATATAATTCCTTATATTCTTTCTTGAAATCAAAAGGCATAAAAAGGCCTCCTTAAAAAAGAAAACGAACAAATGTTCTTATTTTAGAATTATATATTACATCTTTCCCGCCGCCCTGTCAAGGACAAAAATGTACCAATAAATTATTGTTTATATGCCTTCCCAGAGGGGAAGGGGGACCGTTGCCGTAGGCACGGTGGATGAGGGATTATTTAATAACGCGTCGTAGGGGCGGACCTATGTGTCCGCCCGTCATTGCGAACAAACCGAAGATTTTGACGGAGGGGTTTTAATACTTACCCCATTTCTTTGCTCGTGCAAAGAAACGCGGTAAGACCGCAAAGAAACACGTACACCCCTACCCGCTCGCTCCCGCGAGCGACTCCCCCTCAAGGGGGAATAAACTCACCACCGAACGAACGGAGATTTCTAATCTCCACCGTCGCCGTTCGGAGCCGGCAACGGTTTTCAATATAACGAGTTTGCTCGGCTATAGTGGTTCACCAATTCACCGTAGGGAACGGTCTCGACTGTTCCGTTTTGCGGAGCATTTAAAAGCCTTCCCCTTGAGGGGAAGGTGGATTTCGCCGAAGGCGAAAGACGGATGAGGTGTTCTGCTGCTTAAAGCCGTTTTACAGAACGATAAATGGGGATAAAAAACCAAGCGGCGCACCTTTCGGTGCGCCGCCCGGCTGCTTGATTATCAGTTTATGGGTTTCACGCCTTCGGCGATTTTTATCATTTCGTCTTCGGTCAGAGTTCCGGAAACATCAAACAGAACGTCTCCAACGTTCCAATATACGCTGCACAGTTCGTCTTTGATTATCAGCAGACCCGCGCTTTCTCCTATCATTATGTTTTTCACCAAATCTGCATTTTCGGTGTCTGCATAGATGGAATCGCCGATCAGATATGAAAAAGAAATATAATCATTGCCGTATGTGTAGTTTATTATTTTTGTTGTATCGCCAAGATCATATAATTCATCAAAGCTGTATCCCTTTGGAAGATAGGTCAGACCATATGCGTTTTCCCAATCATAAATTTCCGGGTCGATGAAGGTGTATTCTTCGACAGGTTCTTCGCTTTCGGTTCTGTCGATAGGTTTTAGCCCCTCGGCAACTTTGATGATTTCTTCAGTTGCGGCAGTTCCGCTTATTTCAAACAGAGTTTCTCCTTCACACCAAGTAATTATTGTTAGTTCGTCCTTTTTTACTAAAAGACCTTCGCTGTTATGTAAATATATCTTTTCTGTAATTGCATTTTCAGTATCAACCTGCAAATTAAATGTTTGGTTCATTTGATCTATTATAATAAAGTCATTATCACAATAATAAACTACCGTGTTGACATATCCTTCTAAATATGTCTCGCCTATAGTAAATCCCTCTGGCATATATGTTGGAGCATACGCGCCTTCCCAATCATAAATTTCCGGGTCGATGAAAGTATATTCTTCGACAGGCTCTTCGCTTTCGGTTCTGCCGATAGGTTTTATGCCGTATGCTATTTTTACGATTTCTTCTGCTTCTATAACACCTTGAAGAGATAGAAAAGTGTCCGCACTTCTCCATGTAATTACACAAAAGCCGTTTTTCTTAACAATAATGGCTTCACTATCGTTAATTACGTATTTCTCAACAAAGTCAGCATCTTCAGTATCGATACGCGCAAATGTATTAGCTGATGATTGAGAAAAAATGAAAAAATGTTCTTCACAACTATATGTAACCATTTTATTTATAGTACCAATTTGTTGGTCTGTACAAACAAACCCCTCGGGAACATAAGTCGGCGCAAAAGCCCCTTCCCAATCATAGATTTCGGGGTCAACAAATCCGGTGCTTTCACCGATGCTCACTTCCGTATATCTTTCGGTTTCGCGCAAAACAAGATGATAAATCGCTTCCGCGACGGCTTCTCTTGCTTCGGCGGAGGCAACGACAACGGAAGAAAGAGAAACAAACGCAACAAAAACAACCATCGCCGCAAAGGTTATGATTTTTTTGGAAAACCGCCAAAGGGTCGAAAGGTTTTCTTTCCGCTCGATTTTGCTGTAAAGCCTTCCGATGGCGGCGGGGTCGGGCTTCGGAGCGTTTTCGGCGTTTTGCGCTTCCATTTCGGCAAGAATCCGCTCGCTTTCCTTTTCGGCATACTGCGCCATAACCTTCGTGAAAAGAAGGTCCTCGTATTTTTCTGTCATGGCTTTTTGGGAAAGCCCATAGGTTTTTTCGGACATCACAAACCCTCCTTCATTACGGAATAGGCCTTTCTTCTTGCCCGCATAAGGCAGGTGCGGACGGCGTTTTCCGAAATACCGAATTTTGCGCCGATTTCGGAATCCGAAAGACCGAGTATGTATTTGAACTCAAGAACGTTTTTATATTTTTCGGGGATTTTTTCAAGGGCGGCGCGAAGCTCCGCAACGGCTTCTTTCTGAATAAAAAGATCTTCCGGAAGGGAATTTTCGTCCCGCAGAAGTTCAAGCTCATCGTCGCTTACGTCGGAGGCAATGTGATTGTTTTCGCGGGATCTTGTTCTGTATTTACCTATGGCGCCGTATTT
The DNA here is from genome assembly GCA_017473745.1 of Oscillospiraceae bacterium. Lineage (GTDB taxonomy): Bacteria > Bacillota > Clostridia > Oscillospirales > Ruminococcaceae > UMGS1668. The sequence continues at coordinate 6,997 of JAFUJP010000015.1, forward strand.
TACCGAGGACATAAGGTATGCCGGAAGTTTTTTCGGTTCCACCGCCATAACGGTTTCGACCCTTGCTATAAGGTTTGAAAAGATATCCTGTATAAGTTCCTCCGCGTCGTCGGGGTTGGAAACAAGGGCTTCGGCCTTTTTGAGCATGGCAGGGTAATATTTTTTATAAAGATTTTCCATGAATTCCCGCTGAAAATCGTTTTCGATGGCGGAAATCATCATTGTTATCATAAAACCACTTCCTTTATAACTTCAATCATAGCACTTTTTTCGGGTTCTTCAATATATTAGTAGCATTTCCGCCGAAAATGTTGCAAAAAAAGGACGGCATTGCCGTCCTTTCTTTTCGGATTATTATGCAAACACCTCATCCGCCGCGGCTTACGCCATGCGGCACCTTCCCCTCAAGGGGAAGGCTTAAAAAAGAAAAGGGCGGAAAATCCGCCCTTTTGCTGTTTTTTGTGATAAACCCTTCCGTCACACCTGTGGCGTGACACCTCCCCTGTTAGGGGAGGCGAGGATTATTTGCAGACTTTGTTGTCAACTTCTTCGTGAAGTTTTGCGATGAACTCATCAAGAGCAACTGCGCCGAGGTCACCGTCTTTTCTGGAACGGACAGCGACTTTGCCTTCTTCCATTTCCTTTGCGCCCACTACGAGCATATAGGGAACTTTTTCAAGCTGTGCTTCGCGGATCTTGAAGCCGATTTTTTCATAACGGGCGTCAACTTCCGGTCTGAAGCCGCAGCGGAGAAGTTTTTTCTTGATTTCTTCTGCGTATTCGTTCTGATCCTCGGTGATGGGGAGGATGCGAACCTGTTCGGGAGAAAGCCAGGTGGGGAGTGCGCCGCCGTATTTCTCGATGAGAAGCGCGATGGTGCGCTCATAGCAGCCAAGAGAAGTTCTGTGGATGATATAGGGATAAACGGCCTGGTTGTTCTGGTCGATATAGGTCATGCCGAAACGCTGTGCGAGCATCATGTCGATCTGAATGGTTACGAGGGTATCCTCTTTGCCGTAAACGTTTTTGCCCTGGATATCGAGCTTCGGGCCGTAGAAAGCTGCTTCGCCGGCTGCTTCGGTGTATTCAAGGCCGATGTTGTCGAGGATCTTTCTCATTGCGCCTTCGGCTTCTTCCCACATTTCGGGGGTGCCTTCGTATTTATCGCTGTTTTCGGGATCCCATTTGGAGAAGCGGAAGGTGAGGTCTTCATAAAGGCCGATATCGGTCATGACCTCTTTGACGAGTTTGAGGCAGTTTTTGAATTCTTCTTCAAGCTGGTCGGGGCGGATTATAAGGTGACCTTCGGAAATGGTGAACTGGCGAACGCGGATAAGTCCGTGCATCTCGCCGGAAGCCTCGTTGCGGAAAAGGGTAGAGGTTTCGCCGTAACGGAAGGGGAGCTCGCGATAGGAGTGTTTGTCGTTGAGATAAACCTGATACTGGAAGGGGCAGGTCATGGGGCGAAGAGCAAAAACTTCCTTGTCTTTTTCTTCGTCGCCGAGAACGAACATACCGTCTTTATAGTGATCCCAGTGACCGGAAATTTTATAAAGGTCGGATTTTGCCATAAGGGGAGTTCTCGTCATGACGTAGCCGTATTCGTATTCCTCTTTATCCTGAACATAGCGGTTGAGGATCTGGAAAAGCTTTGCGCCCTTGGGCATAAGAAGCGGAAGCCCCTGGCCGACGTAATCGCTGTTGCAGAAATATTTAAGCTGGCGGCCGAGGATGTTGTGGTCGCGGCGTTTCGCGTCTTCAACTGCGGCAAGATGTGCCTCGAGGTCGGCTTTTTTCGGGAAGGAGATTCCGTAAATACGGGAAAGCATTTTGTTTTTCTCGCTGCCGCGCCAGTATGCACCGGTGGTGGAAGTGAGTTTGAATGCTTTGATGGGAGCAATGTTCATAAGATGAGGGCCCGCGCAAAGCTCGGTGAAATCACCCTGTTTATAGAAGGAAAGAGCCTCGCCTTTGCCTGCGTGCTCGTCGATGAGCTCGAGCTTATAGGGCTGGTCTTTCATGACCTCTTTTGCTTCATCAACGGACATGGTGAACTTGTTGAGTTCGAGGCCGGTTTTGATGATTTTTGCCATTTCGTCCTCGATTTTTTTGAGGTCATCGACGGTGAAGGGTTTTTCTACGTCGAAGTCATAATAAAATCCGTTGTCGATGGCGGGGCCGATGGAAAATTTTGCACCGGGGAAAAGATGAAGAACAGCCTGTGCCATAACGTGGGAAGTGGTGTGCCAGAAAGCTTTTTTGCCGTAAGGATCATCGAAGGTGAGAATTTCAACTTCGCAGTCTTTTTCGATAGGGGTACGAAGGTCAACGCCTTCGCCGTCGATTTTTGCCGCGCAGGCAACTCTTGCAAGTCCGGAGCTGATGCTCTGGGCAATCTGATAAGGGGTGACGCCGTTTTCGTATTCATGAACGTCGCCACGAAGTGATACTTTAACCATAATATACCTCCTGTTTTTTTGGGGGCAAATAAAAAATGCTTCGCCCCCGAAGATAAGGGGCGAAGCATAAGGCTCCACGGTTCCACCCTTGTTTACGGTAAGGAAAAATTCCTTCCGCACTCAAAGTTCCGCCTTAACGCGGCGGCCACGGTGTGTTCGCAAAAGGGAATGCTTGCACACGCTCCGGGGATGGTATTTCACGATTTTCAGCAGGCGGGCTTTCAGAATCATGCCGCCCTCTCTGGGAAGAAAAAACGCTTCGGGTTCCCCATCAACGCATTTAAATATCAATTCAATATTAGCACCGAAAGGCGCTTTTGTCAACGCCCATAAAAGAAAAAGTTATAAATTTACTTCATAGTATTATAATATAAATTATATAATTTTGAAAAAACGATTTATTTTGCCAATTTTTTCATAAAAAATAACGGATTTTATTCATTTTATCTTAATATTTCTTGACAGCCCCTTTAAATAGGTTTATTATTATATTAACATGTGTAAGTCTGTGTTTATGCTTAATTGAACAGACCTCTGGCATTTAATATATATAGAAAGGAATACTTGGTTCACCAATGGAAATTCTGACCTTTATCAAAAGCATGAATATCCTTGCTGATATGACTTCGGGCGATATTCTTGTTTGCGTGATCGCCTGTATCATCGCTTTGGTCATCGGTTTGATAATCGCTTTCCCTATGGGTGTTGCATATAGACGCAGAGTTGCGGAAGCCGAGCTCGGTTCCGCCGAAGAAGAAGCAAGACGCATTGTAAACGAATCTATCAAAACAGCTGAAAGCCGCAAAAAAGAAGCTCTTATTGAAGCAAAGGATGAGATCCACCGCCTTCGCAGTGAAGCGGATAAAGAAATCAAAGACCGCCGCGCAGAAGTTCAGCGCAGCGAGCACCGTCTTCAGCAAAAAGAAGAATCCCTTGAAAAGAAAGCTGATAACCTCGATAAAAAAGAGGAAGTCATGCAGGAAAAAATCCAGGCCGCCGATGCAAGACTTGCAGAGGCAGAACAAATCAAAAAAAGCCAGTTTGAAATGCTTGAACGTATTTCCGGATACACCGAGGAGCAGGCAAAGATCCAGCTTCTTGCGGACGTTGAAGCAAAACTTGAACACGAAAAAGCCCTTCGCATCATGCAGTTTGAGCAGCAGCTCAAAGATGAATCCGAAGAAAAAGCAAGAGAGATCATCGGCACTGCTGTTTCCCGCTGCGCACCGGATTACGTTGCCGAAGCAACTGTTTCCGTTGTTCCGCTCCCCAGTGACGAGATGAAAGGCCGCATCATCGGCCGCGAGGGCCGCAATATCCGCGCTCTCGAAACACTTACCGGTGTTGACCTTATCATCGACGATACCCCCGAGGCCATCACTCTTTCCAGCTTTGACCCGGTTCGCCGCGAAATCGCACGTCTTTCCCTTGAAAAACTTATTCAGGACGGACGTATCCACCCGGCAAGAATCGAGGAGACAGTTGAAAAAGCACGCAAAGAAGTCGATGCTAAAATCAAACAGGATGGCGAGCACGCAGTTCTCGAATGCGGAGTCCGCGGCGTTGCGCCGGAACTTGTTCGCCTTCTCGGCCGCATGAGATACCGCACCAGTTACGGACAGAACGTGCTCATGCACTCCATCGAAGTTTCCCAGATCGCGGGACTTCTCGCCAACGAAATGGGCGGCGTTGACCCCAATATGGCAAGAAGAGCGGGCCTTCTTCACGATATCGGCAAGGCTCTTACCCATGAAATCGAAGGCAGCCACGTCACCATAGGTGTTGACGTTGCGAAAAAATACAAAGAGCCCGAGGCTGTTATCCACGCCATCGAAGCTCACCACGGCGACGTTGAGCCCAGAACCACCATCGCATGGCTTGTTCAGGCTGCGGACGCAATTTCTGCTGCAAGACCCGGCGCAAGAAGAGAAAATCTCGAGAACTATATCAAACGTCTTGAGAAGCTCGAAGAAATCGCAAATTCCTTCGAAGGCGTTGACAACTGCTTCGCCATTCAGGCAGGACGCGAAGTTCGCATTGTTGTTAAACCCGAACTTGTTGACGATGAAAAAATGGTGCTTCTTGCACATGACATCGCCGAGAAAATCGAAGGCGAGCTTGAATATCCCGGTCAGATCAAGGTACACCTTGTTCGCGAGAGCAGAGCAGTCGATTACGCAAAATAATACAGTACAAAAACGCCCACCTTTGATAAGGTGGGTATTTTTTTGCTTTTTGGCAAAAAACGATGGATTCTTTTTAAAATGAATAATTAAATGTCAATAGCTATTTAGATTTTTTTCTAAATAGCTATTGACAAACAGGGCCGGAGCCTGCTATACTGTATTTAGAAAATTTTCTAAATAGCTTTCAAGGGAAGGTGCCCAAATGACAGGAATAGCGAATTTTCCGCTTTCAACGATGGTATGCCTGGCGGTTGAGATGATTCTTGCGATTGCCTTGCCGCTGGCGGCGATAATATTTTGGTATAAAAAGAAAAAGGGGAGCATAATCCCGGTGCTTATCGGCGCGGTGACGTTTTTTGTTTCGGCGGTAGTGCTTGAAGGGATATTCCATACGCTTTTTCTTTTTGTGATAACTCCGGCCGCGGATTTTATAAATTCCAATTTTTTCATTTATGCGATTTATGGAAGCCTTATGGCGGGAATTTTTGAAGAAACCGGGCGCTTTGCTGCATTCAGGCTTATGAAAAAGCGCTATGGCGAATTGGCGGATGCCGTTTCTTACGGCATAGGCCACGGCGGATTTGAATGTGCCTATGTGCTCGGGCTTACGATGGGCGCATATTTTGTGATGGCGCTGATGATAAACATGGGAATGGGCGAGATGCTTTTTGCGACTATGATGGAAGCGGATATGGCCGCCCTTGAACCGGTTTTGGAGGGCATAAAGACTATAACCCCGGCGCTGGCGTTTGCGGCGGTTGCGGAACGGATTTCAGCAATGACGATTCATATCTGCAACTCGGTGATCGTATATAACGGAGTTAAAAACGGAAAAATTTCCCGGCTTTTTATTGCCATTGCCCTTCATACGGCGTTCAACATGGTGGCGCTGGTCGTAAATCAGTATTTTGGCATTGCCGTTACGGAAATTATGCTTTTTGTTTTTGCCGCCGCGCTTGGGTGGTATGTTTTCAAAATGAAGAAAGGGGAGATATGAATGGGATTTGCGGAAACGTTCAAAGCACTTTCGGATCCGGCGCGCAGGGAAATTTTGCTGATGCTCCGAAACGGAAAAATGTCCGCAGGGGATATAGCTTCGCATTTCGATATGACCGGCGCGACGGTTTCTTATCATCTTTCGGTGCTTAAAAAATCCGACCTCGTTTTTGAAAGCAAAAAGAAAAACTTTGTCTATTACGAACTCAACACCTCTGTTTTTGAGGAAATCATGCTCTGGTTCGCCCAGTTTAAAGGAGAGAACAACGATGAAACTGAATAAAAAACTGTTTGTTATAACGACCATTCTTACCCTTGTGCCGATCATAATCGGCCTTATGCTTTGGGAACAGCTCCCCGAAACTATAGCGACCCATTTCGGGAACGATAACGAGCCCAACGGCTGGAGCAGCAAGGCTTTTGCTGTTTTCGGAATTCCGGGGATAATTGCGGCGCTTCATGTTTTCTGCCTTATTGTGACCTATGCCGACCCCAAAAGAAACAATATCGGCGCGAAGGCTATGGGCATTGTTTACTGGATTCTTCCGATTACTTCCATTGTTGTTATGAGCATGACATACGCCTATGCCCTTGGCGCAGAGGTTAATATAGGCATGGTTTGCTGTCTTCTTATAGGGGTTATTTTTATTGCTCTCGGCAATTATCAGCCGAAGGCAAAACAGAACTACACTTTCGGATACAAAATTCCATGGACTCTTAACAGCGAAGAAAACTGGAACAGAACCCACCGTCTTGCGGGCTGGATGATGGTTATCTGTGGATTTATTTTTATCATCAACGCGTTTTTGCTTTGGGAATGGCTTGTGCTTATTGCGATTCCTGCCGCACTTATCCCGATAGTTTATTCCTATATCCTTTATAAAAAGGGAATATAAATTAAAAAATCCGCCGGAAACGGCGGATTTTTTAATCTTTCCATTGCAAAAAGCGCAGGGGCGGATATCATCCGCCCGTCTTTACATAAAACCGGCGTTCTACTGTAGGGAACGCTGTCCTCAGCGTTCCGTTTTTTATAATCATATCGAAATGTAGGGGCGAACCTATGTGTTCGCTCGTTTTTTGGGGTCGGGGCAAGCCCGTCCCCTACATATATGCTTTATAACGCCGCTTTGCGGCTACACCTCATCCGTCATCGCTACGCGATGCCACCTTCACCTCAAGGGGAAGGCATTAGATCCGGAACCTCAACTCTCACCCCGTCGATGTGAACGAATCTTGCGGCGGCGATATCATAGCTCGAAAGCTGGCGGCAGGCGCAGTCATAGGAATGGGCCGCTACCTTGACGGTATCAAAGGTGGGGATATCGCCGTCAATAGCGGTGATGACCGGGGTGTGCTGCCAATCTTCCGCGTCGATGATAAGTTGCGTTATGTCCCCCGGTTCAATTTCGGAAATATCCACCTCGTGTCCGAAAGGGCCTACCCCGCGGTTGTTGACAAGGAAATTGAAAAGGAATTTTACCCCGGTCCAGGCGGGTGCCCGGTCGTTTATGCTGCGGTAATACCAGCCGAAAGTGGGCGTGTAGTTCATGGGCGCGCCGCCCGCAAGAATGCACTGGCTTGCAAAAGAGGTGCAGTCGCCGCCGATGGGGCTGAAATCGTAATAATCCGGATTGCGGAAATACGCCCAGTGATTTGCATATTCCACTGCGGCGGCACGGTTATAGGGTCGTTCAACAAGAGCCATTTGTTTTCCTCCCGAAAAAAGCTTTTTATCCATAATATGAAAAAATCTTTTTGCACTTTCCGAAAAAGAATAAAAATAATTGCAAAACCGGCGGTTAAAAGCGTTGCAACAGCAAGCGTGTTAATGTTATAATATATATGTCATATTATGACGAATGGGAGGAAATTTTGATATGGTTAATAAAATTAAAATAGAAATCGCCGGAGCAAGCTATACCGTTGCAACTTCGGAACAGGAAGGATACGTCCGCGACCTTGCAAAAGAAATGAGCGACGATATCGACGGTCTTATGACAAGAAACCCTTCTCTTTCCATGAACGATGCTCTCGTTCTCTGCGCCATAGCATATCTCAGCGAATATAAAAAAGAGGCCGCCAACAGCGACCACATCCGTTCCCAGCTTAAAGAGTATCTCGGTGATACCGCAAGAGCAAGAATGGAAGTTGACGAGGCTAACCGCCGCGCCGATAAGCTTGCAAAAGAACTTGAGGAGCTTCGCAGACGCAATGGCATTTGAGATAAAAGTAAAGAAAATCCGCGAAGGCGCGGTTATCCCTAAAATTGCGACAGTGGGCTCTGCGGCGGCGGATCTTTATGCCTGTATCGAGGAACCCGTCACAGTTCCGTCGGGCGGAAGCGTCGTTATTCCGACCGGTTTGGCTATTGCTGTTCCCGAAGGCTACGGCGCGTTCATCTTCGCCAGAAGCGGTCTTGGAATAAAACACGGCATTGTTCCGCGCAACTGTGTCGGCGTTATAGATTCCGATTACAGGGGAGAGGTTTGCGTTGGATTGCAGAACCTTTCGAACAGGCATTACACGATACAGCCCCGCGACCGTATTGCCCAGATGGCGATAATGCCGGTTATGGCGGCGGAATATGTTCTGTGCGAAGAACTTTCTGACACCGAAAGAGGTCAGGGCGGCTTTGGTTCAACAGGAAAATAAGAAAAAAACACCTGCCAACAGAGGCACTTCGTAAGGAAGTGCCTCTGTTTTTTGTCTATAGATGTTGCGAACATCGGATTTTGTATCCCAAAATCCATAAATCAGAATGTAGGGGCGAATCTGTGTATTAGCCCGTTTTAGTGTAGGGAACGGTCAAGACCGTTCCGTTTCGCGGAGCATTTTAAAGCCTTCCCCTCGGGCAAAGACGGCGAAGCGCGCCCAGTGGGCGATACAGCGAGCCGGATTTGGCGCAGGCATCGACCGTATGCAAGGCGTATGCCGC
>JAFUJP010000097.1 GCA_017473745.1 Oscillospiraceae bacterium
CGTGCATGGTGATGTCGCCGCAGCCTGCTACGCAGCAGGTGCCCATTCCGCGTGCAACAACTGCCGCGTGGGAAGTCATACCGCCGAGAACGGTGAGGATACCCTGGGAATGATGCATACCTTCGATATCTTCGGGTGAAGTTTCAAGACGGCAGAGAACAACTTTCTCGCCGCGGTTTGCCCATTCAACAGCATCGTCTGCGTTGAAAACAACTCTGCCGCATGCTGCACCGGGGGATGCGGGAAGTGCGGAACCGACGGGCTGTGCTGCTTTAAGAGCTTTTGCGTCGAACTGGGGATGAAGAAGTGCGTCGAGAGATTTGGGGTCAACAGACATAACAGCTTCTTCTTTGGTGATAAGACCTTCTTCAACAAGGTCGCATGCTACTTTAAGAGCGGCGGTTGCGGTACGTTTGCCGTTTCTGGTCTGGAGCATATAGAGCTTGCCGTTTTCAACGGTAAATTCCATATCCTGCATATCGTGATAATGGTTTTCAAGTTTCTTTGCGATGGCTGCAAATTCTTCATAAATGCCGGGACGGATGTCGTTGAGCTGTTCGATGCTCTGGGGGGTACGGATACCTGCAACAACGTCCTCGCCCTGTGCGTTGATAAGGAATTCGCCGAAGAGTTTGTTTTCGCCGGTGGCGGGGTTACGGGTGAATGCAACGCCGGTACCGGAAAGGTTGCCGCTGTTTCCGAATACCATGGACTGTACGTTTACTGCGGTGCCCCAGGTATAAGGAATATCGTTCATGCGGCGGTAATAGTTTGCACGGGGGTTATCCCAGGAACGGAATACGGCTTTAACGGCACGGATAAGCTGTTCGCGGGGTTCGGTGGGGAAGCTTTCGCCCTTCTGTTCAAGATAGTATGCCTTGAAACGTTTTACCATTTCTTTAAGGTCGTTTGCGTCAAGGTCGGTATCGTTTTTAACGCCTTTTGCGTCCTTCATCTCGTCGATGATAACTTCAAAGGTGGATTTCGGAACTTCTTCAACAACGTCCGCATACATCTGGATGAAACGGCGATAGGAGTCATAAGCGAAACGCTCGTTATCAGTGATTTTTGCAAAGCCTTCAACAACTTCGTCGTTAAGGCCAAGGTTAAGGATGGTATCCATCATACCGGGCATGGAAGCTCTTGCGCCGGAACGAACGGAAACGAGAAGGGGGTTGTTTTTATCGCCGAAGGTTTTTCCGGTGATTTCTTCAAGTTTTGCAAGATAGTCATAGATCTCTGCTTCGATTTCAGCGTTGATCTGGCGGCCGTCCTCATAATACTGGGTGCAGGCTTCGGTGGTAACGGTGAAGCCCTGCGGAACCGGCATACCGAGGTTGGTCATTTCAGCAAGGTTTGCACCTTTTCCGCCAAGGAGCTCGCGCATGGAGCCATTGCCTTCGGAGAAAAGGTAAACATATTTTTTACTCATAATATTGCGTCCTCCCAACTTTAGCAATAGTGATAACTTTCATAAAGTGAACAAAAACCTAAAAAACAAGGCCATTGTTCTTCATGATACAGTATAACAAAAACGCACGATATTTTCTATATTATTTGGCAATTTTCTGCGAAATTGACGAATTTTAATAAAAAATTCATTTTTTTGTGCTTTTACTTGCAAAATATAAGTAAAACTGGCATAATGTATATATGAATATTGACGAAAAACGGAGGTGCGCTTATGCAAAAAGCTGCGGCGATAGTTTATTCCGCCGGCTGCGATTTTATGCATAATAACTGCCCCAAAGCTCTTCGCGAAGTTGTGTTCCGCCCGATAATCGAATGGGTGAACGAAGCGCTGGATTCCGCCGGCATTGATGACCGCCTTTACGTCATCACCGAAGGCGAAGAAGCCCTTGTTCCCTATGCGGGCGAAAGCTCCGTTGTCACCCGCGAAAAAGAAAGCGGCCACCCTTGCCTTGCGGCGAAGGAATGGCTTTCTGAACACAGCGAAGCGAATATCCTTGTTATCAGCGCCGAAGCGGTTTTTACCGATCCCGACGTGCTGAAAGCGGCCCTCGAACGCCATTCCGGCCAGAATGAAAAGCTGACCATCATCGCTTCCGGCGGAAGAGCGGCCCTTATGAAAGAACTCGGAACAAGCGCTTTTTGGGTAAAGCAGGATTTTCTTTCCGAAATTTGTGAAAAATGCGATAAAGACGATAAAAACGGCGACCAGTTTCTTATCGGCGCGATGAAGCTTCTTTCTGACGAAAAGCTCGTTGCCGGAACCCACATCGCCGGAAAAGCCGAAATCAATATGCGGGCAAACAGCCCTTCGGAGCTTCTCACCCTGAACGCTGCCGCAAGGACCATCGTTTTCAAAAAGCTCTGCGCCGAAGGCGTCGAGTTCATCTGCCTTGATGGGATCATCATTGAACCTTCCGTAAAAATCGGCGCAGGCACAAAGATCCTGCCCGGAACTATCATCAAAGGCAAAACCGAAATCGGCAAAAATTGTGTTATCGGACCCAACAGCTTCATCGAGAACAGCAAAATCGGCGACGGCGCGGAAGTCAATTCCACCCAGATCCGTTCTTCCGTTCTCGAAAAAGATGTTAAAATAGGCCCCTGGAGCCAGGTTCGTCCCGGATGCGTTATCCACGAAGGATGCAAAATCGGCGATTACGTCGAAATCAAAAATTCCGAAGTGGGCGCAAGAACCGCCGTCGCACACCTCACATACATCGGTGATGCGACCGTCGGCGAAGCGGTCAATTTCGGCTGCGGCTGCTGCATAGCCAACTATGACGGCCAGCAAAAGCACCGCACCGTTATCGGCGATCACGCCTTCCTCGGATGCAACACGAACCTTGTTGCGCCTGTGGAACTTGCGGATTTTGCCTATACCGCCGCGGGAACGACCGTTACAAAAGACGTTCCGGAATACGCTCTTGCGGTTGGCCGCGCAAAACAGCAAAACATCGAAGGCTGGGTCAAAAAGCACGACGCTATTAAAATCAAATAAGTTTAATCAGCAAATTGAAAATAAAAAATTAGGAGAGATTAAAAAATGAACGTTCACGGCAAAGACATCAAAATTTTCACCGGCAACGCATATCCTAAGGCAGCTGAAGAAATCGCCAAAAGCCTCGGCCTTCCTGTCGGAAAATGCACCGTCGGTCATTTCGCCGATGGCGAAGTTTGCGTATCCCTCGAAGAATCCGTCCGCGGTTCCGACGTATTCATCGTACAGTCCACCTGCAACCCGGTAAACGACAACCTTATGGAGCTCATCATCATGATCGACGCTTTCAAACGCGCTTCCGCCGGAAGAATCACCGCTGTTATGCCCTATTACGGCTATGCCCGCCAGGACAGAAAAGCAAAAGCCCGCGATCCGATCTCCGCAAAAGTTGTTGCAAATATGCTTGAAGCTGCCGGCGCAGACAGAGTTCTCACCATGGACCTTCACGCATCCCAGATCCAGGGCTTCTTTGATATCCCCGTTGACCATCTTATGGGTGCACCGATACTTACACCCTACTTCCAGCCCATCGTACATCATCACGAAGATGAATACGTTGCAGTTTCTCCCGACCACGGCAGCGTAAACCGCGTTCGTAAATTTGCTGAAAAACTCGATATCCCGCTTGCAATCATTGATAAACGCCGCCCGAAAGCAAACGTTTCCGAAGTTATGAATATCATCGGCGACGTCAGGGGTAAAAAATGCATCATCCTTGACGACATGGTCGATACCGCCGGAACCCTTTGCAATGCGGCAAAAGCCCTTGTTGAAGTTGGCGGGGCACTTTCTGTAACCGCCTGCGCAACCCACGGCCCTCTTTCCGGCCCCGCTATCCAGAGAATCAAAGACAGCGTTCTCGAAGAGCTCGTTCTTCTCGACACTATCCCGATAAGCGACGAAAAGAGAGAAGCCTGCGGCAAGATCACCGTTCTTCCCGTTGCTCCTGTTTTTGCAGAGGCCATCGAAAGAATTTACGGCGACCGCCCCGTAAGCCCGCTCTTCCTTTAATTTCAGTTACATTAAAAAAACGGCACCGCGCTGCGGTGCCGTTTTTTATCACGCCGATAAAACGTTGTTTAACTTTGCATTATTGAAAACGTCGCAGGAGCGGACCTATGTGTCCGCCCGTCATTGCGAACAAACCGGAGGTTTGTGTGGCAATCCGTTTCCTTTTCCTACGGATTCCCACGTCGCTTTGCTCCTCGGAATGACAATTTTGTTTTGCGGGCGCACACGCAGGTGCGCCCCTGCATTCACATTATGCACCTTGGTGCTGTAACCAACAATTTATTTTATTATTCTTCTTTCAATCCCAAAACATAATCCGCGCTTACGTTATAAAACCTGCAAAGGGTTATTATATGCCGAACCGGAATTTCGTTGACTTTGTTTTCATAACGCGAATAGACCTGTTGGGTCGTTCCCAGAATTTCGGCAATATCGCTTTGTTTCAAATCCCTGTCCTCTCTTAACTCCTTGAGGATATCCTGATACTCTTTCATTTTTATCACCGAAATAATTTTATTACATCTTATGTGATGTATTGATTTTTACATCATAAGTGGTGTATAATAATATTGATATTTTGTTCCGTCTTTCGCTTTTTATTCTATTTTATTTTTTCTGCAACAAAATATCGCAAAAACACACTATATAAATGTAATCTTTTTTGAGAGGTGATATTATGAAAAAATCTTTTGCTTTTCTATCGGCATTTGTGATGCTGTTTTGTCTTTCTGCCTGCACCCCGGAACCGGAAGATGAAACCCGCGAACCCGTCATATCCTTCGATGCGGAAATTTCCACTTCCGAAGCAGAGGAAGAAAACCCCGAACCCGATATTCCGTTTATAAGCCTTATAACCGATGAAAGCCTTCCGGAATCCTTCATTGAACCCATTGAAGGTTTAACTTCACCCAGATCCGTTTTCAAAGAAGAAGTTTCTATGACGGATGAATGCCGCGAAATATATGAAAAATATATTTCAAACGCTGATATTACTCTTTCCTGCGAGTTTTCCGAAAACGAAATACCTTTCAGCTTTCTCACCCACGTTTTTTACGTATGCGAAAGGCTTGATCACGAGGTTCTCGGCATTGAAGAAAGCGGATACGATATGGCCGAAAGCTATTGGGTACCCGAAGAAATTGTTGAAAAAAGTCTTTGCCGCTGGTTCCCCTGGAGTGCGGAAGATATCCGCGATCATTTTGAATATAATTCCGAAACCGGCGAATATTCTCTTCCCGGTGCAGGAGGCGGTCCGTATTATTCCTATGTCACAGACTTTGAATATATCGAAGATGATCTTCTTCGCGTCTATATTTCCGAATATGACGGCTATGCCGAAAAAGAACCTTTCCCGGTAACAAATAATTTTGTTCTCGATATAAGGCTCAACGACGACGGAAGCTGGACATATCTATCCAACAAAAAAATCGACAACAGCATCGACCCGATTTGGTTCAGCGGAACTTTTTCCTGCGGTGCGGCTTTCGGAGAATGGAACTACGGCGGAACAAGCACTTATTATGTTTTCACCGAAAACGAAACAAGCCTCATCACAGTTTATGGTTCCGTCGCTCACAAAATGTTTTTTGACGAAAAGCCCTGTTCGTTCTTTATTTCTTCCAACGGGCTTTGGGTCTATGGTTATGATTCCCTGGGTCTTCGCCATATATCCGAACTTCCTTCCGAATATGACTGCGTTCATTCCGTAAAAGACGTTTGGCTTGATACCGAAAACAGGATCATTATTTCCTATATGGATGAAATCGGCAGGGCGGAAATCGCCGTTCTGGATTATGAAACATTTGAACTTATCAACTATTTTAACACCGGTATAAAAACAAATTCCAATGTCGATATCCCCATGGGGCTTAAGCCGGAAACCATTGCCGACGGAAAGATTGAAATTTACGATACCGAAAACGGAACATGGCAAACCATTGATTATATAAAATAACAAAGGGCGGATAAAATCCGCCCTTTTTGTTGTTATCTTTCGCCTATCAAAGAAAATTCTATCCACCCGCCGTTATCCTCTTCCGGGTCGTTGAGCAGAATCGGTGTCAGCTCCGTTGTTTCCGTATTATATGAATATAATCCGGCGGGATTCCCCTTTTCGTCCTCATCATGGATATAAAAATAGAAGTTTTTTCCGCCGTCGGCGGTGCAAAGACCGTGAAGATATTCCTCATAAGGATAAGGGTTTTCAACTTTTGTAAAAACCGCTTCCCCTTCCTCAAACACAAGGGAATAATATTTAGTGTCACTATAATCGTTTTCTTTTCTGACCATCACAAGAAGCTCGTTTTCAGAAATCTGTATAGCTTCGTCAAGATTGAATTCGGTGAATTTTGCCGTATATGCAAAAGATTTTTCCGTATCTATAACAAGGTCTTCCGAAGCGATTGCAACGTAACGGGTCATTTCGGTTTTTCCTTCCTGATAATCCCTGCTGCGAAGTTCTTCGCTGTCGCAATAAACGCAAGCATATTCGCCGGTTTTATAGTTATAGTTGATACTCAGAATATGAATCGGTCTGACATCTGTTTCCGGCATATATGAATACGTTCCGCTTTCTTCATCAAGAAAAGCCGCAGAAATGCTTTCTTCATCCGTGAGCACCCTTACCAAGAGTCTGTTTCCTTCAACGATTGAAAAACCGTAATTTACTCTGTTTTCATCTTCAATTTTTATCTGTTCGCCCGTTTTTATATCATAGGTCCAGATGCTGTCGCCGGCGGCATAGTTTTTAGAGTCTGCAAGGGCGGAATAATAAACTTTTCCGTTTTCCCGGCAAAATACCGCCGAATCGTTTTTATATACATTCATCGGCAAAACGCATTCTTCTTTAAGTTCCCTTGAATTTATATCATAGGTATATATGGCTCTTTTAACCGGATATTTACCTCTGCGGTAGGTTATTGAAAGATAAGGATTCCCGGGAATCGGTTCAGGTTCAGGTTCCGCTTCTTCGATAACAGCATCTTCTTCGGAAGAAGTTTCCTCCGATACATCGCTTTTTTCAAGCTCCGAAACAGAATTTTCGGTAATCCGGGCATCTTCATTCCCGCAGGCACAGAACAAAAGCACAGCCGAACAGATCAAAACCATCATCAATAATTTTTTAAACACAAAAACGCCTCCTTTTATCGCATCTAATACATTAGTGTAAAAAAGAAGGCGTTTTGTTGCATTATTTAAGAAAATTTCTGTTTTTTATAAATTTCCTCCGAGAATTTTATAAAGAAGGCGATAAAGCTCCATCACCTCTTCAGGTTCAAGCCTTATGCAGCCCGCGATTTTTTCCGGAACGGAAACTGCTTTGTCTTTAAGGGCTTCACCCGCGGCAGTTATTTCAACAAGAAGAACCCTTTCGTCCTCTTCGCTGCGATAGCGTTTCAAAAAGCCCTTTGCTTCAAGGCTTTTGAGCACCGGTGTAAGCGTTCCGGAATCGAGGAACAGCTTTTTGCCCAATTCCTTAACGCTTATTTTCTTTTCTTCCCAAAAAACCATCATGGCAATATATTGGGTATATGTCAAATCAAGCGCCTCGAGAAACGGGCGATACTGTTTTATAACCTCGCGCGAAGCGGCGTAAAGCGGAAAACAAAGCTGGTTTTCAAGCTTGAGCACGTCGTATCCGGAATCGTTCATGTTATTCCTCCAAAATCAGAAAGTGATAATTTTTGCCGGTGCGGCAAAGGAACATATCTGTGCAGTGGCATTTTTAAGGTAATAAACCTCTGTGTTTCCGTCCCCGGGCTGATACATTGCTTTAAGCGAAGGATATGCTTCAAGCATATGTTCCTGTGCTTCGATGCGCTCATCAAGAACAGCTTCGGCAGAAACGCGGATCCATTCGCCGCCGGCCATTCCGCAAATTTCGACCTTGGGGTTTGCTTTCATCTGTGCGGCAACGGGTTTCACCTTGCCGGTCTGAATATAAATCCTTCCGTCAAAAAGGTCAACCGTTCCGAAAGGTCTGACTCTCGGCTGATCGCCCTCGGCGGTAGCAAGATAATAGGTTTCGCATTTTTTAAGAAATTCAAAAACTTCGTTCATTCTGCTTCCTCCAAAAAGGTTTTGCTGAATTTAATTTACCATAATCTGCTTATTTTTTCAAGCGGTTTTGGTTTCTTCGTATGCGGCCCTTACGGCTTTTGCAAGCTGATCCCCGCAGGAAGTCTGTTTTCTTCCGCAGGTGTTGCCCAAAAGATTTTCTTCGATTTCTTCAACGGTTTTCCCATCGAGAAGTTTTGAAATAACTTTAAGATTTCCGTTGCAGCCGCCGAAAAATTCAATATCGGTAATAACGTTGCCGTTAATATTGAATTTTATCTGCATAGGGCAAACGCCCTCGGGTTCATAAATATACTCCATCAGAGAAGCTCCTTGATCTTATCTTCGATTTTATCCGGGGTTACGGTGGGGGCAAATCTTTCGATCACTTTGCCGTTTCTGTCAACAAGGAATTTGGTGAAGTTCCATTTTATTTTGCTTCCGAGAAGTCCGCCCTTTTCTTTTTTAAGATAGGTATAAAGGGGCGCTTCGTTTTCGCCGTTAACCTCGATTTTTGCGAACTGTTTGAAAGTTACGCCATAGCGGGACTGGCAGAAATCAACGATCTCCTCCTCGGTGCCCGGTGCCTGGCCGCCGAACTGGTTGCAGGGAAAATCAAGAATATCAAATCCCTTTTCGGAATATTTTTCATAAAGCTCTTCAAGCCCTTCGTATTGGGGAGTGAATCCGCATCCGGTGGCGGTGTTCACAACAAGAAGCACCTTGCCTTTATAATCGCCGAGGCAAACCTCTGCTCCGCTTGCATCCTTCATGGTAAAATCGTAAATGCTCATGACCTTAACTCCTTTGAATTTTAATTTATCTCAATTAGATTGAGTGCAATTAAATTATATCATAACTTTAACCTTTGTCAATTAAAGTGTTGGCGAATTTACGGAATATTAATAAAAGAAATCCATATTTTTCATTCACAAAACTTTATTTGTGTGACATAATCACTGAAAAGAAGAAAACCCCGGGGATATAATAATATCAAAAAAGGGGCGCAAGGCTCCCGAAAACAATCGACATTTTTACGAGGTGCATAATATGAAACTTTTTGATATTTTCGGAACTTTGAACATCGACAAAAACCTTGAAGAATATAACGAAACCTGCGGCGCTGTTCTTCTTGACGTGCGCACAAACGAAGAATATGCTGAAGGTCATATTCCAAAAAGTAAAAATCTTCCGCTTCAGGTGATTGACAAAGCGGGTAAATTTATCGATAATAAAGATGTACCGATTTTTGTTTATTGCAAAAGCGGCAGCAGAAGCAGCATGGCCCAGGAAGCTCTTAAAAGCATGGGCTACCGAAACGTAAAAAATCTTGGCGGAATTTCCGCATATACCGGAAAGGTGGAATATTAAAATGAAAGTTGTCATTATCGGCGGAGTAGCCGGCGGCGCCACAGCCGCCGCAAGAATTCGCAGGCTTGACGAAAAATCCGAAATAGTTATTTTTGAACGTTCCGGATACATTTCATACGCAAACTGCGGCCTTCCCTATTATATAGGCAACGTTATCACCGATAAGGACGAACTAACTCTTCAAACTCCCGCGGGGTTCAAACGCAGATTTAATATCGACGTAAAGATCCGCCACGAAGTCACCGTCATTGATAAACAAAGAAAAACCGTTACCGTAAAAAATCTTGAAAGCGGTGAAGTTTTCGAAGAATCTTATGATAAGCTGGTTCTTTCCCCCGGCGCAAAACCGGTTGTTCCCAATATCCCGGGAATCTGGTCCGATAAAATATTTACTATCCGCACCATGGAAGACAGCTTTGCCATCAAAAAATACCTTCAGAAAAAACAGCCCAAATCCGCCGTTGTTATCGGCGGAGGTTTTGCCGGAATAGAAATGGCCGAAAACCTCCATGCTCTTGGCATAAAAGTAACTCTTATAGAATCCTCCGGTCAGCTTCTTTCTCATTTTGATTACGATATGGCGGCTTTTATCCACAGTGAAATACGCCGTCATGGAATAAACTTCATGCTTGGCAAAACCGTAACCGGCTTCGCCGAAAAAGACGGCGCTCTCGAAGTTGCCGTCGGCGGAGAAAAACCTCTCCGCACCGATATGGCGATTATGGCCGTCGGTGCTGCACCCGAAAGTTCCCTTGCTGAAAAAGCAGGCCTCGAACTCGGTATGCGCAAAAGCATCGTTGTCAACAGCCGCATGGAAACTTCCGAAAAAGATATCTATGCCGTTGGCGATGCCGTTCAGGTAAAGAATTTTGTCACCGAAGAAGATACCCTTATGTCCCTTGCCGGCCCCGCCAATAAACAAGGGCGCATTGCGGCAGATAATATCTGCGGAATTGAAAGCACTTATAAAGGCGCCCAGGGAAGCTCCATCGTTAAAGTTTTTGATATTACGGCGGCTTCCACCGGAATAAGCGAAAAAACCGCAAAGAAATCCGGCATAAAATATGACAAAGTGATACTTTCCCCCATGAGCCATGCGGGATATTACCCCGGCGGAAAAGTTATGACCATAAAAGTTCTTTTCGAAAAAGAAACCTTCCGCCTTTTGGGTGCACAAATAGTAGGATATGACGGCGTTGATAAAAGGATAGATGTTTTTGCTACTGCCGCAAGAGCCGGTCTTGATGCAAGGGAGCTTAAAGATATAGATCTTGTCTATGCTCCGCCCTATTCTTCCGCAAAGGATCCCGTGAATATGGCCGGATTTATGATCGAGAACGTATCAAACGGAACCCTTAAACAATGGTTCCTCGAGGACGAAGAAAATCTTCCCCGTGACGGCAGTGTAACTCTGCTCGATACCAGAACACCCGGTGAATACAGGCGCGGCCATGTGGAGGGTTTTAAAAATATTCCGGTTGATGAACTCCGAAACCGTCTTAATGAAATAGAAAAAGAAAAACCGGTATATGTAATCTGCCAAAGCGGGCTAAGAAGCTATATCGCAAGCCGTATTCTTGAAGGGAACGGATACACCGCGTATAACTTTGCCGGCGGGTTCCGCTTTTATGATACCGTAACGAACGATAAATCCCTCGTCGAAAAATCCTTCCCCTGCGGAATGGATAAATGAAACTATATTTTAAATTCAAAACAGACCACTCATTTGAGTGGTCTGTTTTTATTGAATTCAACAAATCTTCTTTACATCATTAGCCTTTCCTAAAAATTTAAATAAAAAATTTATTGCAAACAAAAAAACCGCCCTTTTGGACGGTTTTTTTAATGGCAGGGGCAGAAGGACTCGAACCCTCAACAACGGTTTTGGAGACCGGGATGTTACCATTACACTATGCCCCTATTAAATTATATAAATGGTGGGCCTTTAGGGACTCGAACCCCAAGCCGACCGGTTATGAGCCGGTTGCTCTGACCAATTGAGCTAAAGGCCCATTTTTTGAAGTATCCGGGTGCCCTTGCGAACACCCGGATATTGGCTCCCCCTGTCGGGCTCGAACCAACGACCCTGCGGTTAACAGCCGCATGCTCTGCCAACTGAGCTAAGGAGGAATAAGAAAGACAGCGCAGTCATAGACTGCGCTGTGTCGGCATC
>JAFUJP010000098.1 GCA_017473745.1 Oscillospiraceae bacterium
CAAGAGTACTTCTTCGCTTCGCTCAGGGCGCAGCCCCCTCCCTACAGTAAAGCGGCGATATTTTGCGGGCGGATGATATCCGCCCCTACGGATTGACTGATGTTTGGATAATAAAAAAAGCACCCTTGCGGGTGCTTTTTCTGCGTTTTATAAAAGTTTATCGATTTCAGTTTTTATCTGTTCAAAAACCTCTTCGATGGTGCCGGTGGAATCGATTATGGCGATGTTATCCCGGTCTTTGAGCATTTCAAAAACGATTCCGTAACGGCGGCGGGTTTCGGCTATCATTGCGGCGTTTTCTTCATAAATCTCGAAATGGGTTCTTCCTGCGCGGATGTGTTCATGGCATTTTTCAGGATCCATATCGAGGAAAATGCAGATATCCGGCTTTGTGATGACCGGGGAATCGAGGTTCATTCCCGCAACCCAATCAAGGGCACCGTCAACGCCCTGATAGGCAAGGGAAGAATAATAATAGCGGTCACAGACAACGTCCGTTCCTTCGTTTATATGCTTGATTATTCCGTTTTTCGGGCTTACGTTATGGGCGACCCTATCCGCCGCAAACATTGCCGCAAGCTCTTCGCGGGTGCGGGGGTGTTCGCCGCCAAGGCCGTCGCGCACCATGCCGCCAAGGCCGGTTTCAGTGGGTTCGGCGGTGTGGTGGACCGTTCTTCCGAGGGAACGGAGATAATCCGAGAGTAATCTTGCCTGGGTGGATTTTCCGCTTCCGTCAACGCCCTCTATAACGATAAAAAGTCCGCGTTTGTTTTCCAAAATAAAAACGCCTCCTTCGATTGTTCTACGGATAATTATATATCCGAAAAAGGGCGTTGTCAAACTCCGTTTTTTCTTTTCAAAAAGCGGGATTTGTGGTATGATAAAAATAGAAAATAATTTCCACCCTTCCGTCATTTCCTTCGGAAATGCCACCTCCCCTGATAGGGGAGGCTATTAAACAAGGAGGTTTTCTTATGGAAGAATATTTTGAAGCAAGCCTTTTTTCAAAACCGTTTTTGAGCGCGGTCATTGTTGCCGCCGGAAGTTCCGCAAGAATGGGCGGCGAAGATAAAATTTTCCTTCCCATAAGCGGCGTTCCCGTTATCGCAAGAAGCCTACTTGCATACGAAAACTGCGATGACGTTTCGGAAATCGTTGTGGTAACGCGCGAAGCTTCCATTGAAAAAATCAAGGCTCTCGCAGAAGAATATGCTATAAAAAAGCTTTCTGCGGTTGTTGCCGGCGGCGCCACAAGGGCCGAATCGGTCCGAAACGGGGTCGGGGCAGTTTCTTCCGAAGCAGCTTTCGCTGCCATTCACGACGGCGCGCGCCCGCTTATCACGCCCGATGATATAAGCCGCTGTGCCCACGATGCATTCCGCTGCGGCGGCGCAGTTTTGGCCGTTCCGGTGACGGATACCATCAAATACGGCAAAAAAAACGGGTTTGTGGAATACACCCCCGCAAGAGAAAAACTTTTTGCCGCCCAAACTCCGCAGATTTTTGACCTCGAGGTCTATAAATCCGCCATGGAACGCGCTTTTCGGGAGCTTTCCGACTGGACGGACGACAGCAGAATTTTTGAAAACGACGCCCGAAAAGTTTTTCTTACTCCGGGCAAAAAATATAATATAAAAATCACCTCGCCGGAAGATATTCTTATCGCTGAGGCGCTTTTGAAGGGCAGGGAAGAGAAATGATCCGCATAGGTCACGGCTATGACGTACATAAATTTGCAGAAGGCCGCCGCCTTATCCTCGGCGGGGTTGAAATACCTTATGAAAAGGGGCTTCTCGGGCATTCGGATGCGGACGTTCTTGCTCATGCTGCGGCGGATGCGCTTTTGGGGGCGCTTGCTTTGCCCGATATCGGAAGAAGATTCCCTGATAAAGATCCGAAATACAAGGATGCCGACAGCATCGAACTTCTTAAAGATGTTTACGCCGAAATTTTGAGCACCGGATATTCAGTCTGCAACCTTGATTGCACCGTTATAGCAGAAAAACCGATGCTCAAGCCATATATCGAACAAATGCGGGGCGTTTTGGCAAAGGCTTTGAGCACGGATATCGAAAACGTAAACATAAAGGCAACCACAGAAGAAGGCCTTGGGCTTCACAGCGAAGGCATCGGTGCTCACGCTGTGGTTCTTCTTGAAAAATAAAATGCACGGCGGGAAGAAACTCCCGCCCTTTTTATTTTAAAGGCCCTATCGCTAAAGGAGACTTATGCGCTACGCGTTCTTGGTTATCCCTCATCCGTCATCGCTTCGCGATGCCACCTTCCCCTCTGGGAAGGCTTTAAAGCGCTCCGCGAAACGGAACGCCGAGGACGGCGTTCCCTACAGTGGATTGGTGAATCGCCACAGTCGAGCCAACGCGGTAAAATGAAAACCGTTGCCGGCTCCGAACGGCGACGGTGGAGATTAGAAATCTCCGTTCGTTCGGTGGGGCGTTTTGTCCCCTTTTGAAAGGGGACAGCGTTTGCGGGAGCAAACTGCAAGGGTTAGAAAGGCGTTTCTCTGACGGGTACCGCCGTCTCTTTGCGCCGTCAAAGAGATGGGGGTACATAACAAATTACAAAAAAACGGAACGGTCAAGACCGTTCCCTACATTCGATTAGGCGACAACCGCAGACTTAACAGGGTTTCCACCCTTCCGTCACCTTCGGTGACACCTCCCCTGATAGGGGAGGCTTTAAAGCGCTCCGCGAAAATGGGTACATACACAGGTGCGCCACTATGAGTACAGAGAAAGCTTTTATTTTTTTATTCCAAAAATTAATAAATTTTTAACCCCCTTTATATTGCTATGAATTAACTCTTGTGGTATAATTAATTGCTTAAAATATTATTAATTATATTATATAAAGGATTTTTAATATGATGATCTCCACAAAAGGCCGCTATGGCCTCAGGCTTATGCTCGACCTTGCCAAAGAAGGCTGCGGGCGGCCTGTTCCCGTAAAAGAAATCGCAAAGCGCCAGGATATCAGCGAAAAATATCTTGAGCAGATAATAAGCCAGCTTTCAAAGGCCGGACTTGTTAAAAGCATCCGCGGGGCACAGGGCGGATACGTTCTTACCC
>JAFUJP010000099.1 GCA_017473745.1 Oscillospiraceae bacterium
GAGAAGCTCCGCCGAAGGCGGTGATGAGGTGTTTGTCCGCTAATTTCCGTGTTTGCATAGAAACACCTCATCCGTCATCGCGAAGCGATGCCACCTTCCCCTCAAGGGGAAGGCTTTAAATGCATATAAACAATAATTTATCTTTCTTTTTCCGAAATTCGATGGAAAAGTTCATAAATATGATGTATAATATAACTTCAGAAAGCGAGGTGAACAGCCGATGGAGGATCTTAAAGTTATAACCGCCAGCAACATCATAAATCTTCGCACAGCAAAGGGCATGACCCAGGCGGAGCTGGGCGAGCTTTTGAGTTATTCCGATAAAAGCGTTTCCAAATGGGAAAGAGCAGAGGCTGTTCCCGATGCTTACGTTCTTAAAAAAATGGGCGAGATTTTCGGAGTGAGCGTTGACTATATTCTCAATTCACATGACGAATGGAAGCCGCCGGTTGAAAAGAAAAAAGAACGCGGTTACAGCAGCAGAGTTATCACCACCATAGCCATTGCCGGAATCTGGACTTTTGCACTGTTCCTTTATATTGTGGGCTGGCTGCTCGAAGCAAACTGGTGGCTTGTTTTTATTTACGCCATTCCGGTTTCGCTTATTACCCTTCTGGTGCTCAATTCGGTTTGGGAAAGCGGAAGGAACAACCGCCACATAATTTATCCCCTTGTGGCAAGCGTGATTTTGACCATATATCTCAGCTTTATTCCATTTAATCCGTGGCAGATACTTCTTTTGATAATTCCAGCGGAACTTATTGTTTTTCTCTCTTTCAGGGTGAAAAAAGCGCATAAATAAGCCATTCTACTCTGAGTAGAGCCGGTTTTTGCCGGCTCTACTTTTTGGTTTTAAAGAGTATAGCTCCGAAATATTGATTTCTTTCGGCTTATCGGGTAAGATATTTTCATCACAAAACCACCACCGAAAAGGAGATACGAATATGGCGGATTACATCCTCAGCTGCTGTTCCACAGCGGACCTTACCAAAGAACATTTTGAAGCAAGAGATATAAAATATATCTGTTTTCATTATAAACTCAACGGCGTTGACTATGCCGATGACCTTGGCCAGAGCATTCCTTTTGAAGAATTCTATCAGAGAATGGATTCCGGAGAGGATACCCAGACTTCGCAGGTAAACGTTTCGGAATATCTTGAATATTTCACCAAATTCCTTGAAGAGGGCAAGGATATTCTTCATCTCAGCCTTTCGAGCGGAATTTCCGGTTCTTTCAATGCTGCGACCAACGCAGCCAAAATTGCAAAAGAGCGTTACCCCGAAAGAAAAATATATATTGTGGATTCTCTTGCGGCATCTTCCGGTTTCGGGCTTCTTGTTGACAAAATGGCCGATCTTCGTGACGGAGGCATGGGAATTGACGAGCTTCGCGACTGGACCGAAGCAAACAAACGCAGACTTCACCATTGGTTCTTCTCTTCCGACCTTAAATTCTTCATCAAAGGCGGCAGAGTTTCAAAGACCTCCGGCACTATCGGAACGATCCTCGGAATCTGCCCGCTCCTCAACGTTGACTGTGAAGGACATCTTACCGCAAGGGCAAAGATCCGTTCAAAGAAAAAAGTCATTCAGGAAATCGTTAAACGCATGGAAGAAAACGCAGACGACGGCCTTGACTATTCCGGAAAATGCTATATTTCCCAATCCGCCTGTGTTGAGGACGCAAAGGAAGTTGCGAAACTTATCGAAGAACGCTTTACCAAGCTTGACGGAAAAGTTATTATCAACTATGTCGGAACAACCATCGGAAGCCACACCGGCCCCGGTACTGTTGCGCTCTTCTTTTGGGGAAAAGAGAGGGTTGATTAAAAATGATAAGGCTTTTTGCGGATACGGCTTCAAATCTTCCGGTGGCGCTTAACAAAAAATATAGTGTAAATATAATCCCTCTCTGCTATTCCATGAACGGTGTTGACGTTCAGTATGACCTTGAGCGTGATTTTGACGGAAAAGCTTTTTATGATGCCATGAGAAACGGCGCGGAAATGAAAACTTCCATGATAAATTCCGCCACTTTCCATGATGAATTTGAAAAAGTGATCAAAGCCGGAAACGAGGTTGTTTACATCGGACTTTCCGGCGGAGTCAGCGGAACTGTCCGCGCGGCGGAAATTGCCGCGGAGGAACTTCGCGAAAAATATCCCGAAGCAAAAATCGCCGTTATAGATTCCCTCGGCGCGGGACTTGGCATAGGAATGCAGGTTGTTGCTATGGCAAAGCTCATAGAAGAAGGCAGAACCTTCGAGGAAGTTGTTTCAATAACCGAGGAACGCAAAAACCATATGTGCCAGTTCTTTACCGTTGATGATCTTTCTTATCTTAAAAAAGGCGGAAGAATTTCCGGCGCAACCGCCGCCATAGGCACTATCCTTAATATAAAGCCTCTTTTGAGGGGCGACGAAGAGGGCCACATTGTTGCCTGGGGCAAATGCCGCGGAATCAACAAATGTATCCTTGAAATCATCAAAAAATACGACGAACTCGTATTTGATAAATCCGCCGACGTAATGATAATCCACGGCGACAACGAAAACGCGGTGGATTTCCTTACGGAAAAACTCCGGGAGCACGGCTTTACCGGAAACACCACGGTAAACTATTTTGAACCGGTCTGTGGCTGTCACGTCGGCCCCGGTTCCGTTGCTCTCTTCTTCTGGGGAGAAAGAAAATTATGAAAAGAACACCTATAAGCGAAAGAATTTTGCCGAATTATACCCGCGGCGATGAAATAGCCAATATGACGACCCATATAGTCGGCGGCGCCATCGGAATAATTCTTCTTTTTCTGACGGTGATAATCGCCTCATTCAACAGGGATATCTGGGGCGTGGTCGGCTGTGCCGTTTACGGCGTTTCGATGATTGCGCTTTATACCGTTTCAAGCGTTTATCACGGGCTGAAACCCGGCTTTGCGAAAAAAGTCATGCAGGTTATCGACCACTGCACCATCTATCTGCTCATCGCCGGAACCTATACCCCGATCCTGCTTGTGGCTATGCGCCCGGAATATCCGGCTCTTGCATGGACAGTTCTCGGTGCTGAATGGGCGCTTGCGGCTTTTGCCGCAACTTTCACCGCCATCGACCACAACAAATACAAAAAGCTTTCGATGATATTTTATATCCTCATGGGCTGGTTCATCGTAATCTGCTTTAAGCAGACCGTCGAGGTCCTTACATGGAGCGGGGTGCTTTGGATTCTTGCGGGCGGAATTTCCTATACCATCGGCGCGGTGCTTTACGGCATCGGCAAAAAGAAACCGGTATATCACACGGTTTTCCACGTTTTTGTGGTTATAGGAACAGTTTTGCAGGCCATCGGAATACTTTTTTATGTCCTTTGATATTCCGTAAATTTAACGGCAGGGAACGGTCTTGACCGTTCCGCCATATACAAAAAATAATCGCCGCCCGTTTGGGCGGCGATTATTTTTGCGCTTATTTATATTTTTTCGTATCGTATCTGTCGAACAAGGAAAAAATGATGGATTTTCTTTTCTTTTCCGGTTTTCCTTCTTCGATGCGCTTTACTTCTTTGAGGAAGAGCCAATGCCCGAAAAGGCTGCCCAGTGCGCCGAAAAGCCCGTATGCGATTACAAGACCCCAGTTCACTTCAAAGAAAAGGAACATAAACGGCAGAAAAACCACCGCGGAAAGGATTCCGTAAAGGGGCATAAAGCCGTTTTTCATGGAAACAACGCCGCCTACAATGGCGCAGAGCATCGGGAATGCGCCCCATTCGAGGAGAACCACCCGAAAAAGCTCGGCGGTGACTTCGTCGAAAAGATATGAGATGAGCATCCCGAAAACGAAAAATCCAAGGAGTATGGCAACAGCTTCTGCGGTTGCTTTTAATTTAAGCTTTTCCATCAGACAATGGACATCTTCTTGATGACAACTTTTTTGCAGGGCATATCGTTGGGATAGGTCGAAACGGAAGCAACTGCGTCGAGAACCTCGAGGCCTTCGGTAACGTGGCCGAAAGCGGCATAGTTGCCGTCGAGGAATTCGCTGTCCTCATGAACGATGAAGAACTGGCAGGAAGCGGAGTTCGGGTCGGAAGTTCTTGCCATGGAGATAACGCCGCGCTTATGGCTGATGGTGTTCTGTGCCCAGCCGTTTGCGGCAAATTCGCCGTAAATTTCGGGTTTGCAGCTGCCGGTGCCGTTGCCTGCGGGGTCGCCGCCCTGAATCATGAAGCCTTTGATGATGCGGTGGAAGGTAAGGCCGTCAAAGAAGCCTTTTTCAACAAGTTTGGTAAAGTTTTCTACGGTTTTGGGTGCTGCAATGGGGTCAAGTTCGATGAGCATGGAACCGTAGCCTTTGATATCAAGTTTGATCATTTCAAATAATCCTCCTATTTTAAGCTATGGTAATATAATACTATTTTTGAAAGGGAAAGTAAAGAGAGAATAAAGCCTTCATTGACAGAAGGCTTTTATAAAAACTATTTTGAATTAAGGTCTTTTATCAAAGAAAGAATATGTTCGGAATGAAGAGGAGAGAGTTTTTCGATCTCGTCTATAATTTCGCGTGATTTTCGAGGGGAGCGGGAAGCCGCATTAAAAAATTCAGCGGGTTCAATTCCAAAATATTCACAGATATAGAAAAAACCTGCCATAGAAGGCATTGTTCGGTGATTTTCAATTTTATTAATATAGCTTTCGCTTTGACCGAGAGAAAGGCTCATATCCCTTGCGGAAACGCCTTTTTCCAAACGAAGTTCCGAAAGCCTTGTTGCAAACCAATCAATATAATCCATAAAATCACCTCCGACATATATAATATAATGCCATGCACATCAAATTATGGGGATTTATAGGATTTATTATTATTGACATAGGGAAAATAAAGATGTATTATTAAGATACAATAGAATTTGAGTATATGGAGGTATAAAGAATGGGAAGAAATCTTGAATATACCATTTGCCCTAAATGCGGAATGGGAATAATGCATTCCGTAAGCGAGAGAAAAGGCGGCTTCAGCGGAGGGAAAGCTATCGTTGGCGCAGTTATTGCCGGACCTATTGGACTTGCCGCAGGTGCTCTTGGCAAGAAAAAGGTTTTATATCAGTGCAACAAATGCGGATATACTGTTGAAACCTGACATCTGGAGGTATTAAAATGACAACTTATGAAGAAGCTTTGGCCGCTTTTGAAAGCGGAAAAGATGGTACTGCTCTTGACAAAACCATCGATATGCTTCAGAATGACGAAAATACGAAAGATTCCAATATTCTTATGCTGAAAAGTTTACTTCGTTCCCTTACCATAGAAGATGGTATTGACGGGCTTAAATCTGCGGTAAGCTTAATGTATAAAAACGTAAATACTTTTGAAGACGCAAAAGAAATACAACGTGCATATGATTATGAATTGAGTGATTACTTTTTAAGAGAAAGAATTGCAATCTTAAAATATCTTGAAGAAAATCCGGACTATGAAATTTGGAAAAGCACATATAGTCGCACCTTCCATGATGCTGTCGAACTTATGGACGAACAATTTGATGCTTTTGTTTCTTTCAGAGTTCGCATTAATGACGATTTTGAAGCTACCAATAAAAAATATGACAACGACCCAAATAATAAACTTGCGAGTAAAAAGCTTCTTGACTACGAAAAAACAAACAAGAAAATTGTACGTGGTCAAGCTCTTGAAAGTGCATTAATTGC
>JAFUJP010000100.1 GCA_017473745.1 Oscillospiraceae bacterium
CCACCATTTCCGGGGTGTAATCGCCTTTCCTTGCCCTGACGTTTCCCGCTCTGCCGAATACCGATGTGACCGCTCCCGCTTCGATAAGAAGCTTTTCAAGGTCCTCTTTCGATGCGGCCTGTTCGATTATTTCGTTTATTTTCGGAATAACGACCTCGCGGGTTATCTGCTCGATGGCCGCCTGCATCTCCGATGCCGTAAGCCCCGGAACTTCCGGCTGCCCCATAACGCCCTTCCCCAAAAGGTCATTTTCCGTTATCTTTTCAAGTGCCATATAATTCTCCTTCCTTATAAGCCTCCCTTGCCTAAAGGGAGGGGGACCGCGAAGCGGTGGAGGGATTCTTTTCCCGCTCCTCGCTCATTTAAATGTTCATCAGCTTCGCTTCAAGCTGTCCCATGGCTTCCGGGTTCCCTTCCGATACCGCAGGCAAGGCGGCGGGATTCATTCCTCCTGCCGGAACTCCCTGCATCATCGCCGCCTTTTCCCGCTTTTCCCGAAGCTCCCTTATAAGCTCCTCCTTGCCGGAAACATAGCCGTCCGGAATATGCTCAAGGTAAAGGACCGCGTCATCTATGATTCCCGCGCTGAAGAACGCGTCCATGGTCTGAACCTGCATAAGCTGGCTCCAATATGTAGCGGAACCGATGTTCACTTTAATGTCGAAGGAATCATAGTCAATTTTAGAAAAATCAAGTTCCACTTCTTTCTTTTCCTGCGTTCCGTCCGGAAGAGCAACTTCCGTAATGATGCTTCGGATTCCGTAAAACTCCCCGATGATTTCAAGAAAAATGTGGATAAGGTCCTCCCAAAGCTGATGATTCCCAAGCTTCTGGAATATAAGGGGCGCGGCGGTCTGTTCCGCCGCCATAACAATGGCCGAAGTGTTCTCCGGCTTGATGTCGCCAAGGGCCGCATCGGTAACGCCAAGGCTTTCTCTGGTGTACTGAATGGTGTGGTCAACAAGTTCAAGAACCTGGGCGCTCATGTTCCCCGCCGGGGAATCATAAAAAATCGCTGTTTTCGGGTCGCCCGCAACGCCGAAGGCCTGCCCCACTTTGTTAGAAAGCCCGCCGCGGATTTTGGTGGCGTCATAAAAGCGCTGGGGCCATGCCATTTTGGAACTGAACACCATCGCAAGCGCCCACATTTTGTTGACGTAAATCTGGTTTGGGATATACGGGCTCATAACGTCCTTTCCGTGATATCCGTCTTTTCTCTTTTCCCAGGGCATCCATGCAACGGGATAAAGCTTTGCCTTTGTCACAACCGGCTTTCTGATGAAAACCTCCTCGGTGCTTTCGCAGAAGCAAACAGTGCCGTTTTCCTTCCAAAAGCGCAAAAGAACCGTAACAAGGCTCTTTCCGACGTCCTTCTTTTCGCCGGCATAATCGGTGCGGTCGTCCGGCTGGATCTGCGCGATTTCGTCCTCCAAAACTCCGTTCGCCGCCGCCATCTCCTTAACGTCGTCAAGAAGCATTCGCTTCACTATGATGATGCTCCTCTGCTTCTGAACGTCGTGCTCAAATGGATTTCGGAAGATGACTTTCTCGTTGTCGATAACTTCAAGTTCGATTTCGCCGTTTTTGCCCTTCTCCGGGTCAAACCATGCGTAAAAACAACCGTCACCGGTAACCGCCGCCTCCCGGATGATTTCCCTGTTTTTGGTTTTCGCCTTGGTGTTCTCGATGATCCTGTCAAGCTGTTCGTTAAGAATCCTGCAAATGTTCGAGGTTTCCTCGTTTTCGGTGAAAGGTTCAAGGCTCACCCCGATGTCGTCGCTTATTATCTGGCTCCCCATATAGGTAACCGCTCTTTTGAAAATATTGATAACCGGCTTTTCAAGGTCGGGCGCGTTCACTCCGTCCCATTGGTCGCCGTTATAAAACTTCTCGTTTTTTCGGACGGTTTCGTGAAGATCTATCTGCGAATGATAGTCCTCGCCTTTAAGATATTCATCCCATATCTTCTGCGGCGTCATTTCCGCTTTCTTCATAATCTCCCTCCGTCTGGCTCTCGCCGTTATAGTTCAAAATGTTCATGTATTGCTCCGCAAAGGTCGGGTTTCTGTCCCTCGTAACCCCGAACCCGTTCCGCAGCATCATCGGGTCTATTTCCTCTTTAAAGCCTTCCCCTTGAGGGGAAGGTGGCACGCCGTAAGGCGTGTCGGATGAGGTGTAGCCGCTCTGCGGCGTTTTTTCTTCCACAACCTTAACCTCCGCCCTCTTCCTGTTCATTTCCGAAAGCGTTTCCCCCATGATAAACCCAAGGGTAAGAGCAAAGAAAAATACTCCAATAATCGCAAAAATAATCTCCGTCATTTCTTGAACCTCCCGCTCTCGGCATATTCGATCGAAAATCCGTAAAGTCCAAAGGCCCTGTCCCGTTCGTCGCAGACTATGCGGAACCCGACTTTATCGAATTTTTTTATCTTCGTTTTAAGGGTAAGGGTCCTCGGGCCGGAATTCCCGCTCCATGTAAAGTGTCCCCAGCTTATTGCGTCCCATTGAAAGAAAGTGATTTTGTCCGTCCATTCTTTAAGAACGTTCCAAAATCCGTCCCGCTTATATTCAAGCCGCACTTTGTTTTGTGCATAAGGTGCAAGCTCAAGGGCAACAATGCGGATGGTCTTGTTTCGCCAGAATGTCCCTCCCGCAAAGTCCGGAACGGTCCAAAAAGCCCTTATGGCTTTCCCGTTGTCGGAATAAAGATTCTCCGTAAACCTGCAGATATTTCCCGCTCCGTCCCCGAATAAAAGAACTCCGTCCTCCTCCCAAAGGATCCTCGCGTCAAATCCGTCCCAGAGATAACACTCGTATTGGAAGGTGCTCAAAGGCTCGCCCCGCTGATAGCTTTTTCTGCTCGTATCAAGAAGATAAAGCTTCCCGCCGACGGAAAGCACAAAAAACTCTTTCCATTTCGCACAAAAGGCATCTTTAAGGTTTTCTTTGCAAAGCTCTTTGTTTATAAAATAGCTTCTGTTCTGGGTGTATTTTTCGCCGCTGATGTCCTCGGTGGTAAGGGCATAAACTCCCCTTGCCGTAACAAAAAGCTGCTCCGAATCCA
>JAFUJP010000101.1 GCA_017473745.1 Oscillospiraceae bacterium
ATAATTTATCTCAAAAAAATGTCCGCCCATTCGGGCGGACATTTTTTATTCAAGATTCTTTTCAAGCTTTTCAAGCTCCTGCATAAGTTCCTTCGGGAGCTTTTCACCGAATTTTTTATAGAACTCACGTATGCCCTCCGCCTCCGTCTTCCAAAGCTCTTTATCCATAGAGAGAAGGTCTGCAAGAGTTTCCTTCGTGATGTCAAGTCCTTCAAGGTTGATATCCTCGGGCTTCGGCTCATAGCCTATGGCGGTTTCGACCGCGTCTGCACTTCCGTCACAGCGGCCGAGGATCCACATAAGAACGCGCATATTATCGCCGAATCCCGGCCAGATGAATTTTCCTTCATCATCAGTGCGGAACCAGTTTACGTTGAAAATCTTCGGAGCTTTGTCCCCGAGTTTTTCACCCATTTCGAGCCAGTGGCCGAAATAATCTGCCATGTGGTATCCGCAGAAAGGAAGCATAGCCATAGGATCCCGGCGAACAACACCAACCGCGCCTGCCGCGGCTGCGGTGGTTTCTGAGGCCATGGTGGAACCCACAAAAACGCCGTGCTTCCAGTCACGGGACTGATATACCAGCGGCGCGGTTTTTGCCCTGCGCCCGCCGAAAATCATCGCGGAAATCGGAACACCCTCCGGGTCATCAAACTTCGGGCTTACGCAGGGGCAGTTTTTCGCCGGCGCGGTAAAACGGCTGTTGGGATGCGCCGCCTTTTCGGATGCAGTGGAAGCGCTCCAGGGGTTGCCTTTCCAGTCTATGGCATTTTCGGGCGGGTTTTTATCAAGACCTTCCCACCAGACGGTGTTATCATCAAGATTATGCGCAACGTTGGTAAAAATCGTGTTTTTCATGGTCGCCGCAAGGGCGTTGGGGTTTGATTTTACGTTCGTGCCCGGTGCTACGCCGAAAAAGCCGTTTTCGGGGTTGACCGCCCAAAGGCGTCCGTCTTTTCCTATGCGAAGCCACGCGATATCGTCGCCCACGCACCATACTTTATATCCTTTTTCACGGTAAATTTCCGGCGGGATAAGCATCGCAAGGTTCGTTTTTCCGCAGGCGGAAGGAAACGCCGCTGTTACATATTTTATTTCGCCTTCCGGATTTTCGATACCAAGGATGAGCATGTGCTCCGCCATCCAGCCTTCCTTCCAGCCCTGCCAGGAAGCGATTCGCAGGGCAAAGCATTTTTTGCCCTGAAGCACGTTCCCGCCGTAGTTTGAGTTCAGCGACCAGATGGTGTTGTCCTCCGGGAACTGAACTATGTAACGCTGTTCTTCGTCAACATCAAGGGAACAATGAAGCCCTTTTACAAAATCCGCCGAATCGCCCAGCTGATCAAGGGCAGGCTGACCCATGCGGGTCATGATCTCCATATTGAGCACAACATAGATGCTGTCTGTAAGTTCGATACCGATTTTTGCAAAGGGAGAGCCTATCTGACCCATGCAGTAAGGAACCACATACATGGTGCGGCCTTTCATTGCGCCGTCGGCCAGCGGGCGAAGGCGTGCATACATCTCATCCTTTTCAACCCAGTTGTTTGTGGGGCCGGCCATTTCTTTTTTGGTGGTGCAGATAAAAGTTCTCGCTTCCACCCTTGCAACGTCGTTGACTTTCGTTCTGTGAAGAAGACAGCCCGGAAGTTTTTCGGGGTTGAGTTCTTCCATAAGGCCCGTGGCAACAGCTTCGGCCTTGAGGGCTTTTATCTGTTCTTCACCCTCTGTCACCCAAACGATTTTATCGGGTTTTACAAGGGCTTTCATTTCTTCTATCCAGTTTAATACATGGGGATTATTCGTCATAGTGACAACTCCTTTCCGAAAAAGACGTCTATGGGCATATTATATACTTTCTTTTTTTGTTTTGCAATAGATTTTTGCAAGTTTTATTGTTAAAATATGCAAAATCCACCATTTGATGATAAACAAAAAAGGATATCTGCAATTAACTTAAATCAAAATTGCAAACATCCTTTGTTTCTGTTATTCAAAATCCTCGTCAATGGGCATGGTTGGTCTGGCGTTGAGCGAAAGATCCGCAAAATGCTCCGCCAACGCTTCATAATAAGCCTGGGAACCTATCATTGCCGCATTATCCCCGCAAAGTTCAAGCGGCGGAACAAAAAATTCAAGATGGCGGCGTTTGCATTCCCTTTCAAGAAGGGCACGCAAACCGCTGTTTGCCGAAACTCCGCCGGCGGCAACGATTGTTTTGTAGCCGCCCTCTTTTGCCGCGAGCATCAGCCTATCCACAAGCGCATGGCAGATAACGTCCTGATACGAAGCGCAAAGATCCGGAACATTTACGGTTTCGCCCCTTTGCTCCGCATTATGCAGTATATTCACAACGGCAGTTTTAAGTCCCGAAAAACTCATATCAAGGGGGCTGCCCTCGACCCTCGGCTTCGGGAGTTTGAATGCTTTCGGGTCGCCTTCCTTAGCCATTTTATCAAGATGAACGCCGCCGGGATACGGAAGCCCCATGGCGCGCGCCGCTTTATCAAAGGCTTCGCCCGCGGCATCGTCGCGGGTTTTGCCGAGAATTTTAAATTTCGTATAATCCGAAACCTCGACAATATGGCTGTGGCCGCCCGAAACCACAAGGCAAAGGAAAGGCGGCTTCAGTTCCTGATGGGCAAGATAGTTTGCCGCAATGTGTCCTTTAAGATGGTGAACCGGGATAAGCTTTTTGCCAGTGGCAAGAGAAAGCCCCTTGGCAAAGTTCACTCCCACAAGAAGCGCACCGATAAGCCCCGGCGCGGCGGTTACAGCGATATAATCCACCTCATCAAGGGTCATTCCGGCATCGGAAAGTGCCTTATCAACCACCGCAACGATGTTTTCGGTATGACGGCGCGAAGCGATTTCGGGCACGACTCCGCCGTAAAGTCCGTGCTCGGCAACCTGGGTATTGATAACAGATGAAAGGATTTTCCGTCCGTCCTCGATTATTGCGGCGGCGGTTTCGTCGCAGGAAGATTCTATTGCAAGTATTCTCATATAATCATCGCCTTATAATTGATTTATTCCAATTTAATTATAGCGCATGGCGGCGATTTTTACAATATTTTGATTTCAGCTTTTCGGTTTTTGATTTTCTTTTGCGGCTTTCACCGCAATTTCTCCGGCAAATCGAAACAATGTCGCGGACATAAGCCTTTCTGCTGTGGTGCCTGTTTTCGCGGCAACGGTTTCGTAAAACCTTGCCGCAGCCGGATCAACGGAAATTGTATATTTTTTCAAGAGCATTTCTCCCTTTCTTTTTTTTGAATAGTTTTTGATTTTTCAGCCGGTTTATTAAAATAAATTATTGTTTATGTTATTAAGCTCCTCAGAGGAGGAGCTGTCGCCGAAGGCGACTGAGGAGGGATAAACCCTGTCTAATTTCGATAAGCGCTCCGCGTTCTTGGTTATCCCTCATCCGTCTTTTCGGCAATAAATTGC
>JAFUJP010000102.1 GCA_017473745.1 Oscillospiraceae bacterium
CGACGAAAACTTTGTTTCTGAAATAAAAAATATTCTTATTAAAAACGGCTGTTCTGTTATTGGAACGGCGGGGGACGGTTTTGATGCCGTTTCCGAATCCCTTGAAAAACAGCCCGAAATAGTTTTTCTGAAAAAAGAAATGGAATTTGTTGATGGTTTCAGGGCCGCCGCTTGTTTAAGAGAAAAAGGATTTTTCGGATTGGTCGTTATTGTTGCAGAGGATTATTCCGCAGATGCAGCACAAAACGCCATTTCAGCAGGGGCAGACGGAATCATAACAAAACCGGTCACGGAAAAATTTCTTATACCGTGGCTTTTGACAAAACTGAAAAGAACAGGCGAAAAAAGAGAGCTTTTTAATGAAAAAAACAAGCTTCTTTCGGAACTTGAAAATAAAAGAATAGAATCCGAAGCGCTCGGAATAATCGCTTCTTCAATGAAAATAACCATTGCGGAAGCAAAAAAACTTCTTGATAAAAAGGCAAAAGCAAAAGGAATGACTTCTTCAGAGGTTGCAAAGCTTATTGCAAGCGGTTTTGAAAATCAATAAAACGCACGGAAGGTGTATTTTTTGGCGGATAAAGCTAACAAAAAAATAAAGCTTATTATTGCTGATGATGATATTGCAGTCAGAAGAGCTTTCAGAAAATGTATTGAGAACAGCGGATATGAGATCGTTGCGGAAGCGAGCGACGGAATGTCCGCTGTAAGCATGGCGCGCGAAATGAAAGCCGATATGGCGGTGCTTGATATTGCGATGCCCGCAATGGATGGGCTTGCGGCATCAAAAGTTATGCTTGAAGAAGGGCTTGTTCACTGTACGGTGATGCTGACTTCTTTTGAAACGGAAGATTACGTTGAATCTGCGATAAAGTGCGGGGCGGAAGGTTATGTAACAAAACCATTTTACCGCGAACAGCTTCTTTCGGTGCTTGATACAAGCTTTGCTGAAAGCAGAGAAAAATATCTTTTGAAAAAGGATTGCGTTAATCTTAAAAAGAAGATCGAAAGCAAGGAACTTGCAAACAAAGCAAAGCTTATCATTATGGAAAGTAAAAATCTTGACGAAAACGGAGCATATACCTATCTTCGTGAAATGAGCAAGAGAAAAGGAATTTCGGTCGAAACTGTGGCTGAACTGATAATAGCGGAATGGGAGAATCGCATTGAATAGTATCACAAGAACCCTTTGTCAGAAATATACGAACCTTACGGATGAGGAAATAACCCATCTCGAGGAATATGCTTCGATGCTTCAGGCGCTTGCAAATGCGGAAGAAGCGGATGTTTTTATAGATTGCCGCTCCATGACGGGCAAAACGGCCATAGTTGTTGCGGAAGCGAAACCCCAGACGGTTCCGTCCAATTATTCGATCCCGATTCTCGGGATGCTTATAAACTGGCACGACGAACCGGCGGTGGACAGAACTTTCCGTTTTGAAAAACCCACCAGAAGAATGTGCGCAGTACATATGCCGGAGGACAGAAACGTTATCCAGACTGTTGAGCCGCTTTTTTATAATGAAAAGCTTATTGCAACGCTTATTTATGAAAAAAATGCGGATGTGGCAGGTGCCCGTGTATGTGAGGCTGATGACGGGTCAAAAGATGTAGCAGAAAACCTTTTTGGCGGGCTTATGAGCATGCTTTCGGATTATCTCAGCGAGGCGGTTATTCTTGTGGGGGATAACGACGAGGTTGTTGCCTGCAATGCTGCGGCAAGGGAGCTTTATTCCAAAAAGCTCGGTTACGTTGATGATATTATGAAAATGCCGCTTAAAAATATCCAGCTTGATGCGGATGAATATTTTCTTCCCGGAAGCAGCATGAACGGAAGCGGAATACGCAAAAGAGAAGTTAAAGTAAGCACCCACAGCCTTCGATATACAACGATTCCCGTTTATGCGGATCATATTAAATTTGCGATTATTATCGAGGATGTTACCGAGCTCAGGGAGCAGGAAAAACATTCCGGTGCACAGAGTATTGCGATGCGCGAACAGCGCCACAGAATAAAAAACAGCCTTATCATGCTTTCCGGTATGCTTGACTGCCAGGAGAAATATGCCGGCGAGCTTGATGCTCATTCTGTTTTGCACGACACAGCGGGCAGATTAAATGCCCTTGCGGCAACGCTTGAAGAAATTGTTCATGTTTCCGAAAAAACGGCTTCGCTTAAATTTGTGCTTGAAAAAGTAAGGGCGAACGTTCTTCAAAGTTCGGTCAGCACCATACAGCCTGTTGCAATAAAAATTGCGGCAGAGGATATAAATGTTTCGGCAGCCTATGCTTCGCCGATAGCTCTTATAGTTAACGAACTTTTGCAGAACGCAGTAAAGCATGCTTTTCCCGCCGGAAAAAGCGGAACAGTCACAATTACCGCTGAAAAAGGGATTCTTTCCACAAAGATTTCCGTTGCCGATGACGGCATCGGTTTTGACCCCGAGCAGGGGAGAAAGACCGGAACCGGCCTTGGAATAGTCAAAACCATTGTCAAAGAAAAGCTTAATGGTGAATTTATGGTAGAATCTTCCGAAAAAGGCACCGTTGCGGCCTTTGATTTTATTGAATAATACTTGAAATTTTAGCAAATTTGGTATATAATGTATGAGGATAGGACTATGCCTTCCTAACTTTATTTTTAAAGTTATAATCTGGTCGACCTGAGGAAAGGCGGCTTTATATAACGAAGTTTTTAACAAAACGGAGTTATAGGGGAAAGCACCGTTAAAACGGTTCTTTTCACCAAAAAAAGAAAGGAGTTTTCGCTTTGAAACTGAAAACCAGACTTAACGGAAAAACTTATGAATTCCGTGATGTCAAAGACGTTCTCGCAAAAGCAAACGAACCGAAATCCGGCGACAGATATCTCGGCATTGCCCCTGAAACTGTTTCCGAAAAAATCGCTGCTAAAGTAGTTCTCAGT
This sequence comes from Oscillospiraceae bacterium, assembly GCA_017473745.1. Lineage (GTDB taxonomy): Bacteria > Bacillota > Clostridia > Oscillospirales > Ruminococcaceae > UMGS1668. The sequence goes on from JAFUJP010000102.1 coordinate 2,927, forward strand.
GAGCTTACCGTCGCTGACATCACCGAAAACCCTGTCGTTCCTTATGAGAAAGACGAGGTCACCAGAGTTGAGATCGACTCCATGAACAGACGTATGTACGATCAGTTCAAAAACAAAACTATCGCTGAAGTTCGTGAATGGATCATGGACCACAAGACCACTACCAACGATCTTTACCGTGCAAGCTATGCTTGGATCGGTGAAACCGTTGCAGCAGTTGCAAAAATCTGCTCCGCTTCCGACCTTATTTACGGCGCAAGCAAATGCAGCAGACCTACCCGCTGCGAAACCCAGCTCGGTCTTCCCGGAACTCTTTCCTTCCGTGCACAGTGCAACTCCAGCACAGACGACCCCGAAACCATCCTTCTCGGCGTTCAGGAAGCTGTTTCTTTCGGTTCCGGTGACGCTTGCTTCGGTATCAACCCCGTAGAAGACACTGTTGAAACCACCCAGAGAATTTCTCATGCACTCCGCGACTTCAAAGACAAATGGGAGATTCCTACCCAGATCACTGTTCTTTCTCACGTAACCACTCAGATGCAGTCCGTTCGTGAAGGCGCACCGCTCTCTATGTTCTTCCAGTCCATCGCTGGTACCCAGAGCGCTTGCGAAGCATTCGGCGTTGATAAAGCTCTTCTTCTCGAAGCATACGATCTTGCTAAGAAAGAATGCTACGGCACCGGTATGAACAAACTTTATTTCGAGACCGGCCAGGGTTCCGAAATGTCCATCGACTGCGACGAGGGCGCTGACGAAATGACTCTTGAAGGCCGTACTTACGGTTTTGCCCGTGCATTCGAGCCTTTCATGATCAACAACGTAACCGGCTTCATCGGCCCTGAAACCATCTATGACGGTAAAGAAATGATCCGTGGTAACCTTGAAGACCACTTCATGGCAAAAATCATCGGTCTTCCTATGGGTATGGCACCTTGCTTCACCAACCACACCGGCATCACTCAGGATGACCAGGAAATCGCTTGCCTGCTCCTCAACGCAGCAAACTGCAACGACTACATGGGCGTTCCTATGGGCGACGACGTAATGCTTGCGTATCAGGACGTTTCCTTCCACGACGACAACACCATGCGTGAACTCAGCCACAGAAAACCTGCTCCTGAATATCACAAATGGGCAATCAAGATGGGTATCCTCGATGAGGACGGCCGTCTTGGCGAACGTGCAGGCGACGCATCCATGTTCTTCGCTAAATAAGAAAGGAGGCTGCAATTATAATGAACGATACCGAACTTATGAAAATCATCCGTGAAGCTATCGCACAGGCCACCAAAGGCGAAGCAGCTCCCAAATGCAGCTGCTCCTGCGAATGTGACGGAGAGGTAGACGACATCTCCGCATATAGCCTCAGAGAAGAATTCAATATTCCCAATCCTTATAACAAAGAAGAGTATATGAGACTGAAAGCCAAAACCGACGCACGTCTTGGCGTTTGGAGATGCGGCCCTCGTCCTCTTACCAGAACTACTCTTCGTGTTCGCGCAGATAACGCTGCAGCAATGGACGCTGTTTTCAACGATGTTCATGACGAATATCTTGAAAGAAACAACCTCAAATGTTATCAGACCAAATGCGACAGCAAAGAGACTTACCTTACCAGACCTGACCTTGGCCGTGTTTTCGATGACGAAACCGCTGCACAGATCAAAAAAGACTGCATCAATGATCCTGACGTTCAGATCGTTGTTTCCGACGGACTTTCTTCTTCCGCTGTTGAAGCAAACATCGACGCAGTTCTTCCCGCAATTTACAACGGACTTAAAGCAACCAACCTCAAAGTTGGTACTCCTTTCTTTGTAAAATACGGACGCGTTGGTGCTGAAGACTCTGTTGCAAAGATCCTTAACGCAAAAGTAACCGTAATTCTCCTCGGTGAAAGACCCGGTCTTGCAACTTCCAGCTCTCTTTCCGCATACTGCGTATATGGCGGCTATCCCGGTATTCCCGAAGCTAACCGTACCGTTGTTTCCAACATCCATAAAGCAGGTACTCCTCCGGTAGAAGCAGGCGCATACATTGCAGAACTTTGCAAACAGATGTATGACAAAAAAGCTTCCGGCCTTGATCTTAAAGCATAAGATACATAATTTAAGCGGTGCTCAAAATGAGCACCGCTTATTTTTGTAAAAATATTTTAGCGATTTACTTGACAAAAGCGTATAATGGTGGTATAAATATTCCATAATATTTCAAAACCGATGATTGAGAAGAGTAACTTTCAGCAATTGTTCAAAGAGAGCAGCGGGTGGTGTGATCGCTGTAACAAAGCGAAAGCGAATGGACTCATGAGGGCAGCAGGAAAGCGCAAATTGCGTGAGTAATAGCTTGACGGCGCCGGGCCGTTATCATCCCGGGCGGATATGTCGGTATCCGGCAAAGTGGGCTTTTGCCAATCCAGGTGGCACCGCAGAGATTTTTATCGTCTTTGTCCTGTTTTTTACAGGGACAAAGGCGTTTTTTTATTTTCGGAGGTAATTATTATGAAACGATGGCGAAACTTAAAATTTTCTTGAAACACTAAATTTTATTTTGAAAGGATATTGTTACTATGTATATGAGCTATAAAGATTTTGACCGTTATCTTAAAGATTACCCCAGCAAAGATGGATTTTTCGGAACTTACGGAGGGCAGTTCATCCCGGATGAGCTTGTTCCGGCATTCAAAGAGATTGACGATGCCTATGAAACGATTTGCCACAGCGCGCAATTCATAAATGAACTTCGCCGTATAAGAAAAGAATTTCAGGGCAGGGCAACGCCAGTTTATCACTGCGAAAGACTTTCAAATCATCTTGGAAGATGTCAGATTTATTTAAAAAGGGAGGACCTCAACCATACCGGTGCTCATAAACTGAATCACTGCATGGGAGAGGGGCTTCTTGCGAAATATATGGGCAAGAAAAAGCTTATAGCTGAAACCGGCGCCGGACAGCATGGGGTCGCTCTTGCAACAGCGGCGGCTTATTTCGGGCTTGAATGTGATATTTACATGGGTGAAGTTGATATTGAGAAACAGGCTCCAAACGTCACAAGAATGAAACTTTTGGGTGCAAGGGTCATTCCTGTATCAAGAGGACTGAAAACTCTTAAAGAGGCTGTTGACGCAGCATTTGAAGCATATATGAATGAATATAAAGATGCCATCTACTGCATCGGCTCGGTTGTGGGGCCGCATCCTTTCCCCAAAATGGTTCGTGATTTCCAGTCCGTTGTGGGAACCGAAGCAAGAGAGCAGTTTCTCGAGATGACCGGTATTTTGCCGGATGCCATTGCTGCCTGTGTTGGAGGAGGTTCCAATGCGGCGGGACTTTTTATTCCGTTCCTCAGTGATCCTGTTGATATTTATGGAGTGGAACCACTTGGAAGAGGTGAAAAAATCGGCGACCATGCCGCATCTATGAGCTATGGCAAACCGGGAATCCTGCACGGATTCAACAGCTATCTTCTTCAGGATGAAAACGGCGAACCCAATCCGGTTTATTCCATTGCAAGCGGGCTTGATTATCCTTCTGTTGGCCCGGAACACGCATTCCTTCACGACGTTGGAAGAGTTAATTACGTTTCCGTTACCGATGATGAAGCTATGGAGGCATTTTATAAGCTTTGCCGTTTTGAAGGTATCATTCCTGCGGTTGAAAGTTCACACGCGGTTGCCTATGCAATGAGATATGCAAGGGAACATAACAGCGGTTCCATTCTCGTCAACCTTTCCGGCCGCGGCGACAAAGATATGGATTTTGTAGTCGAAAAATATGGTCTTGGTGAAAAATTTCTTGGAATTTGAGACTTGAAATCATGATTATAGAAAACAAATATCCGATATGTGAATTTGATACAAATAATAATGCAAAAATAAAAGCTTCGGATTTTCTTGAGAAATCACTTCCGAAAAAATGTGTTATTACGTTTTTCAGAAAAGAGCTCGAAGAACTTGCTTCTGAAAAAGGATTGCCGATCATCGGTAAATTACATTCCGAGGTGGTTGATCTTCCGATTTACGGTTACAGCAATGATATTTGCATCGCAATTCCATTTGCAGCAGCACCGGGTGCGGCGGTAACGCTTGAAGAATTATACGCTATGGGATGTGAAAAATTCATTGTTTGCGGCGGTGCCGGGTGTATTGTTGATGATATGGATTTGGGAAAGATAATAATTCCTACTTTGGCAATAAGGGACGAAGGAACGTCTTATCATTACATTTAGCCTGCCGGTGAAATTGAATGCAACGGTACAGCGGCTAAAACCGTAATGGATACGCTTGATTCAATGAATATTCCGTATATTACAGGGAAGACATGGACGACAGATGCTATTTACCGTGAAACGGCAGATATGATTGAACTTAGAAGAAGCGAAGGATGTATTACCGTGGAGATGGAAACGGCTGCTTTTCTTGCTGTTTCAAAATATTACAACATTCCTCTGACCCAGCTTTTGTATGCAGGAGATGATTTATCGGGCGAAAAGTGGGATTCAAGAAATTGGAACGAACAAAAAAGCGTCCGCAGAAATCTTATTGATATCGCATTGGAGCTTGTAAAAGCGATTTAGAAAAAAAGACCGCTTTTAAGCGGTCTTTTTAATATGTAAAACTATTTTACTTTACAGCTTGTGCTTATGCGAGGCATCGGTATCATTCATGAATTTTGTGAACTTTGCGCTGACGGACCGAGGAACGATTCTGGTGAGAAAAGTCATGGCTTTTACGTTTATTCCATGATAGGAAAGGGTTTTTCCGCTCATCATGGCTTTATATCCGGTTCTGGCAACTTCTTCGGCTTTCGCAAGCTTCATAAATCTGAATGCATTGGATTTACCGTAATCCGAAGCATTTCCGAAGTTGCTTTCCGTCGGGCCGGGGCAAAGGCAGGTTACGCTTACACCACGGTTTTTAAATTCTTCAGCAAGTGCTTCAGAAAAAGAAAGAACAAAAGCTTTTGATGCAAAATAAACGGACATATATGGTCCTGCACTGAAAGCCGCAACGGAAGCAACGTTGAGAATTTTTCCGCCGCCGCGGTTATACATAGCCCTTCCGAAAAGATAACAAAGCTCCATTAATGCAAGAACGTTAAGTTTTACCATTTTCTCGTGGGTTTCCCAATCGGCATGAAGAAAAGCTCTGTTATCGCCAAACCCAGCGTTATTGATAAGATAATCAACTTTGCAGCCATCGGAAACGATCTCGTCGAAAAGCTCTTTTGCCGCATTTGGCAAAGTGAGGTCTTTTGCGTAAAAACGCGCAAAAATATGATATTTTTCCTCGAGATATTTTCTTATTCTGATAAGTTTATCCTCGCTTCTTGCCACAAGGATTACGTTATCGCCTTTTGATGCGAAAATTTTCGCGAATTCAAGGCCGATGCCGCCGGAAGCACCGGTTATAAGAACTGTTTTGTTCATTTTTTCTCCTTTTTCAAATCAGAACACACCTTGATGAATTTATCAAGGATTTTTTTGCTGTCGGGAACGGCGTGATAGTCGCGTTCGGGATGCCACTGAACACCAAGAACAAATTTTTTATCTTTGCAATAAATGGATTCGATAACTCCGTCTTCAGAAACGGCTGCGGAAGAAAATCCGGGTGCAAGGGTTTTTATGGCCTGATGATGATAGCTGTTGATATGGTGAGTTCCAAAACCGATGGCTTCGGAAAGGGGAGAAACCTTTTCAATAGTTATATCATGGAAAGCAACCTCCGGTTTTTCAAGGCGATGAACAACCGAATATCCGTGTTCAGAAGGAAGATCCTGAATAAGGCTTCCGCCGCAAAAAACGTTAAGTGCCTGCATTCCGCGGCAAATTCCCAGGATGGGAAGATTTGCTTCCATAGCAAGACGAACAATAACAGCCTCGGCTTCGTCCATAAGGGGGGATATTTCTACGCTTTTTCCGGCGTTTTCTTCACCATAGTATTTCGGGTCAATATCGACCCCTCCGGAAAGAATAAGCCCATCGAGATTTTCAAGAAATTCAAAATTGCGCTTGGGATCGGTAGAAAGCGGAATTATAAAAGGGATACCGCCGGAATCAACGATTTCGTCGATATAGACGCTGTCGATAAAAATTTGTTTTTTTTCGCTGTCGTATGATGGAAAAATGCCGATAACTGGTTTCATAGCTTGTCCTCGCTTGTAATGGTGATAAAATTATTATATAATTTTTTCGAAAGTTTTGCAATGGATAATGAATAGTGCTACAATAAAAATGTAATTTTTTTCATTGGAGATGATATTTTGGGAGTTATTAAAAAATATGCGAAAAAATATTTCATTGACGCAATGTCTGCAATGGCGCTTGGACTTTTCGCTTCGCTTTTGATCGTAACGATTTTTGGCACTGTCGGAACGTATCTCGGGCCTGATTATGTTGCAAATGAAACCCTTAACGCTGTCGGTGGATTTTTTACAGAAATGAAAACCTTTGCACAAGGTGCATCCGGAATGGCAATCGGAGTAGCGATTGCATATTCTCTTAAGGCAGATCCGCTTGTTATGTTTTCGTGTGCGGCAGTGGGAAGCCTGTCGTATTCTCTCGGCGCCGTTATCAGCCTTGCCGACGGTAATACAATTTCATACACGGCCGGTCCTGCGGGAGCTTACGCTGCGGCAATAGTTGCGGTTGAAATCGGTATGCTTGTTTCAAAAAAGACAAGAGTGGATATTCTTGTAACACCGACTGTCACTATCATTGCCGGCTATGCCGTTGCAAAGCTTGTCTGCCCGGCGATTGCTTATATTATGTACTGGCTCGGAGATTTTATAAACACGGCAACGGAAATGCAGCCGCTTTTGATGGGTATTATTATTGCGGTCGTTGTTGGTATGATCCTTACTTTGCCCATATCTTCCGCCGCTATTTGCGCAATGATAGGTATAAGCGGAATTGCCGGCGGTGCCGCAACCGCCGGATGCTGTGCGCAGATGATAGGTTTTGCTGTTATAAGCTTTGCCGATAACGGCTGGGGAGGATTTTTTGCACAGGGGCTTGGAACCTCGATGCTTCAGATGAGCAATATAATTAAAAAACCGCTTATATGGATTCCTCCGACCCTTGCATCGGCAGTTTGCGGCCCTATAAGCACACTTGTTTTTAAGTTGGAATGTACCGGTGTTTCCGCCGGAATGGGAACCTGCGGCCTTGTGGGGCCTCTCGGGACGCTTTCTGATATGGGCGGCGGAGCAAATATGTGGATAGGAATGCTTCTTTGCTATTTTGTTCTTCCGGCGGTGCTTTCTTATCTGTTCTATGCTGTTATGAAGAAAATGGGTCTTATCAAAGACGGGGATATGAAACTTCAGAGCTGAAACATCCATTTCAGGATGGGTTTGACTTTTTGCAAAAGTTAATATAACAGAAACAGATGTATTTAAATTTGGAGAACAAAGATGGACAATATGCAAACAGGAAAATTGATTGCCGAGTTGAGAAAAAAACAAGGTTTAACACAGCAACAGTTGGCAGATAAATTAAATCTTTCAAATAAGACTATTTCAAAATGGGAGTCGGGAAATGGAAGTCCCGACATATCCAATTTGCCGGTACTTGCTGAAACGTTAGGAATATCGGTAGATGAATTATTAAAGGGTGCGTTAAACGAACCAGAAGCAGATATAAATCCAAAAGTCTCCAAAAATCATTTGTTGCAGGAAGAATTTACTCAGAAACAGAAAAAAGAAAGAGCAATCGTAGCTATTGCAGCTTCTCTTGGTGCTGTACTTGGAATTTTAGCATATAATTTTGGCTGGCTTGGATAAAAACGGACTGTTCCACGGTGAGTAGACTAAATTCTACGGTGAAGATGTGTGATTGTACCGCTCCTTTCAATAAAATAAGATTATTACAGAAGAAAGGAGTTTACTTATGGAACAGAACAAAAAAATTCCAAAGCAATTGTTTGCCAAACAAAAATTGCATATTTTGTTTGGCACCCTGCTCGGAATTGGTGTGGGTGGAGTGTTAGGAGTCATCGCGTATTATCAACATTGGTTGGGATAAAGGATTTCGGCTAATATCAATTTTGCTCTTTTATTAAATGAGCTTGCTCGCCTACATTAACCATTGATATAAAATGAATGGTATAAAAGTAAAAAACCAAGCAGCCGTGCTCAATTTGAGCACGGCTGCTTGGTTATATTTCATTAAATGCCAACTTGTAAAGTTCTGCGGCGGGTAAATGAGCACCGTTTGAGCATCGCTCATAAAAATCAACATATTTCTGCTGTTCATTAAAAAAACGCGTATCGCCAAGTATTATTTTAAGATAATACTCAGCCAAACCTTCGGTCAAAGACCATGTTTCAAAGCTTTTGAAAGCATTTTCTTTTTCGAGAGCTTTGAAAAGCAGATATATTATGAATTCATGCCCTATGAAATAAACTGAATCAAGTACACTTCTTTCAACCCCGAAAACGTCCTGTTCTTTTGAAATATCAATGGCTTCTGCACCACCTTTAACGGATGAAACAAGTGTTGCAATAAATTTATTATCAAGTTCGGTGCCAACAAGCTTTTCGGCTTTTTCTGTGAAATCAGTTTTTTCGAAATAATCGAGCACGGGCGGAACAAATTTTTCAATCTTCTCCTTTTCACCGGGCCAGATATTTTCAATATAGCTATTATAATGTTTAATCATAATTTCCGAAACGGATTTTATCGTTTCGGAATAAGGGGTATATTCAGCATTTAGCCTGCATTCTGACGCGGATTTTAAAAGATTTTTATAATATTTATTCGCAGGAATTTTTGCGCAGGAAGGTTCGCAAACCATCAGCCAATAAAGAGCACCCAAATGTTCACCGCCGCAGACTGTCAGAAATTCCGAATTATTACGAATGACCGCCAGATCATAAGCGGGATAGAGTCCGCGGTATTTTTCGCCGTAAGCGTTATCATAGCCGCATTTTGCAACCGAAAGCATATGAAAAACATAGTTCGTATCCGCATTTACGGCAAAATGAATTTTATTCATAGAAACTCCTTTATAATTCTATTTCAAGTTCTTTGCATTTTTCGATAGCCAAATCATGATTTTGCAAAGCGGCATTTTTATACCATTCTTTAGCTTTTTCCATATCAATAACGCCGCAAAGACCTTCTTCATATATCCATGCAAGGTTGCACTGACCGTCGCGGTCGCCGTGTTTTGCGGAAAGTTCGGTCCAATAAAGGGCTTTTTCTGGGTTCTTTTCGGTGCCGATTCCTTCAAGATAGCAAAAGCCCGTCTGACATTCCGCAAGGGGATAGCCTGTTTCGGTTGCTATTTTGAGATATCCTTCAAAAAACTTTGTAAATTCTTCGGAAGTCCAGAATTTATCGACCTCAAGGCAGGCGCTAAGCTCCGGACAGGGTTTGTAATAAGGTTCAGACATAATTATTTTCTCCGTTTCGCATGATAAAATAATTATATCATTTTAAAAGAAAATTTGCTATAATAATACGGTTCAGGATCTGAAAAATTCTTATAAAAATGCAACCAAAATATTTTGTTTCTTACTTTATGGATGAAAGGCTTTTCAAAAACTTTATTACTTCATAACGGAGGAAAACAAAATGAAAAAAATAATTTGCATTTTTATGGCAGTAATGATGGTCATGTTTGCGCTGATGGGCTGTTCTGCAAATCAAAATCCTGCGAAGGCGGCAACAACCGGTAAGGTTGTAATCAATTTTGAGGGAACCGTTGCCGCCGTTGACGGAAACGAAATTACCCTTGAAAGCGGAAAAGTAATCGTTATTTCTGAAAATACCGTTTTCGGCGGAGATGTAGATACCAATGTAGCTGTAAGTGAAGAAATTGATGTCGGTAATTTTATTCAGGGTTATACCGAGGATGATCCGGAAGCAGATAGAATCACCGCCGCAAAAGTTTATTGCAATGCAAAGGTTAATCCTGCTGTAGGCAAACTTGTAATCAATTTTGAGGGTAAAATTGTTTCTATAAGCGGAAATGAAATCACCCTTGACAGCGGCAAAACCATTACCGTAACTGAAGCCACTGTTTATTCCGTTGCGGGCGGCTCCGTTGAAAATATCGTTCTTTGTGAAGGATATACCGTTCAGGGATATGCAGAGGGCACAGCTTCTCGTATTCACATTATTTTCTGACAATGAAATTCTGGTTCAAATAAAAAGAAAGAGGATAGGAAATGACCGATCAAATGATAATCGAATTGTTTTGGCGGCGATCGGAAGAAGCCATTCAAAATACTTCGCAAAAATATGGAAGATATCTTATAAAAATCGCCATGAATATCCTCAATCTTTTCGAAGAATCGGAGGAATGTGTTAACGACACCTATCTTGCGGCATGGAATCAGCTTCCTCCTGATAGGCCCAAAGAACTTCTTCCGTATCTTGGAAGAATAACAAGATGTCTTGCTCTTAACCGTTACGATTATCTGAAAGCGAAAAAAAGAAGTTCTGATTTTACTGTTCAGCTTTCAGAACTCGAGGAATGTCTTGTCAGTTCAAATTCGATAGAAGCAGAATATGAGGCGGAAGAAATCGCCTCGGCAATCTCAAAATTTTTACGGAGCGAAAATACCGATTCACGCAACATTTTTATAAGGCGTTATTGGTTTTCGGATAGTATTGCTGATATTGCAAAACGTTTTGGCTTGAGCGAAAGCAAGGTTAAATCAAATTTGTTCCGCACAAGAAAAAAACTGAAAAAATATCTTGAAAAGGAGGGATGGCGTATATGAACAGCAGGAAACTTTATACAGAAATCGGCAATATTGACAATGATCTTATAATTGCGGCTGAAAGCTATAAAAGAAATCGAAGCAGAACGTTTTTTAATCGTATTGTTGGAATCGCGGCCTGTATTTGCGTTGTTTTGTGCGGTGTTTTGTTTATAAACGATCAGAATTCGGTTTATATAAACACTATATCAGAACCCGAGGCAGCAAAAAGCGTTATTCCTTCGGAAGAAGATGTAATTATTGTTTCATTGAATTTTGCGGACCTGATAAATTATTTCGAAATTGAAAAAATAATAAATGTCTTGGAAAATGATTATAAAAAAATGGAACAAAGTGATTATTATATTTACAAAAACAGCGAAGGCAAAATTCTATATGATACGAATGTTCTATTTTTCAAAAATGCAGAAGAAACAAAAATATTTTCTATGACATTATCAACGAAAGAGAATATCATTGAAAAGTTTGATGATATAAAATATTCTAAAATAAAAGGAGTTCCAATAATCTTTGCAAAATATCTGAACAGCGAAGGAAATACAGAATATTTTGCAGTAACCGATATAAGCGGAGCAAATATAAAAATAACGGCCGAAGGTTTCGGCGAAAAAGAATTTGTTGATATGATTAAACAGCTGATGAAATCAGTTAAATAGGCAAAAAAGAGCGGCAAAATGCCGCTCTTTTGCTGTTTAAATAATTATCTCTGTACACGTCCGGAAGCATCGCCGCCGGCAAGTTTTTCAACTTCTGCAACGGAAATACGGTTATAGTCGCCCTCGATGGAATGTTTGAGAGCGGAAGCGGCAACTGCAAAGTTGATTGCATCCTGGGTGGATTTGCCGCTGAGGAGTGCATAAATAAGACCGCCGCCAAAGGAATCTCCGCCGCCTACGCGGTCAACGATTCTGAGGTTATAGGTTCTGCTGAAACAGTAGTTTTCACCGTCATAGAGCATACCTGCCCAGTCGTTGTCGCTCGCGGAAATGGAGGAGCGAAGGGTGATCGCGACCTTCTCAAATCCGAATTTGTCTGCAAGCTGTTTTGCAACAGATTTATAACCTTCGTGGTTGAGTTTGCCGCCGTAGATATCGGTATCTTCGGCTTCAATGCCGAAAACGTCTTTTGCGTCTTCTTCGTTGGAAATGCAGACGTCAACGTACTGACAAAGCTCGGTCATTGCTTCGCGGGCCTGTTCGCGGGTCCAGAGTTTTCCGCGGTAGTTGAGGTCGCAGGATACTTTAACGCCTTTAGCTTTTGCTGCGATGCAGGCGCGTTTGCATATTTCAACAAGGTTCGGGCCGAGAGCAGGGGTAATTCCGGTGAAATGGAACCAATCTGCGCCTTCAAAAATGGAATCCCAGTCGAAATCGTCCGGATCGGCTTCCTGAATTGAGGAATGAGCACGGTCGTAAATGCAGACGGAACCGCGTTGGGAAGCGCCTTTTTCAAGGAAGTAGATACCTACTCTTTCACCGCCGCGGACGATTGCGGAAGTATCGACACCAAAATAACGGAGAGAGTTTACTGCCGCCTGACCGATGGCGTGTTTCGGGAGCTTGGTGACGTATTTGCTTTCCACGCCGTAGTTGGCAAGAGAAACAGCAACGTTAGCTTCGCCGCCTCCGAAAGTTGCCTGCATCTGATCATTCTGGAAAAAACGGTAATATCCGTTGGGTGCAAGGCGAAGCATAAGCTCGCCGAAAGTTACTATTTTAGCCATTGCTGCGGGCCTCCTTAACGATTTCTACTGATTTTTTACAAAGTTCTATTATCTCATCCCATTTATTGTTATCAATAAGGTCTGCAGTTACCATATAAGAACCGCCGCATGCACAGATAACAGGGCAGGAAAGATAATCTTTAAGGTTTTTAAGAGAAATGCCGCCGGTGGGCATAACTTTGAACATAGGGAAGGGCGCGCTCATAGCTTTGATTTTTGCAAGGCCGCCGCTTTGTTCAGCGGGGAAGAATTTAAGTACTTTAAGACCGAACTTGAGCGCCGCGTGATAATCGGTAGGGGTAGTGCAGCCGGGATAGATGGGAAGCTCCTTTTCCTGGCAGTATGCAACAAGCTCGGGGTCAAAACCGGGAGTTACAACGAACTGTGCTCCTGCGGCAAGAGCTTTGTCAACCTGTTCGGTGGTAAGAACAGTACCTGCGCCGACGAGCATATCGGGGCAGGCTTCACGCATAAGGCGGATTGCAACATCCGCACCTGCGGCGCGGAAGGTAACTTCCGCAACAGGAACGTCGCCTTCGCAAAGTGCTTTTGCAAGGTTTGCGGCATCTCTTTCGGGGTTATTGAGTTTGATTACCGGCACAACGCCGATTTCGGAAATACGCTGGTTGATATCGGACATGACTAATCTCTCCAATCGTCAGTATTTATAAATCAAACGCCGGAATAAGCGGAAAAACCGCCATCAACCGGAATGACAACGCCGGTGATAAAGCCGGCAGCATCGTTGTTTACAAGGAAAAGAAGGCTTCCCGAAAGCTCTTCCGTTTCGCCGAATCTTCCCATAGGGGTAGCTGCAAGGATTTTGCCGGTTCGTGCGGTGGGGGTGCCGTCCTCGTTCCAGAGAAGCTTTGCATTTTGCTTGGTGGAGAAGAAACCGGGGGCGATTGCGTTTACGCGGATTCCCACTTTTGAAAAATGAACAGCAAGCCATTGAGTGAAGTTGGAAATGGCAGCTTTTGCTCCGGAATATGTGGGAATTTTGGTAAGAGGGGTATAGGCATTCATGGAAGAAATATTGATGATGTTGCAGCCATCTCTGCCGACCATCTGTTTCGCGAATGCCTGGGTGGGGATGAGGGTTCCGAGGAAGTTGAGGTTAAAAACAAATCCAACTCCATCGGTATCAAGGTCAAAGAAAGATTTGGTATCGGCATCTATATCGCCGAGCTCAAAGTATTCTTTATCGGTGGTTGCCTTCGGGTTGTTGCCGCCGGCACCGTTGACAAGGATATCACAATGGCCGAAATCGGCGAGAATTTTTTCTGCAACGCTTTCACAGATTTCTTTATTGAGCACGTTGCAGGCATATGCTTTTGCGATACCGCCTTCTGCGGTGATTTCATCAGCATAAGTTTTTGCGGCTTCTTCGTTAAGGTCAAGAAGAGCAACCTTTGCGCCGGCTCTTGCAAGCACTTTTGCAAAATAGCTGCAAAGAATCCCGCCGGCACCGGTTACTACCGCAACTTTTCCGGAAAGATCGGTATCGAGAACGTTTTTAATCATATATAATCTCCTTATTTGCTGTTCTTTTCGCAAGCTTCAAAAAGGCCGTTGATATAAACTGCGCCGAGGGCGCGGTCAAAAAGGCCGTAGCCGGGTTTGCCGGTTTCGCCCCATATCATTCTTCCGTGGTCGGGACGTACGTAGCCTTCATAATTATTATCTACAAGAGCTTTTACGATTTCATAAAGGTCAAGGTTTCCGCAGGAGGAAAGGTGTGCACGTTCCTCAAAAGAGCCGTCCTCCATGATTTTTACGTTGCGGATATGCATGAATCCGATTCTATCCATGGCGGCGTATTTTCTTACCATTGCAACAACGTCATTGCTTGCAGCGCAGCCAAGGCTTCCGGTGCAAAGGCAAAGAGTGTTGGAAGGGCTGTCGACAAGTTTAAGGAATCTGTCAAGATTTTCTTCACAGGTAATGATTCTCGGAATTCCGAAAATGGGGTAGGGCGGGTCATCGGGATGGATAGCCATGCGAACCCCGCATTCTTCCGCAACGGGAATGACTTTTTTAAGGAAACGTTCAAGGTTTTTCCAAAGACCTTCTTCACCAAGTTTACCGTATGCGGAAATAAGTTCGCGAACTTCTTCCTGAGAATAGCTTGAATCCCAACCGGGAAGATGAATATCATCTTTAAGAGGATCAAGTCCGCGCATCTGATCCCAATACATAACAAGGCTTGTGGAACCATCCGGAGCTTTTTTGTCAAGCTGGGTTCTCGTCCAGTCAAAAACAGGCATAAAGTTATAAGTTACGCATTTTACCCCGTATTTTGCACAGCGGCGGATATTTTCGCAGTAAACGTCAAGAAGATGTTCAACGTCGCCGCGGCCGAGTTTAATATCCTCGCAAACGGGAATGGATTCAACAACGTCGAAAATAAGTCCGTGCTCTTCACATTCAGCCTTCATTTTTGCAAGGCTTTCTTCGGGCCATACTTCACCGGGTTTTACGTCATAAACGGCGGAAACAATTGAACGCATTCCCGGAATCTGGGAAATATATTCAAGAGAAATGGGGTCGCTTTCGCCGTACCAGCGAAAAGAAAGCTTCATTTTCATTGTTTGTCCTCCAATCTGAAATAACGAGCTGCGTTATTATAAGAAATATCCTCGACCATTTTTCCGAGGAAAGGAATATCGCAGGGGTATTCGCCGTTTTCTACCCATTCGCCGAAAAGCCCGCAGAGTATGCGGCGGAAATACTCGTGGCGGGTATAGCTAAGAAAGCTTCGCGAATCGGTGAGCATTCCTATAAAATTGCCGAGCATGCTCAAATTTGCAAGGCTGATAAGCTGGTCGCGCATACCTTGTTTATTATCGTTGAACCACCAGGCGCTTCCGTGCTGGAGTTTGCCGGGAACATCCGTATCCTGAAAAGACCCGATGAGAGTATCAAGAAAAGCATTGTCGCCTGCATCAAGACTGTAAAGAACAGTTTTAGGAAGAGCATTTTTGCTGTTAAGAACATCAAGAAGGGAAGCAAGAGCTTCGGAACCGTTTTGCGGGCCGATACAGTCGAAACCGGTGTCGGGGCCGAGCTTGCTGAACATTGCCGTGTTAGGATTGCGAAGGCAATTATAATGTATCTGCATTACCCAGCCGAGTTTAGCGTATTCTTCCGCGCAGAAAATGAGAAGCTCTGTTTTGAGCATTGCGGCTTCATCAGAGGAAACAACTCCGCCGGAAAGTCCTTTTCCAATGATTTCATCGAGTTTGTTATCATCTGCAGGGGCGAAAATCATATGGTCAAGGCCGTGATCGCTCGCTTTGCAGCCATGGGCATTAAAATATTTTATCCTTTTATTAAGAGCATCTTTAAGCGATTTTATATCGCAGATTTCAATTCCCGATACAGAAGAAAGCTGTTTTATGTATTCCTTCCAGCCGGCTTTATCAATATTAAGAGCTTTATCGGGGCGGAAAGAAGGAGCCACAACTGTTTTGAAAGAATCATCAGCGGCAATTTTTTCATGCCATTCAAGACTGTCAATAGGGTCGTCGGTGGTTCCGATGAAAGCAACATTGCTTTGTTCTATAAGTTTTCGTACCCCAAGATCTTCATCACGAAGAATTTTACCGGTATGATTCCAAACTTCTTCAGCGGTTTCGCCGTTGAGCACACCTTTATATCCAAAATAATTTTTCAGTTCAAGGTGGCACCAATGATAAAGCGGATTTCCGATGGCTTTCGGAAGTGCCTCTGCAAATTTCTGGAATTTTTCCCGATCGGAAGCGCCGCCGGTGATATAATATTCATCAACTCCGTTTGAACGCATAAGGCGCCATTTATAATGATCGCCGGCAAGCCATACCTGTGAAATATTATCGAAATGTTTATCTTCAAATATTTCTTTGGGGCTTACGTGACAATGGTAATCAACAATGGGCATTTTTGCGGCAAAATCATGATAAAGAGTTTTTGCGGTTTCGGTGTTTAAAAGAAAATCACCGTCCATAAATGGTTTCAATCTTCGGATTCTCCTTTCGGGCTGACATAACCAGAACAGTATATCATATATTATTCAATAAATAAATCCTATTTTTGCTGAGATTCGCGGTATTGTTTCGGTGTAAGACCGACGGCCCTTTTGAATACTTTCGAAAAATAGTGAACGTCAAGAATCCCGCAATGCTGTGCTACGGTCTGCACCTGAAGCTTTGTTGTTGCAAGAAGCCGCATGGCAAGCTTGACACGCTTTTGGTTGACGTATTCGGTTAGGGTCTGGCCGGTTTCCTGGCTGAAAAGGGCGGAAAGATAACTCGGACTTAAATTCTGCATGGTTGCAAGGGCGTTAAGGGTGAGATTAGCGGTAAGATCGGAATCTATTGTTGTTATAGCCCTTTGAACCGGCGGGGAATAACGTTTCATTGTATGTTTGCGAACAAGACGGCAATAAGAACGGAACATATCGGTAATAAGTTCCTGTGCGGCAGAAGTGCTTTGAATCTGTTCAATTTTCAAAGCATAATCCGAAGACATTCTGTCAAGGTAAAAAGGATGGACCCCGCCGTTTTCGGCCGATTTTCGAAGAAGAGTGTTTGTTATTATACAATAATTTTTAATGTTTCTGATAGGATCGGAAAGTCTTCTTTCAAAACTGAGAGAATTCAGACTTGAAAGCATAAGAACGGCCTTTTGATATTGACCTTGAGTAACAGCCTGAAGCATTTCATTTTCATAATTATACCTTGTTTCGATCATCTGAACGTTCCAGGAATTTTTATCGGCAACGGTGGAATCCGGCTTTATAATCGGCCCGAAGGAAGCCTGTTCAATGGTTTCACTGCTGATTTCAACAAATTTAAAATTATCGCTTCCACCCCAAATAAGTTCGCCGAAAGAATCGATCAAAGCAAAAAGATGGCTGCTTTCGGGAAGATAGGGAACACCTACATAAAAATTTTCAAGATCCTTGAGCATGGAAGGAGGAACGCCGAGTTTTTCGGCATTTTCCAAAATCTGTTTTCTTGTCGGAACTTCGGAAACATAAGGACCGATAAGCAAAATTCTTTGAAGTTCAAGATTCGGCAAAAGCATGAACATATATGAACAGCCGAAAACGTCCTTGAATTCAAAAATGGTGTTTTCATCGATGCGTTTTATAATATTTTTATTTATTCTCTCAAAATCCTCGCTGAAACTGATAAGCTTTCGAAACCCTTTATCAATCAGATCATAGGGAACATTTTCAGGATCGATCAAAAAAGTGTTAACGTGGCACTTTTTGAAAACAGCCTGTAAAAACGAAAGCTCAGCATCGTAAAACATCGTTTTTCCTCCTTAAAAAATGAATGGAATCCTGCAAAATTCCGTCAGCATAAACAAAACAAATAAACTTTCAGCATAATTATAGTACAGGTTTTATATTATTTCAATCAACAACGGCACTTTTGTAATAAAATAATACACAAACACCTAAAAACTGTTCTAATGAATTGCATAAATAATTGTTATACTTTGAGTAACGTCATGCACGTCTTTTTTAGTGCGCGATAATATTTGAAAAGAGGTAACAGCTATGGAAACCAAAAAAACCGTAAGACCCTTTGGCTGGCGTGATAAAGTTGCGTATGCACTGGGCGACTTCGGTTGCAACATGAGCTTCTCGCTCAAAGGCACTGTTCAGACTTTCTGGCTCGTTTATATGATGCTGGAAACCGGACTTCTTTCCCTTCTTCTTGTTCTTGTTCAGTTCTGGGATGCAATCAATGACCCGATTATCGGTTCCATGATCGACGCAGACAGAAGAAACTACAAACACGGCAAATTCAAGAGCTATATCTTTATCGGTGCATGCGGACTTCTTGTTGCCGGTGCGCTTGTATTCATTCCTGCTCCCAACGCAGAAACCTGGATCAAAGCCATGCTTTTCATCGTCGGTTATGTAATCTGGGATGCTTGCTACACCACCGCAAACGTACCTTACGGTTCCATGCTTTCTCTTGTAACCGATGATATCGGCGAACGCGCTCAGCTTTCTACCTGGCGTTCTATCGGTTCCATGGTTGGCGGTATGATTCCCGGAATCGTTCTTCCGATGCTTATTTGGCAGAAAGTTACTTATGATGGTACCACTGATTTCCTCAGCAGAATCGAAATTCCCGAAGGATTTGACCAGACTCAGTTCCTTACAAATCCTTTGACCGGTGCGGCATATCAGATAGGTGACCCCGTTCTCAGCCCCGCAACAGGTAAACAGGTTGAGATTCTTCTTGGCGAACGCGTTTTCTTCGCAGCACTTATCATGGGTGTTCTCGGTTTTATCGCATTCATGTTTATGCTTAAAATGATTACCATTCGTGTGGATGAAAACAGCGTAAAAACCAATGATTCCGAAAAATTCAATGTCGTAAGAGCATTTGGTAACTTTATGAAAAACCGTCCTGCTGTTGGCGCAACCGTAGCAGCAATGGGTATGTTCCTTGGTATGCAGTCTGCAACCACCGCAAACACCATTATGTTTGCTACATATTTTGGCATGGCGCAGATGTCCGGTATCGTACAGCTTATCGGTTTCCTTCCTATGTTCATTTTCATGCCCTTTGTTAAAAAGATCGTTTTGAAATACGGCAAAAAAGAAGCATCCGTTGTAGGCACTATCGTTTCTATGATAGGCGGAGTTATTATGCTCGTATTCCCGATGATTTCCGATATCAATACCGCTCTTATCGTATATATGGCAGGTCTTGTTATTTTCGGAATCGGCATGGGTGTTTACACCTGTGTTTCCTGGGCTATGATGGGCGACGCTATCGACTATAACGAATGGAAATACGGCAAACGCGAAGAAGGCGTTGTATATTCTCTTCACAGCTTCTTCCGTAAACTGGCACAGGGTATCGGTCCCTCTGTTGTTCTTTTGATTATGGGTGTTCTCGGCTATAATGAAAAACTTGGTACAATCGGCCAGAGCTTTGAAACTTCTCATAATATGTGCTGGCTTGTAGCAGGTCTTTATCTGTTCAGTGCAGTGCTTCAGTTCATCGGGCTTGCAGTAATTTATAACCTTGATAAGAAAACTGTTGATAAAATGACTAAAGAACTTTCCGAGAGAAGAGCCGCTAACAAAGCATAATTTCATCAATAAAAATTGAAAATATGGCGGTTGATGAAACCGCCATATTGTATTATAATGGTTTAGTAATTTTTTATAAAAAGGAAAAACAACAATGAGAACTATTCTTAACATCAACAATGAATGGATTTTTTCCAAACCCGGCTGCGACGCCGAAAGGGTCGATCTTCCGCATAGCTGGAACAGCGTTGACGGACAGGACGGCGGAAATGATTACTTCCGCGGAACCTGCCGTTATACCAAAACCATAGCAAAAGCGGATATTCCCGAAGCAGACCGCTGCTATCTTGAAATTTGCGGTGCAAACTCTTCCGCAAAGGTAACCGTCAACGGCAAAGAAATGGCAACCCACGACGGCGGCTATTCCACCTGGAGAGTTGACCTTACTGAAGTTCTTGAGGATGAAAATACCATTGAAATCGACGTTGACAACGCCGCTAACGACAGGGTTTATCCTCAGATGGCAGACTTCACTTTCTATGGCGGTCTTTATCGTGACGTTAATCTTGTGTGTGTAAGCGAAAGCCATTTTGACCTTGATTTTTACGGAACTCCCGGTATTAAAGTAACCCCCGAGATTAAAGGCGAGGATGCTGAAATCGAAATCGAAGTCTTCCTTACTAATAAAAAAGACGGCCAGAAAATCAGATACACCGTTCTTGATAAAGAGGGTAACGTCGTTGCAGAAAAAGTTACTGACGACGATGACGCCGAACTCGAAATCAAAAACGTTCACAGATGGCATGGGCGTAAAGACCCTTACCTTTACACTGCAAAAGCAGAGCTTCTTGATGGTGAAACCGTTCTGGATAACGTTTCTGCAAGATTTGGCTGCCGTACTTTTGAAATTGACCCCGAAAACGGATTTATCCTTAACGGAGAAGAATATCCGCTTCGCGGCGTTTCCCGTCATCAGGACAGATGGGGCCTTGGTAATGCGCTTAAACCCGAACATCATAAAGAAGATATGGATCTCATTTATGAAATGGGTGCAACCACCATCCGCCTTGCTCACTATCAGCATAACCAGTATTTCTATGATCTTTGCGACGAATACGGTATGGTTGTATGGGTAGAGATTCCTTATATCTCCAAACATCTTCCTAACGGCCGCGAAAACACCGTCAGCCAGATGAAAGAACTCATTGTTCAGAACTATAACCATCCTTCCATCGTTGTATGGGGGCTTTCCAATGAGATCACCATGAGCGGCGAGGACGAGGATCTTCTTGAAAACCACAGAATCCTTAATGACCTTGCACACGATTGGGATAAAACCAGAAAAACCGTCGTTGCCTGTGTTTCTATGTGCAGCATAGATTCCCAATACAACAAGATTCCCGATGTGGTTTCCTATAACCATTATTTCGGATGGTACGGCGGGGACACTTCCATGAACGGCCCCTGGTTCGATAAATTCCACGAGAAATATCCCAATATTCCCATCGGCTGCAGCGAATACGGATGCGAAGCTCTTAACTGGCACACTTCTAATCCTCAGCAGGGTGACTATACCGAGGAATATCAGGCATACTATCACGAAGAACTTATCAAACAGCTTTTCAGCCGCAAATATATGTGGGCAACCCACGTATGGAATATGTTCGATTTCGGCGCAGACGCCCGTAACGAAGGCGGAGAAAACGGCCAAAACCATAAAGGCCTTGTAACTTTCGACCGCTCTTATAAAAAGGATTCTTTTTATGCTTATAAAGCATGGCTTTCGGATGATCCCTTCGTACATCTTTGCGGCAAACGCTATGTTGACAGAGTAGAGGACGTTACCAAAGTAACTGTTTATTCCAACCTTCCCGAAGTTGAGCTTTTCGCAAACGGCGTAAGCCTCGGCAAAAAAGCAAGTCCCGAGCATTTCTTCTATTTCGACGTTCCGAACGTTGGAGAAACCGATCTTGTTGTCGTTGCCGGTGATTTCAAAGATGAAGGCAAGATCCGCAAGGTTGATACTATGAACGAGGATTATGTTCTTAAAGAAAAAGGCGCGATCCTCAACTGGTTTGATATTGATGCTCCCGAAGGCAGACTTTCTCTCAATGATAAAATGAGTGAAATTATGAAAACCTTCCGCGGCAAACTTATTCTTGCCGGTATGTTCAAAAAAGTCAAACAGGGTCTGAGCGGCGGCAAGGGCACTGCAGGATTCAACGTTCCCAAAGATGCCATGATGCAGATGATGAACGGATTTACTCTTCTTCGTCTTACAAGCTTGATGAGCATGGCGAACGTCAAATTCACCAAGGAAGAGCTTCTTGAAATGAACAGAAAACTCAACAAAATCAAGAAAAAGAAATAATTTTCGATAAAAAAACTCCGTATGCATTCAAGCATACGGAGCTTTTTTACAGTTTTTTTGAAACCAGATGCAGCCTGCAATAATTGGGGTCCTCAAAAATAATTCCCTCATCGGTGTATCCGTTTCTCATAAAAAATTCCAGATTTCCGTTGGGAAACACACCCTTTTCATCTGAAACCGCGATGACTTTGGAATATTTCTCTTTCAGATATTTTTCCAACGCTTTTAATGGCACAGTTTTATAATCAAATTCAGAATCGGACATATATACACAGGTTATAAAAGCAATGTCATCGTTGTGAGGAACGTTATACGGAACTGAATTTGCGGGAAGATACTCCGCTCCGCCAACGAGATTGCCGTTTGAATCGGTATGAATAAAGCCATATATATTCTGGCGGGATTTTTCAAGAAAGCTTTTCTTTTTACAGCAATTGCTTTCGGTTCTGCTTCCGCAGCAAGCACAGGCGTCATCAATATCGCTGAGTTTTATCGGCTTAATATAATATTCCGCGACTTTATCCGATTGTTCTGGCAAATAGGGGCATTCAATCGGATATACACCCTGTGAAACCTGCTCCATAAAGGATTTGTTAAGTGGGCTGTAATATCTTTTATTTCCGTCAAGAACCGTCAGCGTGGGGAAGTATATTTTCATTTGTTCGGCAATTTGCCTGTTTTCAGAAAAGTCATGTATATAAATTTCCGATTTATCTTTATATTCATCCAAAAGGCGAAGCATATTATCATTTAAAGGGCACTGATAGGAAAAATAATAGAAATCAATTCTCATAGGTCATCCTTCTTGAACCGAAAAAATCATTGATAAATTATATCACATTTAACATAAAACTTCCATCTCTTTTATAAAACAGCCCGAAGAAAAAGCTTTTCTTCGGGCTGAATTTAACGTTTATATTGTATTTAATAATATTACATTTCTTCGGGACGTTTTTTATATTTTTTCGCAGCAGAAAAGCCTCTTCCGCGAACTTCGGAAACGCGGCTTATCATAATAAAACATTTGGGGTCTATATTATGGGCAAGATTTGTAACTTTTGCAATTTCACGGTTGGAAATTACCGAAAGAACAACCTGTGTTTCATAATGCTTGTATCCGGTTTCGGCATTAAGAAGGGTAACTCCGCGGTCAACTTCATTAAGGATGGCATCTGTAAGCTCTTTTGCCTTTCTGGTAACGATTTTAAGCTCGGTTCTGGATTTGCCGAGAACAAGAGTCTTATCAAGAACAAAGGTGTATATAAAGGTAAAAACAATGCCGTAAAGGATGCTGTCCATAGGTTTGAACATAGCGAGAAGAACCACGACGATAAAATCAAAAGCATAAAGGCTTGCGGAAACCGGGATATGGAAAAGCTTGTTGAGAACCAGGGGAGGGATATCCATGCCGCCGGTGGAAGCGCCTGAACGTATTACAAGACCAAGGGCAAAGCCGATTCCGAAACCGCCGAGAATGGTGCAGAGAAAAATGTCGTTTGTAAGAACGTAATCACCGAAAACACGGTTTGCAATTTCAAGAAAAATAGGGTAGCAGAAGGAACTTACTATGGTTGTAAGAGCAAAAGCTTTTCCGAGTATAAGAAAGCCTATGCAGAGCATCGTGATATTGAAGGCAAGAACGAATCCTGAAATCGGAATTCCGAAAAAGTGCTCAATAATAAGCGCAATACCTGTTGTTCCGCCAAGGGCAATTCCGGAAGGGAGAACAAAAAGCTTTATTGTAAGAGCATAAATGATATTGCCTAAAATTATGATCGCAAGGGGAAGAAGCTTTTGTCTGATGCTTTGTTTCTGTTCCATTAAAAACTTTCCTTTCAAGTAAATATCAGCATAAAAAAACGTTTGCCAAGGAATTTTCCCTAACAAACGTGGATCGAGGCTTTAGCCTAATACATTTAATATTATAATGTGAAGAAACGGTTTTTGTCAAGAGATTTCAATTATAAATTTCGCTTTTTAAGCAAAAAACAGTGGCCGGAGAAAAAGAATCAGAATATTCCTTTGTTATATTTGATTTGCGCAAACAACATTAAAGCAAACCCGGCCAAAACGCCGATAAGAATAATAAAAGCACCGGCTTCAATACCGATAAACGCCTGCACTATCCCTGAAATAAAAAGTGAAATTCCTATAATTAAAGTTCCTAATCCCATAACCATGCAGTAAGCTTTTTGATTTTCCTTTGTGACCTTGCGCCGGTTATACCAATGAACAGACGCAATATTTCCTTTCATATTGAAAATGCCCAATATTATAAATATTACACCCAATCCAAATAGGCCGAAAACATTTTTTAACTGCTCAAAATTATAGCAGAACCATATTAAAAACACGGTAACGCAAACTATAAGCAATCCTGTTATTATATTTTTTTGAATTTTTATAGTTTTGTTTTTTGAAACAAGTGATTCTTCGCTGTTTTTATTCGGCAAAAGTTCAGAAACGTTTATTTCAAAATATTCAGAAAGAATATTCAAAGAATCTTCGCTTGGAAGACCCAACCCGTTTTCCCATTTTGCCACCGCCGAACGACTGATATGGATATCCCGGGCAAGCTTTGCTTGTGATATACCTTTTTGCATACGAAGTTCCTTCAGTTTATCAGAAAACTCCAAAATAACACCTCCGTTTTTTATTAAATAATATCACAAGACTTAAGATTAACCAATATTTTTCGTTGTTACTTATTTTAATATAATGTTACTTTTAATAAAAACATATATATCATACTAAAACATAAAAAAGAGCCGCCACAATTGTGGCGGCCCTTTTTTGAAACAGATTATCTGTTTTCGTTTTTATCGGTGTAAATACCAACAGCCAGGGGGTTGATTTCCTCAGCTTCCGTTTCGGTTACGGTTTCTTCGGGATCAACACCGCCGGTTACAGTTGCACTGTGAATGCTGGCGATGATATTATATTCACCTGTGTTGCCAAGGTTGAACAGGCGGGAAGGAGTATAGATATTCTCCCAGGTTTCGTAATCGATTTCATCGGTCATGTGGCCGGGAATGAACAGATAAAGTTCATTGGTGGTTCCGTTGTTCCAATAGTCATAAAGGGACATAGCGAACATAGGATCACCCTCGGCAGTATATCCGGCAAATTCGATATCCGAGAAGTGATATGTAATACGAGGCATGGTGCCTTCGCGGAACATATCGGTAAGAGGAGTTTCAATAATCTGGCGAATATTGAAGACGTTGTAAGTTACGTTGCCTTCATCATCAACCATTTCCATCTCAAATATACCATTGCGAGGTTCTCCGTAGAAGGAGATATTGCTCATACCGTCTGCGCTGGTATAGAAAACGTTGCCCCATTCGTCGGAGGATTTGCTCATACCGGCAACTTCGTCGATATACCAAAGACGGCCAACGTTATCAAGAAGAACGAGAGTCTGGGTGGGCTGGTAGTTAACGCTGCCGCTATAGGCCCAGTTGCCCATAAAGTCTTTGTAAGTATCGTAATAAAAAGTCTCGTCGTAGCTGTCTTTGATACCGCCGTCAATGCTTGTGATGCCGCAGAAAACGACTTCACTGGAAGCACCCTGGCCGGTTTCTCCGGTGACAAAGCCAGTGTTGGATTCGATAAGGTAATTAAGCATGTTAACCCTGTGATAGGTGAACATATGCTGATTTTCATCATAGGAATTATTGATCTTTTCGGTTTCCTCGTGGGTAAGTTCAAGATCAGTGTAGAGATAGAAGTTCATGATAGCGGTGAAGGTATCCATGCTTTCGGAATAAGAAAGACCGAACATCATATCACCGTCGATGGGCTGAAGAACATCCTTGACTTCACCGGTTTCGGGATCAATCTCATAGATCATACCGGTATTGCCGTATTCGCAGGCCCAAAGGGAACCGCGGCCGAGTTCGGAAGTTGCAAGGGAAAGTCCGAAGTTGAGTTCATCGGAGGCGGTGATGGGGTTAACAGTTCCGAAAGAAGAAACACCGTCAAGCATCTCGAACTTATAGGTGCTGGTTCCGGTTACGTTGCCAAGGCCTGCTTCCTGTGCGGAGATAACGCCCTCGAGGGTCAAATCAAGCGCAGTAACTTCTACGGTAACGGTATCGAGTTTGGTTTCGTCAGCTTTGTTGGCTGCAGTAATTGTTGCGGAACCGGTTCCGACGGCGGTGATGGTGCCGTTAGCATCAACAGTGACTGCTTCGGTGTTGTCACTGGACCAAACCACTTCCTTATAATCGGTGTACCACGGATCAAAGTCATAGCCAAGAGTCATGGAGCTGCCAACGTTCATGGTGATGGCGGAATCTCTTAAAAGAGGAGTACCGACAACAGAGCTGTCCATATCGGGAATTCTGGAATGTTCATCTTTAGCTGCGTTTTCGGAAGTGAGAGGAGCAAAGAGAGCACAGGTTTCACCGGAAAGGGTTCCGACCTTGGTGCATTCAGCAGTTTCGGGATTTACCTCGACAAGTTCGCATTCCATGTTGTATATACCGGAAGCATCGAAACGTGCCCAATACATTTTCTCGGTGTTGTGATCCCAGGTCATAGACTGGAGATAATCCATGGAAAGACCGGTATCACCGACTTCGCTGAGGCTCCAGCCGAGCATATAGCTGTCGGACCATTCGTCATATTCCATACCAACAGTCCAGAGGTGTGCGGTTTCGGTAAGTTCTTCGGTATCCCAGTCATAGTTAAGACCGAGAACATAAAGGCTGCCCGCATCGTCACAGGCAAGGGTAAGACCGTAAAGTCCGCCGCGGTTAAGAACCCAATCTTCCTGATAAGGAGCAATGGTTGACCACATGTTGGGATCATAATATTCTCCGTTGAGGTTGATGGAGTTGATTTCGGTGGTAGGATAACCGCCGTCTACGTAAGTATAAAGACCGTAAAGTTTGCCTTCGGCATAGCTGTATGCAAGATCCTGATATACATTGTTAAGCTGGGTGATGTAGGTTGCCTCAAGGAGCATTGTATCGTCCAGCATATCCTCATAACGGATGCCGTAAAGGGCGCCGCTTTCAGTCTGTGCAAATACAAAGCCGCCAACATATTCAGCGCAGACGAAATCGTTTTCGCTTATGAATACGGTGGTTTCATCGGCATTTACGTCTGCATCGAAGGAAACCCAGCCGTTCAAACCGGTTTCATAATTATACTGGTAAGCAACCAGATCGCCGTAGGAGGCGCCTTCGCCGCCAAGGTTGATTCCGTAATATGCTTCGTTAAGAGCATAGTCGGAAAGAACAAGCATGATTTTGCCGGAAAGACCGGTAAGGTCATAGGATACGGTATAATTCTGATATCCTTCTTCGTCGGGAATTACATCATCAACAGTATCGAGAGCATAGATCATAGAGCCGTCACTGCTGAGCATTCCGACAACAGAAACAGAAAGGTTATCACGGAAGGTAAGTTCAAGAGTAACCTCTCCGGTTTCGGTGTTGTTCAGTACTTTTGCTCCGAGAAGTTCGGGAGCTTCGGTATCTATGGTAATCGGAACAGACCATACTTCGGTAGTATCGCCTTCATAAACACCTGTTGCAGCGATTTCAAGAAGAATCTTGGAGTTGTTTGCAAGAACTTCGCCGTTGGAATCCGTGAAATCATACATTACAGCATCGTATTCATTATAGA
>JAFUJP010000103.1 GCA_017473745.1 Oscillospiraceae bacterium
GCAATTTATTGCCGAAAAGACGGATGAGGGATAACCAAGAACGCGGAGCGCTTATCGAAATTAGACAGGGTTTATCCCTCCTCAGTCGCCTTCGGCGACAGCTCCTCCTCTGAGGAGCTTAATAACATAAACAATAATTTACAGCAAAAAGCGGGGAAGTTTTTACTTCCCCGTTTACTCTTATTTCTGCTTCATAAAATGCGCGATTCCGTAAAAGGCGCCGTAAAGAACTCCTGCTGCGGGCCAGATTATCCATGTTCTGTGCCATTCCATGGTGGAAAAACTCCAGATGAGATAGGCGGCGGTTATAACGCACCAGTAAATTGATGCAACAGGTTCAAGCTTTTTTTCGATTTGTTTATTCTCGATGGAATAATCGTCTTCCTGAAGAAGTTTTTCGGTTGTTGCCCAGGGAATTCCGGTTCGGATAAGGATATAAACTCCCGCCGCAACAAGGGCAAGGGTAAGGCAAAGACCAATCAAAACTTCGCCATCCGCATCTTGGAAAAATGCGCCGATAAAAAGCGGAATTGCGGAAAGAACGCAAAGGCAAATGCCGATAACACAATCGCGGATATGTTTATCGCGAAGTTTGTTCTGTCTTTCTTTGAGCATTCCGGCAACGCCGTAGGCGAGTTCTATGGGCTCTTTTTCAAAATATTCGTATTTGCCGGTTTTCATGCCGCTCATTACAAAAAGAGCTACTGCCGGAACAACCATAAGTACAAGGGCAATAACGCCGATTCCGCCTGCTCCGTTTTCGGTAAGAGGGATTTTGCCCATTATTTCGAGTGCTATAAGCAGGAACATAATTACCGGGGAAAGAATGCAGAGCACAACGCCGAAGGCGACCATAGGTGCGGTTTCGTCTTTAACTTTTATAAAATTGTTTGCTTCCTCCATAGAAACCTTTCTGAAAGTGCTTTCGCTCACTTCCTCTTTCGGGGAGGGAAGTTCCTCGCCGAATTCATCTTTAAGAAGATAATCAGTGGAAACACCGAAAATTTCGCTCATAAGAAGGATTTTATCAAGATCGGGAATGGAAAGTGCGCCTTCCCATTTTGAAACGGATTGGCGGGAAACGCCCATCTTTTCGGCAAGTTCTTCCTGGGACCAGCCGCTTTTTTTGCGGAGTTCGATAATTTTGTCAGCTAATATCATTTTGTTCACCTCGTTTGATTTTTCGGAAGAATTTTTCTTCCGTCTGATGAAATGATACACTTTTTCGCGGTGGCAGACCATAAACCGCGCCCGTCAATTTGTCAACCAACGGTTGCAACCGCGGGTTGCAGTATTAAAAAACCTCCCTTGTTAAAGGGAGGGGGACCGTCGAAGACGGTGGAGGGATTCATCGTCTAAATATCAGTAAATCTATAAAGAATCCCCCAGTCTTTTTTAACCGCAGGCGGTTAAAAAATCCAGCCCCCTTTGACAAGGGGGCTGTTTTTAAATCAGAAAACGATTTTTTCTTCGATGTAGGAAACAAGTTCGCTGATGGGCATTCTTACCTGTTCCATGGAATCGCGGTCGCGAACGGTTACACAGCCGTCTTCTTCAGATTCAAAGTCATAGGTGATACAGAAGGGAGTTCCGATTTCGTCTTCGCGGCGGTAACGTTTGCCGATGGAGCCGGATTCGTCATAATCGACCATGAAGTGTTTTGCAAGTTTATCATGGACTTTAAGAGCGCCTTCGCTGAGTTTTTTGGAAAGAGGAAGAACAGCAGCTTTGAAAGGAGCAAGAGCCGGATGGAGGCGGAGAACGGTACGGACGTCTTTGTCGCCGACTACTTCTTCGTCATAAGCATCGCAAAGGAACGCAAGTGCAACACGGTCTGCGCCGAGGGAAGGTTCAACAACGTAAGGAATGTATCTTTCGTTGGTTTCGGGATCGAAATAGTCCTGAACTTTTCCGCAGTGCTGGCTGTGCTGTTTAAGGTCATAGTCAGTTCTGTCGGCAACGCCCCAAAGCTCGCCCCAGCCGAAGGGGAAGAGGAACTCGAAGTCGGTGGTGCCTTTGGAATAGAAGCAAAGCTCTTCGGGGCTGTGGTCACGGCGGCGAAGGTTTTCTTTTACCATGCCAAGGCGGAGAAGCCAGTTTTCGCAGTAATCCTTCCAATATTCAAACCATTCCATATCGGTGCCGGGTTTGCAGAAGAATTCAAGCTCCATCTGCTCGAATTCACGGGTACGGAAGGTGAAGTTGCCGGGGGTGATTTCGTTACGGAAAGATTTACCGACCTGTGCGATACCGAAAGGAACTTTTTTACGGGTGGTTCTCTGAACGTTTTCAAAGTTTACGAAAATGCCCTGTGCGGTTTCGGGACGGAGATAGATCTGGCTGGTTGCATCCTCGGTTACGCCCTGGAAGGTTTTGAACATAAGGTTGAAGGAACGGATATCGGTGAAATCGTGTGCGCCGCAGTTGGGGCAGACAACGTTTTTCTCATCGACGAATTCGCGCATTTTGCCGAATTCCCAGCCTTCGGGAGAAATACCGGTCTGGTCTTCGATAAGTTTATCAGCTCTGTGGCGGGTTTTGCAGGCTTTGCAGTCCATAAGAGGATCGGAGAAGCCACCTACGTGGCCGGAAGCTACCCAAACCTGGGGGTTCATAAGAATAGCGGCGTCAAGGCCGACGTTATAGGGATTTTCCTGAACGAAGGCTTTCCACCATGCGCGTTTTACGTTGTTTTTGAATTCAACACCGAGGGGGCCGTAATCCCAGGTGTTGGAAAGACCGCCGTAAATTTCAGAACCGGCATAAACGAAGCCGCGGCCTTTGCAAAGTGTGACGATTTTTTCCATTGTTTTTTCGGTTGCTAACATATTTAACACTCCTCAAAAAAATTGTAATTAAGACATATTGCTCTAATATATAAATATATTCTTTTATTGCGAATAAGTCAAGAGAAAACCTATCCGAAAAGCACCTGAATCCAAAATTTGCCTGCTTTTTTCTTGACAACCGCGCCTTTAAAGTATAATATTATATATTAGAAAAATATTAGCCTTTGGAAAAGCGAGAAGAGTGTTACAGTAGGGAACGCCGTCCCCGGCGTTCCGTTTTTACCCTCATCCGTCTTCGCCTTCGGCGAATCCACCTTCCCCCGAGGGAAGGCAGAGGAGGAAACAAAATGATTAAAAGCATGACCGGTTACGGCGCCGCTGAAGAAATTCTTAACGGCCGCAACATTCGAGTTGAAATAAAATCCGTAAACCACCGCTATTTTGAATATTCCGCAAGAGTTCCGCGCTCCTGCGGATTTCTTGAAGAAAAACTCAAACGCCTTCTTTCCGGCGTTATAAGCCGCGGAAAAGTTGATGTCGGCGTAATGATCCAGACCGTTGAAGGTACCAACGAAGAGATCACCATCAACAAAGAGGTTGTCAGAAGTTACGTCGAAGCCCTTCGCAGCGTAAAGGATGAATTCGGACTTGCGGATGACCTTTCTCTTTCTGTTGTTGCAAAATTCCCGGACGTTTTCACCGTTGTAAAAGCCCAGACCGATGAGGATGCACTTTGGGCGGACGTTGAAACCGTTGCCAAAAAAGCCGCAGCCGCATTTGTTGAAATGCGCGAAACCGAAGGCGAAAAGATGAAGGCCGACGTTCTGAGCCGCGCGGCATACATCGAAGAAAAGGTCGGATTTATCGAAAAACGCAGCCCCGAAACCGTCAAAGAATACCGCGAGCGCCTTTATAACAAAATGCTTGAGGTTCTTGAAAATAAGCAGATCGACGAAGCAAGAATCGTTCAGGAAGCCGCCATTTACAGCGATAAAGTCGCCGTTGACGAAGAAACGGTTCGCCTTCGCAGCCATATCGCCCAGCTTCGTGAGATTCTTGAACTCAGCGAGCCCGTGGGCAGAAAACTCGACTTCCTTATTCAGGAAGTCAACCGCGAAATCAACACCACCGGCAGCAAATGTTCCGACGTTGAAATTGCACAGGTTGTTGTTGATGTCAAATCCGAAATTGAAAAAATCCGCGAACAGATCCAGAACATCGAATAAAACGGAGGCTTTTGCATGAAGCTCGTCAACATTGGTTTCGGAAACCTTATCAATGCCCAAAGGGTCATCGCGATGGTTTCGCCGGATTCGGCGCCCATCAAGCGTATTATTCAGGAAGCCCGTGATAAAGGCACGCTTATTGATGCATCCTTCGGCAGAAAAACTAAAACCGTTCTTGTGATGGATTCGGGCCATGTTATCCTTTCTGGTATCCAGCCCGAAACCGTCGGCGCAAGAATGACTTTGGAGGGTGAAGATGAATAAAAGAGGAGTTTTGCTTGTGATTTCCGGCCCTTCCGGGGTTGGCAAGGGCACCATTATCAACAGGCTTTTTGAGCTTGACGATAATCTTTATTTTTCCGTTTCGGCAACGACCCGCCAGCCCCGCCCCGGCGAGATTGACGGAGTTCATTACAGCTTTAAAAGCGTGGAACAGTTTGAGCACGATATCGAAACCGGCGAAATGCTCGAACACGCGGTTTTCAGCGGGAACTATTACGGAACCCCGAAGAGTGCCGTTGAAAAGAAGCTTGCCCAGGGTAAGGACGTTGTTCTTGATATCGAAATACAGGGTGCGGAAAACGTAAAAAAACTTATGCCCGAAGCGGTTCTTGTTTATATCCTTCCCCCGAGCATAGAGGAGCTCAAACACCGCCTTATCGGAAGAAACACCGAGGACGAGGAATCACTTAACAAGCGTTTTCATACCGCATACCGCGAGCTGAACAAAGCTCCGGAGCTTTATGACTATTTTATTGTAAATGACATGGTGGAAACCGCCGCCGTGAAAATTATAGATATTCTTGAAGGCGAAAGATGCAGCAAAAACGCCATGCAGGAAATTCTTAAAAAATTATTAGAGGAGGCAGAAACCCTTGCTTAATCCTAACGACACTTACGAACTTAACCAGCTTAACAGCCCCTATGCAAACGTTGTTGCCATTGCAAAACGCGCCCGCCAGATCAGCGAAGACGCCGAGGCAAACCACGAAATTATCTCCGAAAAACCGCTTAAACTTGCTATTGCGGAGTTTATTGACGATAAATATCGCGTAAACAGGGTAAACGTGGAGGAAGACTGATATGCCCGAAAAGAAGAATCTTCTTTTGGGTGTAAGCGGCGGGATAGCTGCTTATAAAGTCTGCGAGATCGCTTCATATTTCACAAAAAAAGGCGTGAACGTAAACGTTGTTATGACGGAACACGCCGCCGAATTCGTTGCGCCGCTCACTTTCGAGGCACTCACCAAGAACGAGGTTTATACCTCCCTTTTTAACGGCAAAGGAAGCGACCCGGTTGCGCACGTTAATCTCGGAAGAACCGCGGATGCGGTGCTTGTAGCGCCGGCGACGGCGAACGTGATCGCCAAAATTGCGAACGGGATTGCAGACGATATGCTCACTTCCACCGTTCTTGCGGCTTCGTGCAAAAAGATAATTGCACCGGCGATGTTTACCGGTATGCTCGAAAATGCGGCAACGCAGCGAAATCTGGCGCAGCTTAAAGCGGATGGCTGGGAAATCATCGAATCCGAAAGCGGAAGACTTGCCTGCGGGGCAGTCGGAAGCGGAAGACTTGCGGACGTTGCGGAACTTATTTCCGCCGCGGAGGAAGCCCTTTTTGCCGATGAGCACCTTTCGGGAAAACGCGTGCTCATAACCGCCGGTGCCACAAGGGAAAGCCTTGATCCGGTGCGCTATATCACCAATCATTCCAGCGGAAAAATGGGCTATGCCCTTGCAAAAATGGCGAAAACCATGGGCGCGGAGGTAACGCTTATAAGCGGAAAAACCGAAATCCGCCCGCCCCACGGCGTGAGCACGATTTTTGTCGAATCCGCCGAGGATATGTATAACGCCGTGACTGAAAGGGCCGCCTGTGCGGATATTATCGTTATGGCGGCGGCCGTTGCGGACTATACTCCCGCGGAATATGCCGACCAGAAGATCAAAAAATCCGAAGGGGATAATACCATCGTGCTCAAACGCACGAAGGATATCCTTGCGAGCATCGGAAGAACGAAACCTTCCGGACAGGTTGTTGTGGGTTTTTCGATGGAAACCGAAAATCTTCTTGAAAACAGCCGCAAAAAACTGCTTATTAAGAACGCGGATATGATCGTCGCAAATTCCATCGCAAGCGAAAACACCGGCTTTGGCGTTGATACCAACGCCGCGGTGCTCATCACCGGAACCGGTGAGCACGAAACCGGAATTATGAGCAAAGAAGACCTTGCAAAAATTATTCTTGAAAAAGTGGCAGAAATGCTTTGATTAAAAAAAGACGGTGAAACACCGTCTTTTTTTAATTCTTATTTGCCGCAACAAGCGGCGATTGCTTCTGACACGAATTCCGCGGTGCCTTTTCCGCCGGCTTTATCTATGTTTTCGGTAAAACGTTCATCAAGAACATACATCCGACCGAGCCCGAAAAGAATTTCATCGGTGCAATTGTAATATTTTTCGGTAATGAAATTCTGAAGCTTTCTGACAAGTTCCTGTGCTTCTTCTGATTTTGGAGAACTGCCGGAAACTTTTCCGAATTTCACAAAATTTCCATCATTTCTTCTGCAATAAAAGCATTGTCATTTTTGTAATGCTCTTTTGATTTTGCTTTATATTCTTCAAAAGCAGAAGTTTTTCCCCATCTTTCCTTTGCTTCTTTTTCATACTCCTTGATTTTTGTTTTATCAAACGCGGAAAAATCCATAATTATTTTCTCCTTTTCAATTAAACTTTCGGCAAGGGAAATCAGTGAATCGATATGTTCGCGCCGAAGTTTTAAAAGCTTGACCTGCTCGGAAACAGCCTTTTTCCTGTTAAATTCAGGGTTGTTGATGATGTTTTTTATTTCTTTCAGCGGAAATTCCAGTTCCCGAAAAAGAAGAATTGTCTGCAAACGTTCAAGAGATTTTTCATCATAAAGCCTGTATCCGGAATTTGTATGATCGCATGGAGGCAAAAGCCCGATTTTATCGTAATACTGCAGTGTCCTTATGCTTATTCCTGCGATTTTGCTGACTTCGTTTACCGTAAACATAAAAATCATCTCCCTGCCTCATATCATATACTATTACGATGGGTCAGGGTCAAGGGTTTTATCTGAAAAATTCATAAATTTTTTAAAAAATATTTGCATTGCAGAAAGATCAATGGTATATAATTACAATCGGTGCTTTACGTTAAATAAAGAAAGAAGGTGTTACACTTGGTAACCTATGAAACGGTCAGAAATGACCCCGAAATAAAAGTTTATATCGAAAAAGCGGGCGAGGCGCTCAGGGCTCTCGGCTTCAGCGAACACAGTTTTGCACACGTTTGCCTTGTGGCGGAAAAAGCGGCTTACATAATGGAAACCCTCGGTTATTCCGAAAGAGAAGTTGAGCTTGTTAAAATTGCCGGATATCTCCACGATATCGGCAACGTGGTTAACAGAAGCGACCATTCCCAAAGCGGAGCAATTATCGCTTTCCGTCTTCTTGATAAAATGGGTATGGATCCCGCAGAAATTGCCGATATCGTTATGGCTATCGGCAACCATGATGAGGGCACGGGCAAACCCATAAGCCCCATGGCGGCGGCACTTATTATCGCAGATAAATCCGACGTGCGCAGAAGCCGTGTTCTCAACGATAATGAGGAAACTTTCGACGCCCACGATAAAGTGAACTATTCCGTAAAGAAAGCGGAGCTTAAAATCAATGAAAGCAGAACTCTTATAAAGCTTAAGCTTTCGGTCGATACCCGTTACGGTTCCGTTATGGATTATTTCAGAATTTTTATGGATAGAATGGTTCTTTGCAAAACAGCCGCAGAGAAACTCGGCCTTGATTTCAAATTGATGATAAACGAACAGCAGCTTGTATAATAAAAACGCCCTTTCAAAAAAAGAAAGGGCGTTTTTGTTTGGTGAGATAAATTATTGTTTACATCACCGCGGCGAAAAATGTGGTTGTAGAGGCGCACCTATGTGTGCGCCCGTTAAAAAGGGATTCCCGGAGGGCAGCCTTCCCAGAGGGGAAGGTGGATTTTCGGCAATTTATTGCCGAAAAGACGGATGAGGGATAACCAAGAACGCGGAGCGTAATCATAAAAAGAATCCCCCAGTCACGCCTATCGGCGTGCCAGCC
>JAFUJP010000104.1 GCA_017473745.1 Oscillospiraceae bacterium
ACAAAGATTACGGCGGGAGCGAGCTCCCGCCCTACACTAAATTGATAAATCTTGCACGTTTATTGCGTTATTAAAAACGTCGTAGGGGCGAACCTGTGTGTTCGCCCGTAACCCAAGAACGCGGAGCGTTTAGCCCCCCCCTGTCAAAGGTAGCCTTTAAATGCATACAAACAACAATTTACTGCCCCAAATCCAAAAAAGCCCCGCCGTAAAAAACGGCGGGGCTTTTTGGTTTTTCTGTTTATCCTTTTCTGCCGAGGACGGCTTCGTAAAGGCGGGTGTAGGCGTGGGCGCTGCGGCTCCAGCTGAAATCGCAGGAAAGGGCGTTGAGAACGGCCTCTTTCCATCTTTCGCCTTTGCAGTAAAGATTGAACGAACGGTGAACCGCATCGAGCATATCTTCCGCGTTATAGGTCTGGAAGGTAAATCCGTTGCCTTTGATTCCGCCGAGGTCTTTTATGGAATCTTTGAGACCGCCGGTTTCACGGACTATCGGGATGGTTCCGTAACGAAGAGATATCATCTGGGCAAGACCGCAGGGTTCGCTTTTGCTGGGCATAAGGAAAACGTCCGAGCCGGCATAAATTCTTCTTGCAAGGGGCGGAATAAACCCGCATACAAAGCTTACTCTGCCGGGATATCTTTCCTGCATATAGCGGAAGAATCCCTCAAAGGCGGATTCTCCGCTTCCGAGAACGGCTATCTGCACGGGCATTTCAAGAATTCTGTCACAGACGGCACGAACAAGATCAAGCCCTTTGTGAGAAACAAGTCTGCCGACCATTCCGATGACCATTGCATTGGGATCAACGTCAAGGCCAAGCTCTTCTGGAGTTCTTCCTTGCATTTCGCCTTGCCCGAAAGATCGAATTTCGAGAAAGTCGCCGGTATATCCTTATCGGTGGAAGGATCATAGCTTTCGGTATCTATTCCGTTGAGGATACCCGCAAGCTTATATTTCCTTTCGCGAAGAAGACGGTCGAGCCCCCATGCGAACCAGGGATCCTGAATTTCCTGCGCATAGGTGGGGCTTACGGTGGAAACGGCGTCGCATTGGTCAACGGCGGCTTTCATATAGTTGCATCTGCCGTCATATTCAACAAGAGGGCGCTTGTTTTCCGAAAGGCCGAGTATATCTTCGGCGAGATACATATCATAGTTTCCCTGATACTGGATATTATGGATAGTAAATACGGTCTTTGCTTTTGAAAGCTTCGGGTCATCGTGATAGAAAACCCGAAGGAAGGTCGGGATAAGACCCGTTTGCCAATCGTGGCAATGGATGACCTCCGGCTCGAAATCCATGACCTTTGCACATTCGAGAACGGCTTTGGAAAAAAAGGCAAAACGCTCGCCGTCATCAAAATGACCATAGATGCCGGAACGTTTGAAATAATATTCATTATCAATGAAATAAAACTTCACACCGCCGAATTCTGTTTCGAAAAGCCCGCAGTAAAGATCGCGCCAGCCAAGCCTTACGTTGACCTCGGCAATTCGGTGCATTTCCTTACGGAATTTATCGGGTATATCGGAATAGAGCGGAAGAATGACACGGCAGTCACAGCCGGCACCCAAAAGGGCCTTCGGCAATGCGCCGATCACATCCGCAAGGCCGCCGGAAGCGATAAAAGGCCTTGCCTCGCTCGCCGCAAAAAGTATGTTCATTAAAATTCCTCCTCAAACCTTTTCAAAAAAGCTTTTCATTGGGTTATTATAGATATATCGTGAAACTTCTTCGTATGCCTTTTTATTTTTTATAATTTCGTCATAGAACGAAGTTTGGAATATCTTCCTTCCCGGCGTATCATCCTTTTGATTACATATCCTTGTCGCTTTTGATTTGAACGATTGTACTATCTGCATTAGTGTAGGGCGGGAGCTTGCTCCCGCCGCTTTTCCCGTCAGCACAATTATTGCATGAATGTGGTCCGGCATTATTACATATCTGTCGATTTTAACATTGTCATAGAAAGTTTCAAGTGCCAAAAGTTGTTCCCTTACGATTTCCCCTGTTTCAGTAAGTTCCGTTTGGTTCACGGCGGGAGCAAGCTCCCGCCCTACTCTTGACAGTTCCGGACCGTTTTTGGCAATACATATTGTCACATGATAATACCCGCTTTGGCTATAATCATACCCGCTTAAACGCGGGTGTTTCCTCTTCGGAAGTTCCACGCTCAAATCAAAGCACCGTATCCTTCGGGATGTAGAGAGGATACTTTTCGGAACCGGCAAGATGGGTTCCGGCGGGGATCACGACGTTTTTATCGGTGATGACCCACTCAAGGGCCGCACCTTCGCCGACGGTGGTGTTGTGCATAAGCACACAGCCTTTGACCTTTGCCCCTTTTGCAACAGAAGCGCCGCGGAAGAGCACGCTCTTTTCAACTTCGCCGTCAATATGACAGCCGTCGGTTACGAGGGTTTCGGAAACTTTGGCGTTTTCGCCGTATCTTGCGGAAACCTCGTCGCGAACTCGGGTATAGATGGGTCTTTCCGCCGGGAAGAGGGATTTTCTTACTTCCGGATCAAGCAGCGCAAGGCTGGAATCCAGATAGTTGCGAAGACCGGTGAGCTTGTTGCAGTAACCGTCGAAACGGTATCCGCGGATGTTGAGCACGCCTTTTTTTGCCATGAGCACGCTGTGAACAAAGCTGTGCTCATCCTTGCTTGCACATTCGGCGATAAGTTCGTCGAGAAGCGGTTTTTTGATAACGGCAATATCGAGATAGATATTCTGTTTGCCGTCAAGTTCCGGGTTAAGGTAAAGATCGAGCAGCTTTCCGTAATCGTCAAAAAACAGCGCCGCACACTGTTTTTTCTCTTTGAAAACCTCGCTGTATTTATAAACAAGGGTGATATCCGCGCCGCTTTCCTTATGCTGTTCGATAACGGGGCGAAGATCAATGTTGGCAACAACGTCGCTGTCACAGAGAACAACGTTTTCTGCGTCGCTTGCCTTTATGTATTCGCGGATTCCGTAAAGGGCCTCCATTCTTCCGCGGTAAACGCCCCGCTCGCCTGCATAGGGAGGAAGAATGGAAAGTCCGCCGTTTTTGCGGCTCATATCCCATTCCTGTCCGTTGCCGACGTGGTTCATAAGGCTCTGGTAGTTCTTGCTGGGAACAAGTCCGACATCCTTGATTCCGGAGTTTGCCATATTGGAAAG
This sequence comes from Oscillospiraceae bacterium, assembly GCA_017473745.1. Classification (GTDB taxonomy): domain Bacteria; phylum Bacillota; class Clostridia; order Oscillospirales; family Ruminococcaceae; genus UMGS1668. The sequence continues at coordinate 3,170 of JAFUJP010000104.1, forward strand.
GGCAAAGTCGATCATGCGGTATCTTCCGCCGAAGGGAATGGAACCGAGGGTTCTGTTGGCGGTAAGCTGGGGGATGAGGTCGTCATGCATATTGCAGACGATGATTCCGAGAAGACCGTTTTTCATTATTTTGCCTCCTTTCCGAAGATTGCGCCCGCAGGCTGGGAAGTATTTGCTTCAACGGCCGCGCCAGGGCCGATAAGGGCGATTTTTCCGCCGGGTTCACCGACGGCTGCGCCCGCTTTGATAACGGCTTTTTCGCCGACTATGGCGCGGATCACTTTTGCTCCGCTTTCGATAACTGCGCCGGGCATAACGATGCTTTCGATAACTTCGGCACCGGCTTCGACTTCAACGCCGGCAAAAAGAACGGATTTTTCGACTTTTCCTCCGACGGTGCAGCCTTCGGTCACCATGGAGGATTTGATTTCAGCCCCGGCTTCGACCATATGAGGCGGCATTACCGGGCTGCGGCTGTAAATCTTCCAGTTTTTATCATAGAGGTTAAGGTCGCTTGCTTCAAGAAGGTCCATGTGGGCTTCCCAAAGGGAATCAACGGTGCCGACGTCCTTCCAATAACCTTCAAAGCTGTAAACGGCCATTTTTTCGCCCGCCGCAAGCATATTGGGAAGAACGTTCTTGCCGAAGTCGTTTTCGGAATCGGGGTCGGCTTCGTCTTCGGTGAGATATTTTTTGAGTTTGTCCGCAGAGAAGATGTAGATACCCATGGAGGCAAGGTCGCTTCTGGGGTTTGCGGGTTTTTCTTCAAATTCGGTGATATAGCCTTCTTCATTGGCGATGATAACGCCGAAACGCGAAGCTTCGGAAAGCGGAACTTTAAGTGCCGCAACGGTTACTGCCGCGCCCATTTTCTCGTGAACCTCGAGCATTTTTGAATAATCCATCTTGTAAATATGGTCGCCGGAAAGAATTGCAACGTAATCGGGATTATAGCGCTCGATAAAGCGGAGATTCTGATAAATGGCGTTTGCGGTGCCTTTATACCAATCGCGGCCGGTGTTGCGCTGATAAGGCGGAAGAACGAATGCGCCGCCGCCCATGCGGTCAAGGTCCCAGGGCTGGCCGTTCCCGATATATTCGGAAAGCTCGAAGGGTTCATACTGCGTAAGGATTCCGACGGTGTCTATCCCGGAGTTCACGCAGTTTGAAAGCGGAAAATCTATTATTCTGTATTTTCCGCCAAAGGGCACCGCCGGTTTGGCAAGGTCCTTTGTAAGGACATAGAGTCTGCTGCCCTGGCCGCCGGCCAGAAGCATCGCAATCATTTTTTTACGCAAGTATATCGACCTCCTTGGAGTATTTAACAAAAAACTTGCCTCCCTTGTCAAAGGGAGGTGGATTTTTTGACCGTTTGCGGTCAAAAAAGACGGAGGGATTCATTGTATAATATTTGGTGTTTCACAAAGAAACCCCTCAGTCACGGCTTCGCCGCGCCAGCTCCCCTGTTAGGGGAGCCAAGTTTAAAACATCTTAAAAATTGCCGCGGAAAGGGGCGCCATATCGGTGCTTATAACGGCTTTGCCGCCGTGATAATAATACTGCCTTATGCCGTTTTCGTAATTTCCGCTTCCGCCGTAGCATTTTTCATCGGTGGAGAAAATTTCCTTCCAATAGGAACCGTCGGTGACTTCGACTTTAAAATCGCGGTATTCGTTGGGGCAGAAGTTGAAAACGAAAAGAAGCTGGCTTCCGTCTTTCGCAATTCTGCGGAAGGCAATGGCGTTGCGGTCGGCCTCATCACAGCTTGCCCACTGAAAGCCTTCCCAGCTCCGGTCATCTTCCCAGAATGCGGGATATGCTTTATAGAGCCTGTTGAGTTCCTTCACCATGGACTGAAGCTTCCAATGGCTTTCATACTGAAGCAGGAACCAATCCAGTTCCCTTTTTTCGTCCCATTCGATAAAGTGGCCGAATTCCTGGCCCATAAAGAGAAGTTTTTTGCCCGGGAAGCCCAGCATATAAGCAAAGAGTGCGCGCAAACCGGCAAATTTCTGGTCGTATTCTCCGGGCATTTTCCCTATGAGGGAATATTTTCCGTGCACCACTTCGTCATGGGAGAACGGAAGTATGAAGTTTTCGGAAAACGCATACATCATTCCGAAAGTGAGTTTATCGTGGTGATGCTGGCGGTAAATGGGGTCGAGGGACATATAGGAAAGGGTATCGTTCATCCAGCCCATATTCCATTTGAAGTTGAAGCCGAGCCCGCCTTCCGCCGCAGGGCGGGATACCATCGGGAAGGAGGTGGATTCTTCCGCCACCATCATAACGCCGGGGTATTCCTTGCTGACAGCGGTGTTGATATCCCGAATCATTCCGATAGCTTCGATGTTTTCTCTTCCGCCGAACTGGTTGCGTTCCCATTCGTTACCGTTTTTGCCGTAATCGCGGTAAAGCATTGAGGAAACAGCGTCGACCCGGATGCCGTCTATATGATATTTTTCTATCCAGTACATTGCCGAGGAAGCGAGGAAGCAGCGAACTTCGTTTCTTCCGAAATCAAAGACCTTTGTTCCCCATTCTTCCCTTTCGCCCATAAGGGGATTTTTATATTCATAACAGGGCGTTCCGTCGAAATTCGCAAGGCCCGTTTCATCCTTGGGAAAATGTGCCGGAACCCAGTCCATAATAACGCCGATGCCGTTTTTGTGCATGGTATCGACAAAATACATAAAATCCTCGGGCTTGCCGTAGCGGCTTGTGGGGGCAAAATATCCAAGACACTGGTATCCCCAGGAACCGTCGAAGGGGTGTTCCGTCACGGGGAGAATTTCCACATGGGTATAGTTCATTTCTTTTGCGTATGCCGCAAGCTCGTCGGCGGTTTTTCTGTAATCAAAGAAGTTGCCGTCGGGGTATTTTCTCCAGGAACCGATATGTACCTCATAGATATTCACCGGGCTTTTGTACATGTCCCATTTTTCCCGATGCTCAAGCCATTTTTTATCGGTCCATTTATATTTCGGCGAGCACAGAAGCGAAGCTGTGTTCGGCCTTGTTTCTGTATGGAAAGCATAAGGGTCGGATTTGAGCACCGTTTCGCCGGAAGAAGTTTCGACGGCGAATTTATAGCGGGCATAATCCTCGAGCCAATCCACGCGGCATTCCCAGATGCCTTCGCTTATTTTATGCATGGGGTCGGCGCCCGGGGACCAATAGTTCCAGTCGCCGACGACGGAAACGGCTTTTGCGTTGGGCGCCCAGGTTCTGAACATAACGCCTTTCTTTTTGCTTCCTCTTATTCTATGTGCGCCGAGAAACTCGTATGCCCGATAGTTGGTTCCCTGATGAAAGAGATATACCGGCAGTTCCAGCGGATTTTGTTTTTTAGCCATAATAAAGCTCCTTTTTCGGTAAAAAGTTTATCTTCCTCCCATTTTGCGGGATTTTAGAAGATATATTCTGAAATTTCATCGTATGCGGTCTTATTGCGGATTATTTCATCGTAAAACGACGTTTGAAAATCTTTCTTCCGGGTGTTTGCCCGTATTTATTGCACGGCCTTGTTGTACGCGATTTGCATGCACATACGATATCAATTACTGTAGGGCGGGGGCTTGCTCCCGCCGTTTTACCGGCCAATGCAAAAATTACATGTATGTGTTTCGGCATAATAACATGTCGATCGATTTTCAGATACGGATATTCCGTTTCCAATACAAACAATTATTCTGCAATTTTGCCGATATCGGTAAGGTCTATCGTATCTGCGGCGGGAGCAAGCCCCCGCCCTACTTTAGAAAGGAGGTTTTTCCTCCCCTCGGTGCAAATCATTACATGATAATATCCGTTTTTGCTGTAATCATATCTTTTTAATCTGTGTGGTTTTCTTTTCGGCAAGTTCCTGTTTGTTATAAATTCTTTCCGAAAGGCTTTTGTATCGCGTACTTATACATATACATTTTATCATTTTATCATCACATATTTCAATGCCGAAGGTGTAGAAATAATCAAGGGATTTTATGTTAAAATGACGAAAGCTTCTGAAAATTTTACAAAAGCGTCTTTAATTCGTGCAACTGTTGTGTTATACTGAATTTATAAAATCTTTTTTGGAGGTCCTTTATTTTGTACACAGCCAATGAAGTAGAAAAATACAGTTTCAGAAATGATTATTCCGAAGGCGCACACCCTTTTATAATCCAATCTCTTTTCACCCGCTGCACCGAAGTCAATCTTCCCTATGGGGCCGATAAACATTCCGATGCGGCCGCCGATATGATCCGCAAGCTTTGCAAAGCCCCGAATGCGGAAGTTGCGTTTCTTGCGGGCGGTACCCCCACAAACGTTCTTGCAATTTCGGCTTTTCTCCGCAACGCCTATGAAGCTGTTATTGCACCGGTTTCCGGCCATGTCAACGTTCACGAAACCGGCGCCATCGAATACAGCGGACACAAAGTAATAGACGTTCCTTCCGGCCTTGACGGAAAGCTTACCCCGGAGCTTATTGATTCCGCCGTCAGCTTCCACGGCGGCGAACACATGGTCGTTCCGAAACTGGTTTATCTTTCTCAGTCCACCGAGCTCGGCACCATTTACAGCAAGGCTGAACTCACGGCAATTTCCGAATATTGCCGCAGCCACGGCCTTTATCTTTTCCTTGACGGCGCGCGCCTCGGTTCTGCGCTTATGGCAAAAGAAAACGACCTTGACCTTGCGGATATTGCCGCCCTTTGCGATGCATTCTATATCGGCGGCACAAAAAACGGCCTTCTTTTCGGCGAAGCCCTTGTTTTCACCGATAACAGCGCCACCGATCACCTTCGCTGGCTTATCAAGCAGCACGGATTTATGCTTGCAAAAGGCTATATTGTCGGTATGCAGTTTGAGGAAGCCTTCCGCGACGGACTTTTCTTCAAAATGGCAAAACACGAAAACGAATGTGCCGAAAAAATCGTCGAAGCCATCAGACGCTGCGGATTCGAGCTTTATACCAAATGGCAGACCAACCAGATTTTCGTTATTCTTCCCACGAAACTTGCGGAAGAGCTTTCTGAAAAATTCGGCTGTTTTATCGAATCCCGCCTTACGGATGACCGCTGCGCGGTAAGGATCGTTACTTCCTGGGCAACCACCGACGATGCCGTTGATGCAATTTCGGCATGGTTCCTTGCGAAATTCTGCGCCGGAATCATTAAAGATTACATAAGAAAATAATTTTTGCGTGCATCTTAATAAAATATTAAGAATTCGCATAATTGTTTCTTAATAAATTTTTCTGTATTATTTAATACAGAAGCTTTTCACCCAATTCCCCGAACCCAAAGGAGGTATTTCACCATGTTCTGTCAGAAATGCGGCACCCAGATTCCCGAAGGAGATCATTATTGCCCCACCTGCGGCGAACCCGCGGTAATTAAGGCAAAAACTCCTTCCGAAAGCGACCATACCGCAATGTTCGCCGCCGAGGATTGCGCAAAAACACGCCTGCTTGCGGCACTTTGCTATTTCAACTTCATTTTTATCATCATCGCTCTTCTTCTTGAGCCGGATTCCAAATTCCTTCGCTATCACATCAATCAAAGCCTCGTTCTTACTGTTTTCGGCGTTGTCTGCGGACTTTGCGCGATAGTCCCGATCATAGGATGGATCGTTGGGGTTGTCGGTTCCGTTGCTGCTCTTGTTTTCACCATCATGGGCATTGTTCACGCAATCAACCGCGAAGCAAAGGATCTTCCCATCATCGGAAAATACACTATCGTAAATTACGACTGATACATAAAAATAAAGCGCACGGCGGGAGCTTGCTCCCGCCGTTTTTCGTTTAAATCTTTCTTCCGGGGGAATAACCTTACAGGAGGACGGATTTGCACGAATAAAAACGGCGCGGGTATTATTCCCCCGGTCAGCTTCACTGACAGCCCCAACTGTCGGGGGAAGGCTTTAAAATTTTTCTTATAATATTATAAAAAATATTTGTAATCTATAATAAAGGGTGGTAAAATATAAACTGGTATAATTTGCACAGGAGGTGCCTTTTTTAACCATGCCGAATGACAACATAAGAAACTTTTGCATAATTGCACATATCGACCACGGCAAATCCACCCTTGCCGACAGAATCCTTGAAAACACCCAGGCTGTAACCCCCCGCGAGATGGAGGAACAGCTTCTGGACAATATGGATATCGAACGCGAACGCGGCATCACAATAAAATCCCGCGCCGTTCGCCTTGATTACACCGCCGATGACGGAAACAACTATGTTTTCAACCTTATCGACACCCCCGGCCACGTTGACTTCAACTATGAAGTTTCGCGCAGCCTTGCTGCCTGTGAAGGCGCCGTGCTCATCGTTGACGCTTCGCAGGGCGTCGAGGCACAGACCCTTGCCAACACCTATCTTGCGGTTGACCACAACCTCGAGATCGTTCCGGTTATAAACAAAATCGACCTTCCCGCGGCGGATCCGGAAAGAGTCGCCCACGAAATCGAGGATATTATCGGCATACCCGCTCTTGACGCGCCGAAAATTTCCGCAAAAACCGGCGAAAACATTCATTCCGTTCTTGAAGCCATCGTCGAAGGAGTTCCCGCCCCGAAAGGCAGCGATAACGGCCCGCTTAAAGCGCTTATTTTTGACTCCATCTACGACAGCTACCGCGGCGTTATCGTTTACGTCCGCGTTGTTGACGGCGAGCTTCATTCCGGCGACCGCATTAAGATGATGTCCACCGGAGCGGAATTTGACGTTGTGGAAGTCGGTTATATGGGCGCGACCCGCCTCGTTCCCAGCGGCGTGCTCAAAGCCGGTGAAGTAGGATACATCACTGCTTCCATCAAAACCGTTGCGGATACCGCCGTGGGCGACACCGTTACCCTTGCGGAAGAACCGGCGGAAGAAGCTCTTCCGGGCTATAAGAAAGTCAACCCCATGGTATATGCGGGTATTTATCCCCTTGACGGCGCAAAATACGGCGACCTTCGCGAAGCGCTCGAAAAGCTTACTCTCAACGACGCATCTCTCAGCTTCGAGCCGGAAACTTCCGCCGCTTTGGGATTTGGTTTCCGCTGCGGGTTCCTCGGACTTCTTCATATGGAAGTAATTCTCGAACGCCTTGAGCGCGAATACAACCTTGACCTTATCACAACAGCGCCCAGCGTTGTTTACAAACTCCATCTCAATGACGGCAGCACCCTTGAACTTGATAACCCCACAAACTACCCCGACCCGGCGACCATTGATTCCACCGAGGAACCTTACGTCAGGGCTTCCATCTTTACCCCGACCCAGTATATCGGAAGCATTATGGAGCTTTGTCAGGAGCGCCGCGGTATTTATAAAGATACCCACTATCTCGAAGCCGACCGCTGTGAGGTCCACTACGAACTGCCCCTCGGCGAGATAATCTATGACTTTTTCGATGCGCTCAAAAGCCGCACCCGCGGTTACGCATCCTTTGACTACGAGCCCTGCGGCTATAAACCCAGCAAGCTTGTGAAACTCGACATCCTTCTCAACGGCGATATGGTCGACGCCCTTTCCATGATGGTTTTTGCGGATAACGCATACCCAAGGGCAAGAAGAATGGTCGAGCGCCTTCGCGACAACATCAGCCGCCAGCTTTTTGAGGTTCCCGTTCAGGCGGCCATCGGCGGCAAGATCATCGCCCGCGAAACCATAAAGGCGCTCCGCAAGGACGTTCTTGCCAAATGCTACGGCGGCGATATTTCCCGAAAGAAAAAGCTTCTTGAAAAACAGAAGGAAGGTAAAAAGAAAATGCGCCGCATAGGCTCCGTCGAGCTTCCGAAAGAAGCCTTCATGGCGGTTCTCAAACTTGACGATGACTGATATGGAAGATTTTCCGAAAAGAAAGCATCCGCGCCTTGAATATTATGACTACAGCAAGAGCGGATACTATCATATAACAATTTGCACCGAGGGAAGGCGGCCTATCCTTTCCAAAGTAGGGCGGGGGCTTGCTCCCGCCGCAAATACGGTAAACCTTACCGATATCGGCAAAATTGCGGAAGAACAGCTGTTTGCATTGGAATCAGAATATCCGTATCTGAAAATCGACCGGTATGTTATCATGCCAAACCATATACACGTTATTTTTGCGTTAACAGAAAAAACGGCGGGAGCAAGCCCCCGCCCTACAGTACCGGATATTGTTTGCGCATACAAATCGCGTACAACAAGGCTGTGCAATAAATACGGGCAAACACCAGGAAGAAAGATTTTTCAAACGTCGTTTTACGACGAAATAATCCGCAATAAGACCGCATACGATGAAATTTCAAAATACATCTATGAAAATCCCATGAATTGGGAAGAAGATGAGCTTTTCTGCGAATAAATTTTACTTTTTCTTTATAAAAAAGAAGGTTTTTCGCAATTTTTGGCGTATATAGTATATGTAAGACAAATTTTTACGAAAAGGAGGCGGCATAAATGACCGTTCGCGAAACCACGGAACAATACGAGCGCGAAACCCTTTCGGCGCTTGCGACCCTTTCATCAGAAACAAAAGGAAGACTTTACCCCCTTGCTTCCGATGATATCCGAACGGATTTTCAGCGGGACAGGGACAGAATAATCCACTGCAAATCCTTTCGCCGCCTTATGCATAAAACCCAGGTTTTTTTAAGCCCCGAAGGTGACCATTACCGCACCCGCCTTACCCATACCCTTGAAGTTGCGCAGATCGCGCGCACCATGGCTGCGGCCCTTCGCCTTAACGAAAACTTAACCGAGGCCATTGCTCTCGGCCATGACCTCGGGCATACCCCCTTCGGCCATGCGGGCGAAAGGGCGCTTAACGAAGTGGCCCCCGGCGGTTTCAGGCATTATGAACAGAGCCTTCGCGTTGTGGATATTCTTGAAAGGGACGGCGAAGGGCTTAATCTCACCTACGAGGTGAGGGACGGCATAGTCTGCCACACCAAGGGCAAGGAAGCGGATACCCCCGAAGGGCGCATAGTAAAACTGGCGGACCATTTTGCATACGCCCACCACGATTATGAGGATGCGGTCCGCGCCGGCGTTATCACCGAGGATTATATCCCCGCCGAGGTCAAAGAGATACTCGGCAATGGTGCAACGCCGCGCCTTGCGAAGATGATAACCTCCGTCATCGAAAATTCCGGCGAGGATATCGCCATGGCGCCGGAGGTTGCCGCCGCAAGCAAGCTTCTTGAAGAATTTATGTTTGCCAACGTTTATACAAACCCCGTTGCGAAATCCCAGGAACATAAAGCCGAAGCGCTTGTTAAAGCGCTTTATGAGTTTTTCCTCGACAACGCGAACGCTCTTCCGGCGGAATATCAGGCCATCGCCATGCGTGACGGGCTTGACCGGGCCGTCTGTGACTATATCAGCGGCATGAGCGACCGTTACGCCATAAAACTCTATAACGATTATTTCGTTCCCAAAGGCTGGAGCAGGGAATAAATCAATGGAAAATTGAAAATGGACAATTGACAATTAGCAAGAAAGGAGGCAAAGCCGTGATTCCGCAAAGTTTTATTGAAGAACTAAAGATGAACTGCGATATCGAATCCGTCATATCGAGCTACGTTCAGCTTCGCAAACGTGGAAGGATCTCCACCGGGCTTTGCCCGTTCCATTCCGAAAAAACAGGTTCCTTCACCGTTTATCCCGAAAGCCAGTCCTTTTACTGCTTCGGCTGCGGCGCCGGCGGCGACGTTATCGGATTCATCCGCCGTATAGAGAACCTTGAATACGTTGAAGCCATAAAATTCCTTGCACAGCGTGCCGGAATGAACGTTCCGGAGGATGCCGCCGAGGATAAAACGGCTCTTCTTAAAACGAAAATCCTTGAAATGAACCGCGAAGCCGCCCGTTTCTATTTTTCCGAACTGACAAAGCCGAGCGGAAAACCCGCTCTTGATTACCTTCTCGGGCGCGGGCTTGAACCCAAAACCATAAAGCATTTCGGCCTTGGTTATGCACCGAACGATTGGACAAGCCTTACGGATCTTCTCCATTCAAAAGGCTATCACTATGAAGATATGGAAGCGGCGCAGCTTTCGCGCAAAAGCAACAAAAGCGGGCGTTATTACGACGTCTTCCGGGACAGGGTCATGTTCCCCATCATTGATTTGCGCGGCAACGTCATCGGCTTCGGCGGGCGGAAAATGAGCGGCGACGGCCCGAAATACTATAACTCGCCGGATACACCGGTTTTTAAGAAAACCAAAAACCTTTTTGCCCTCAACTTCGCAAAAAAGCAAAAGCTCGAACGGCTTATCCTTTGCGAAGGATATATGGACGTTATAGCCATGCACCAGGCGGGCTTCACAGAAGCGGTGGCCTCGCTCGGAACATCGCTCACCTCCGACCAATGCAGGCTGGCCTCTTCCTATGTTGAGGAAGCGGTTCTTGCATACGATTCGGATGAGGCGGGTCAAAAAGCAACGAAACGCGCCATCTCGCTTCTTGACGAGGTGGGCATAAGGGCAAAGGTTCTTACCATTCCGGATGCGAAGGACCCGGATGAATATATCAAAAAATTCGGCGGAACAAGGTTCAAAAAGCTTATAGAGCAGAGTGCAGGTTCCACCGAATATGAACTTTCAAAAATAAACACAAAATACGATACCGAAACCCCCGAGGGCAAGATAATGGCTCTTAAAGAGGCGGTAAATCTTCTTGCGGGGATGAAAAATCCCCTCGAAAGGGAAGTTTGGGCCGCAAAGCTTGCCCGGGATTACGGTACTACGAAAGAAGGCATCCTTGCCCAGGTGCAGACAAAAATCAAGCGAAGGGCAAGAGCCGAAGGCAGCCGCGCCATAAACGGCCAAAGCGCCCAGACCACCACTTTCGGCGGGGCTGTTCCCGAAAAGCTGAGAAATCCTGCGGCTGCGGCGGCGGAAGAGCGGCTTCTCGGTACGCTGATGCGCAACCCCGAAGCTTTGAGCACCGTGAGCACGAAGATTTCTTCCGGTGATTTCGTCTGTGAGCTTTACAGTCATTTTTATGAAAAGCTTTTAAGCACCCTGAGCACCGGCGACGAAGTTTCTCTTACGCTTTTCGGCGGTGATTTCACCCTCGAGCAGCAGGGGATCATCGCAAAACTTGCTCACCTTGCCCGCGAGCACCAATATTCCGCAGATGATGCCGCCGAAGCGGCAAAAACCATGCTCAGGCTGAAAGATAAGAAAACCGATAAGGAAATCGGCGAACTTTCCGGCGCGGAGCTTGCGGAATACATCGAAAAAATGCGCAGGGCTAAAAAATAAGAAAGTTTCCCTTGCCTAAAGGGAGGCTTTAATCGGTACCCACAACTATTAACATAGATTTATTATTCAGGGGGAATGTTAAAATGGCAGAAAAGAAAACAAGCCTTTCCGAACTTATTGAAAACGGAAAAGCAAAAGGCAAGCTTACCACCAAAGAGATAACCGATTTCATCGAAGAGATGGATTTCGAGGTCGAACAGGTTGACAAGCTTTATGACCTTCTCGAAAACAACAACATCGAAATCATCGAAGATTTTTCCGCCGCGGCAGATCTTGACTTCGATCTTTCCGACATCGAAGGCGACAACATTGATGAGGACGGCACCATTATCGAGGGCATCAACATTGATGACCCCGTCAAAGTTTACCTCAAGGAAATCGGCCGCGTTCCGCTTCTTACTCCCGACGAGGAAGTCGAGCTTGCGGTGCGCATGAGCGAAGGCGACCCTTATGCAAGAAAACGCCTTTCCGAAGCAAACCTTCGTCTTGTTGTTTCCATCGCAAAACGCTATGTCGGAAGAGGCATGCAGTTCCTCGACCTTATCCAGGAAGGCAACCTCGGCCTTATCAAGGCGGTTGAAAAATTCGACCACACCAAGGGCTTTAAATTCTCGACCTATGCAACCTGGTGGATCCGCCAGGCCATCACCCGCGCCATCGCCGACCAGGCAAGAACCATCCGTATCCCCGTTCACATGGTTGAAACCATCAATAAAGTAAAGAAAGTCAGCTCCCAGCTTCTTCACCAGAACGGCCACGAACCCACCGCCGAAGAGATCGCCGCAGAGCTTGATATGCCCACCGATAAAGTCCGCGAGATCATGAGAGTCGCACAGGAACCGGTTTCTCTCGAAACCCCTATCGGCGAGGAGGAAGACAGCCATCTCGGCGACTTTATTCCCGATGATGACGCACCTGCACCCGCAGACGCAGCTTCGCACACCCTTCTCAAAGAACAGCTTGCTGACGTTCTCAAAACCCTTACTCCCAGAGAGGAAAAAGTTCTTCGCCTTCGTTTCGGCCTCGATGACGGCAGACCCAGAACCCTTGAAGAGGTCGGCAAGGAATTCAACGTAACCCGTGAACGTATCCGTCAGATCGAAGCAAAAGCGCTCCGCAAGCTCCGTCATCCCAGCCGCAGCAAAAAACTCAAAGATTTTATTGACTGATATTTAAAGGCTTCTCCTTGAGGAGAAGCTGTCGCCGCAGGCGACTGATGAGGTGTAGCCGCATTGCGTAGCAGCGGCGTTAATTCAAAACAACACCTCATCCGTCTTTTCTGCAACAAGTTGCAGAAAATCCACCTTCCCCTCGAGGGGAAGGCTTTAAATCTACGACATAAAATCTTCAAGAAGGGATTGAAGCTCCTCTTCAGAGGATACTTCGATGCCTTCGCCAAGGCGGTTTTGATCTTCTTCCGGAAGAGTTCGGGTCAAAAAATCATATACTATATTCGGATAGGGGCTTTCGCCGATAAAAAGGGCAAGCTTCCCTTCAAAAACACCGAGGGACATTTTTTGCTGCTGCGGTGCGGATTCTTCCGATGCGGGATTTTCTGCCGCGAGGACCCGTTCTTTGTTTTCAAAAAAACCGGTAACGGCAAAAAGACCTATCACCGCCAAAGCCGTCGCCCCGAGCAAGGCCGCGGTTATCGAAAAAGTATGTTCCATATAAAAACCCCTTTGCGAAATTTATTCCAATTCGTATTTTTAACAGGATGTTCACCAAATAATCATTTGATGAGGTATAATATAACTTATAAGCCTCCCTTGCCTAAAGGGAGGTGTCCGGGCGTCAGCGAGGACGGAGGGATTCTTTGCGTAATATTATCAGCGCGGGAATTCTTTTCTGCGGCGGGAGCAATCCCCCGCTCCACAATATCCTGCGGCGCTTTTAGTCCACCTGTAAAGGAGGACAGATAAATGCCATCAAAAAAGAAAAACGATGAGCCAAAAAAAACTCCTGCATGGCTTAAAGTCATCAAAGGTGTTTTCCGCTTTTTCGGAAGGGCGCTTGTAACTGTGCTTTCCGTTATCATTATAAGCGGCTGTATCATCGGATGTGTTCTTGCGACGGTCATTCTCGGAATGGTTGATGACGCGGAAGTTATCGACCTTGACCAGCTTGAACTGAGCTATACCACAATAATCTATACCAAGGATTCCGACACCGGCGTTTACGTCGAGGATACCAAGCTTTACGGCGAAAGCGGAAAGCTTATCTGGGCAAACTATGACCAGTTCCCGGAATATCTTATCGACGCAACGGTTGCCGCCGAAGATAAGCGCTTTTGGCAGCACCAGGGTGTTGACTTTGCCCGAACCATTCAGGCGACCCTCGGATTCCTTACCGGCGGCGATATGGGCGGCGGTTCCACCATAACCCAGCAGCTTATCAAAAACGTCACCGGCGAAAAGGACGTTCGTATCGACCGAAAGGTTAAAGAGATTTTCAACGCCCTTGCCCTTGAAAAAATATATTCAAAGGAACAGATCCTCGAGGCATACCTGAACGTGATCGCCCTCGGCTATAACACCTGCGGCGTTCAGGCGGCGGCGAATATGTATTACGACAAGGATGTTTCGGAACTCACCCTTGCGGAATGTGCCGGACTTGTTGCCATCACAAACAACCCCAGTATCTATGAGCCTTTCGGCCACCCGGAAAACAACAAGGATCGCCGGGAATATATTTACGGTGAAATGCTCGAGATCGGTTATATAAACGACGCCGAATACGATGCCCTTTGCGAAACCGAAATTCTGACCTCGAAAGGTCAGGTAACTAACCAGAGCAGCAGCAAATATACCTCGTGGTTCATTGATTACGTCATTGATGACGTTATTGATGACCTTATGGACGAATACGGCTGGGATTACGACACCGCGGAATATAACCTCTATAACGGCGGTTACCGTATCTATACGACCGTTGACAACCGTATCCAGAACATTGTTGAGGAATATTACGAAAACCCCGACGGCTTCCCGAAGGTAAGAAATGCCGAACAGCCGGATTCCGCTTTTGTAATCCTCAACTATAACGGCGAGGTTGTTGCCATAGTGGGCGGCAAGGGCGAAAAAACCGGTTCGCGCCTTTTCAATATTGCCGCCAGCGGCAAAAGGCATATAGGTTCCACCATCAAGCCCATTTCGAGCTATGCCCTTGCCATTGAAAACGATCTCATCACTTTCTCGACAGTCATCACCGACGAACCTATTTATAAAGAAGGCGAAACCGTCGGCAGCACAACTTTCAAGGCCGACTGGCCCATAAACTATTTCGAAGGATATATGGGTGACGTCACTGTAAGAACTGCGGTTGCACGTTCCATAAACACCATTCCGGTAAAGCTTGTAACCCTTCTTACTCCGAGGACTGTTTTCGACTTCCTTACCCAAAAGCTCCATATCACGACCCTTGTTGAAACCGGCGCGAACAACGACGTTGCCGTTGCGCCGATGGCTCTCGGTTCCTTTACCCAGGGCGTAACTCCTCTTGAACTTGCGGGCGCTTATCAGATGATAGGCAACGGCGGACTTTATATCGAGCCTCATTCCTATACCGAAGTTCTCGACAGCGAAGGCGCGGTCATTCTTAAAGCCAATACCGCACCGGAACGCGTTATTTCCGCAGAAACCGCGACCATTCTCAACAAGCTCTGCCAGGAAGTTGTTTACGGTGCCAACGGCACCGCAAACCCCACCGCGCAGATCCCCGGCGTTACCGTAGCCGGCAAAACCGGTTCGGCATCCGATAACACCGACCTTTGGTTTGTTGGAATGACTCCGCAGTATCTCGGCGTTGTATGGCTTGGCTATGCGGAAGGTATGAAAGAGATCATTTATAATACCTATCCGACACCTACCATATGGAAATCCATCATGCAGCAGGTTATGGTCGGCGAAGACCTTACGGTCACCTTCCCGGAAAGCACCAACGTTGTTTCCGCCACATACTGCCTTAAATCCGGCGATCTTGCGGGAAGTTCCTGCACCGAAACCGGAACGGGCTGGTATAAAAAGAGCAACATGCCCGGAACCTGCACCGAATGTTACGGTTATTCCAGCATTTGGGGCGATGACGATAATTATGAAAATCCCGGCGTTACCATTGTCGGATAAATAATAAGCAGCAAAAAAATGGGCACGCAAAGCGTGCCCATTTTTTATAATTTTATGAAAAACCATTTGTTATTTATATATCGTCCAAAGAAATATACGAAACGGCGAGCCTCCACAGTCGAGCCGCCGCGGTACAAACCTCCTCGGAGGAGGAGGGGGACCGTCGAAGACGGTGGAGGAGGGATTTTGCACGGGCAAAGAAATGGGGTAAGTATTAAAACCCCTCCGTCAAAACCTTCGGTTTTGCCACCTCCCCTGTTAGGGGAGGCAAGCGCTCCGCGAAACGGAACGGTCAGCTAAAGCATATCTTCCACCAGCCAAATCGAAGATTTGGGGTGTCAGATAAATACCGTTCCCTACGGTTTGCAGATTGTCGCCATTTTAGTGTAGGGCGGGGGCTTGCCCCCGCCGTAAACCCTGTAAAATTTTGATGTACGCTTCGCGTTCTTGGTTATGTGCCCTCTTGCGGTACCCAAAATATTCTGCGGCATGGCGCCTTGAATATTTTGACCGCGGCGCCAAAAACATCTCGCTTCATCGCCCACCGGGCGCGCTTCGATGGTTTTGCCCATCCGTCTTTTTCGGCGGCAAGCCGCCGAAAAATCCACCTTCCCCGAGGGGGAAGGCTAAAACACTCCGCGCCTTTGATAATCATTCATCCGTTTTTTTCGGCAAATTTATATACTCGGGGTATTTTTGGGAAGCCAGTGTACCGACAGTAAATTAATTTTACAATATTTTAAGGTACTGAAGGTATTCAAAAATCCCGCTTGCCCCCAAAAATGCACAGACACAGATTATTGCAAAATAGACCCAAAATTCGACTCCTTCGGATTTAAGGTCATAGAGATATCCCTTTGCGGCGATTTTTACGGAATAGGTCAGGTTTTCAAAAAGATTTGAAAAGCGGAATCTGACCGCTTCCCACGCGGGAGCAAAAGCACCCGCCACAAGGCACGAAGCATGATAGACCGACCCAAGCCCGAACCCGAGAGCCCTTGCGCTTATTTCGTTGATCTCTTTTCTTAAAGGATAAAAACTGCCGAAAAGCCAAAGGAACATAAAATAAAAGCCAAGAGGAACTATTATCAGCAGAAAACATTCAAACCAAAACCCGTGATAGAGTTTTTTGTTTTTTCCTTTATAAATCATCTTTTCACCCCTCTTTATAAAAACATTATAATCTTCCGAAACGCCAGGTGTCAAGAAGGGTTATTGCCGTTATGCTCTATGGGCCCGCTGATGGGCAGTTTTAATCGCATAAGCGGCAATTTGTGTTTCTTCACTCTACACATTTTATTATAAATATGATATTATTAAATATATGCCAGAAGAAAGGCGGCGAAAAATATGCTTCGGTTTATAATCGGCACGAACGAGGAAGCAAGGCGAAAAACGCTTTACGAACATATCGCGGCTGAAAATTCCTCTTATCTTATAGTGCCGGAACAATTCTCTTTTGAAAGCGAAAAGCTTCTCGATGAGTTCCTGGGTGCCGAAAAGGCCCAAAACGTCGAGGTGCTTAGCTTTTCGCGCCTTTGCAACAGCATTTTCCGCAGCTTCGGCGGCCTTGCGGGCGAATACACCGATGATACCGCAAAGCTTCTTTTGATGGGTGCGGCACTTTCTGCCTGCGGCGAAGAGCTGCATTATTACAAAAAAAATATTCACGGCGCGCCGTTTATCGAAAAACTCGTTGCCGCGGATACCGAACTTAAAAACGCCGGTATTTCCGCTTCGGAACTGCTTCCTCTCACCGAAAAAGGCGGCGTTCTCGGCGAAAAGGCTGCGGATCTTACAATAATACTCGAACTTTATAACGCCATGCTTGAAAAAAGCTATATCGACCCGCTTACGGATATCAGGCGCGCCTGCGAAATTCTTGCGGAAAACGATTTTTTCAGCGAAAAGGCTGTTTTTCTTGATAATTTCACCGGCTTTACCGGCAGCGAATATAAAATGCTTCGGGTAATTCTTGAACAGTCGCCCCTTGTGGAAATAAGCCTTTGCTGTGATTCGGTTTATGACCGCACCGGCGGCACAGGCCTTTTTTCCAAGACCCAGCGCACCGCCGGAAGGCTTGAAAAAATAGCGAAAGAAACCGGCACCGCGGTAAAAACGCCGTTTTTTGCCGAAAACGAAAACGATACGCGCCCCGGGGCCATCATCGACATTGAAGAAAACTTTCTTCAGGGCTCTTCGCCCAAGGGCAAAAACCTTGGCGAAGTGCGCTTTATCAAGGCCGCCGATCCTTATGACGAGGCGAGCTTTGCCGCGGTTATGGCAAGAAGCCTTGCGGAAAATTTCGGCTATCGCTGGCGGGATATTGCCATAATCGCAAGGGATCTTTCGCCATACGAACACGCTCTTCCCGCCGCATTCAAACGCGCAGGCATCCCGCTTTATATGGATAAAGCCGCCGAACTTGCGGCGCATCCCCTTTCCGCTTTTATTTCCGCGGCGCTTTCTGCCGTTCGGGGGAACTTCCCCGCGGCGGAGGTTCTGCGCCTTCTTAAAACCGGTATTCTCCCTATTTCGGAGGAAGATACCGCGGAATTTGAAAACTATTGTTTTGTATGGAATATCCGCGGCGGGCTTTTTCTTTCGCCCTTTACCGGAAGCCCCGAGGGCTTCCGCGAACTCGGAGAAAAGGATATTGAAAAACTCGAAAGGCTGAATGCCCTTCGCGAACGCATTATCTGCCCCCTTGAAAGGCTTAAAAAACGCCTTTCGGGCGCGGACGGAAAGGAATTTTCCGCCGCATTCTATGATTTTCTTTGCGAATGTGAAGTAACCGAGGGACTTCGCAGACTTTATGACGAACTTTCTTCCGCGGGTGAAACTGCCGCGGCGGAAAATCTTGATGCTTTCTGGAGCTTTACCGTTGATGCTCTCGATAAATTTTCTTCTGCCCTTGGCGGTGTGCGGCTCGAAAACGACACCATGAGCCGCCTTTTCGAGCTTATTATAAGCGAAGCGAAAATAGGAGTTTTGCCCCATACCCTCGATTGCGTTTCGGCCGGTACGGCGGACAGAATGCGCCCCTCGGATATAAAGGCCGTTTTTATCATCGGGCTTTGCGATGGGGTTTTCCCTGCGCCGCCGGCAAATTCTTCGATTTTTACCAACGAAGAAAGAAATATCATGGCCGATGCGGGGATCGACCTCGGCGAAGGAGAAAATGATTCCGTACTTGCCGAAAGAATGTATGCCTATACCGCTTTTACCAGCGCTTCCGAAAGGGTTTTTGCCAGCTTTCCGAAATACGATATCGCTTCGGAAGAACAAAGCCCTTCGGTTCTTATTGCGCGCCTTAAAGAGTCTGTGAACTCTCTTCAGGAAGAATCCACCGAGGATTTCAGAGAGGATTTCTGGCTTTGCAGCGAAAGCTTTGCCTTCGAACATCTTGCCGCCTTCGGCAAAAAATCCACCGGTTCTTCCGAAGCGCTTAAAAAATATTTTGCTGAAAAGGCCCTTTGGTCCGGGCGTGCTCAAAAGCTCGGAACTTCCGTCGAGGCGGAAAATTTCGCCCTTGAAAAGCCCGAAAACGCCGAAAAACTTTTCGGCAAAAAGTTCCGTTTTTCGCCTACAAAGCTGGATACCTTCGGAAGATGCCCCTTTTCTTATTTTATGAAATCCGGCCTTGTGCTCAAAGAAAGACAGAAAGCGGAGCTTTCTCCCCTTTCTTCCGGAACGCTTATACACTATGCCCTTCAGATGCTCATTCCGAAATACGGCGGCAAGGGGCTTGCGGCGCTTTCCGATGAAGAGCTCCGTGCGGCGGTGGATTCGGTGCTCAAAGAATATCTCGATACCGCCATGGACAGCGAAAAAGGCAAAACCGCAAGATTTATGTATCTTTTCCGCCGCACAGCGGGATTTTTGGTAAAGCTTTTGCGCCGCCTCGGCGAAGAATTTGCCCATTCGGAATTTGAACCCTATGCTTTCGAGGAACCCCTCGGCGGCAAAGAGGTTGGCTATTACCGCCTTGTTACCCCCGACGGGAAGGAAATCACCGTTGAAGGAACCATCGACCGAATCGACGTGCTCGACCGCAACGGCGAACGCTATGTTCGGGTTATTGACTATAAAACCGGTACGAAGGATTTTGCCCTTTGCGACGTTTATTACGGCATAAACATACAGATGCTGGTCTATCTTTTCTCGATCTGGAATTGCGGAAAAGGCGGGCTTTCAAACACTGTGCCTTCCGGCGTGCTTTATATGCCCGCCAAAAACTCCGTGCTCAAAATGGAGCGCGACGATTCCGCCGAGGAAGTCCTCGAAGCACAGCGCAAGACTTTTTGCATGAAAGGCCTTCTTCTCGATGACGAAGCGGTGCTCAACGCCATGGAGCCCGGTCTTTCCGGCTTTTATATACCGGTAAAACGGGGCAAAAACGGCATTTCGGGTTCTGTTGCAACCCTTGCGCAGTTCGGTGAAATCAAGGCGCATATTGATTCTCTGCTCATCGACATTGCCGGCGAGCTTTCGGAAGGAAAAATCGCCGCCCTTCCCTATCGCAAAAACACCGAAACTCCATGTGATTTCTGCCCATACAAAAGCGTTTGCCGCAGAAGCGAAAACGCGCCTTTTGTTGAGCACGAATCTTTCAAAGACAGCGAATTTTTCAGCAAACTGAAAGGCGGTGATGACAATGGCTGAACGTATCTGGAACGAGGGTCAGCTTGCGGCTATCACCTCTTTCGGCGGGAACATCCTTGTTTCCGCCGCCGCGGGAAGCGGCAAAACCGCCGTTCTTGTTGAAAGGGTCATTCGTATGCTCACGGATGAGCATAACCCCGTTGACGCAGACAGACTTCTTATAGTAACCTTTACGCGCCTTGCGGCGGCGGAGATGCGTTCAAGGATAAACGCCAAACTTTCGGAACTTTCGGCCCAAAATCCGAAGGATCTGCGCCTTGGGCGCCAGCTTCTTCTGATGGAGCGTGCTCATATCGGAACCATACATTCCTTCTGTTCCGAAGTGGTGCGCGAAAACGCGAGCACGCTTGGGCTTATGCCAGATCCTTCCGTTTCCGACGAGGACGAAGCGGCGGATATTTCCGCTTCGGCGCTTGAAGAAACCATCGAAAAATACTATGCGGAAGGCTCGGCGGAATTTGCCGAGCTTACCGAAACCCTCGGCGGCGGAAGAAACGATTCAGGCCTTTCGGATGCGGTGCTCGAGCTTTATCGTTTCATAAGTTCCCTGCCCCATTACGAGGATTGGCTTTCTGAAAAAGCCGCCATGTATGACCCTTCTATCCCCGTCGGCGAAACGGTCTGGGGCAAAATCCTGCTCAGCCATGCTCATTCGGTGCTCAGCTATCACATAAAAAAGGCAGAACAGCTCGCCGAAAAATGCGACGAAGAATTTCTTGATAAGCTTGCCGAACTTTGCCGCAAGGATATTTCTGTTCTTGAAGGGCTTTTGTATTATTGCGAGCTCGGACGCTGGGATAGTTTCTGCGCCGCGGTTGCAGGCGCCGCTTTTGACCGTATGCCATCGAAACACGGCGCGGATGATTATTTCAAAAAGTATTTTCAGAACACAAGGGACGAATATAAAAACGCGGTCAAAAAGACCCTCGCAAAGGATTTTTCCGTTTCCGAAGCGGAATTTCGCGAGGATATCGCCGATCTTTATCCCAAAATCAACTGTCTTTTCGATGTGACCATTGATTACGCAAGACGTTTTGGTGAACTGAAGCGTGAAAAGCGCCTTATAGATTACACCGACCTCGAACAGCTCACCCTTTCGGTGCTCACCGAAAGAGATGAGCACGGCGGCTATGCCCCCACGGATATTGCAAAAAGCATTTCCGAAAGATTTGACTATATCCTCATCGACGAATGTCAGGATATCAACAAGGTCCAGGATACGATTTTCAAAAATATTTCCCGAGGGGATAATCTTTTCTTCGTCGGCGACGTTAAACAGAGCATCTATCGTTTTCGCCAGGCGATGCCGGAACTTTTTCTTGAAAAGCGCAGGGAATGGCCCGTTCTCAAAGACGGAAAATACCCCGCCACTATCATTCTCGGCAAAAACTACCGCAGCCGAAAGAACATTGCCGGTGCGGTCAACTATATTTTCCGGCAGATAATGACCGCCGAAGCCGCCGAGATCGAATACGACGAATCCGAGATGCTTATTCCCGCGGCGCAGTTCCCGGAGGACGGTATTTGCCGCAACGAGGTCATGCTTATTGAATCCCTCCGGGACAGCACAAAGGCGGAAGCCGAAGCCGTTGCGGACCGCATTTATAATATGGTATTAAGGGGCGAGCCGGTTTTTGACGGCAAAGAAACCCGCCCCATACGCTATTCCGATATCTGCATACTTTTCCGCGCTGCCAAGGGAAAAACCGAAATTTTCCTTTCCGCCCTGCGCAGGCGCGGGATCAGCGCCCGAAGCGAAAAAGATAAGGGCTTTCTTTCCCGCCCGGAAGTGGCGGCGGTCATCGACGTTCTCAAAGCCGTGGATAATCCGCTTCTTGATATTCCTCTTGCCGGTGCAATGCTTTCTGAAATGTTTCTTTTCACCCCCGACGAGCTTGCGGAAATACGCGCGGAAAGCAGAAAGATCCCGCTTTATTCTTCTGTTAAGCTTGCGGCGGAAAACGGCAGCGAGAAGGCCGCAAACTTTATATCCGTTCTGGATTCCCTTCGCAAGGCGGCGGCTTATGAGCGAAGCGATGCGGTGATCGAGCGGCTTTATGACCTTACCGCCTTCCCGCAGGTGATGAGAAGCTGCAGCGAAGGTAAGCTTAAACTTGCGAACCTGCGGCTTCTTGTAAAATACGCCGCCGACAGGGAAAAAGCCGGCGCAAAGGGGCTTTCGTCCTTCATTCGCTTCATAACCCGTCTTGAGGAGCGCGAAAGCGACCTTAAGCCTTCGGGCAGCACCGGAAGCGGAAACTGCGTTCGCATAATGTCCGTTCACGGCTCAAAGGGGCTGGAATTCCCGGTGGTATTCCTTTGCGGAACCTCGAAACAGTTCCGCACCGAGCGAAGCGACCAGACAATGCTTCACCCGGATCTTGGTTTCGCCTGCCCGAGGCGCGACCCCGAAACCGGCGCCCGCTTTACGACCGTTCCCCAGCTTGCGCTTATGCACGAACTTCGCCGCTATAATCTTGCGGAGGAGATGCGCATACTTTACGTCGCCCTTACAAGGCCGAAAGAGCGCCTTATTATCACCTGCTGTCAAAAAGATACAGAAAAATATCTTGCAAAGCTCGGGGCGGATGCACTTTGCGGCGAAAGGCTTGACCCTTTCACTGTTTCTTCCGCCAGATGCGAATCGGACTGGATTTTGACCGCGCTTTTGCGCCATCCCGATGCCGCCGACCTCCGTCTGCTGGCCGGTATCGACGAAAGCGCCGTTGTTCCGGATGATACACAATGGAGTTTTTCAACCGTCGGGGATGTTTCTGTTGAAAACCGTGAGGAATCTTCCGCAGAAGAAGAAACAGCACCCGTTGATGAGGAACTTTACCGGATTCTTAAGGAGCGCGAAAATTGGAAATATCCTTTTTCCGCCTCGGAAAAAATCCCGGCAAAGGCCGGTGTTTCTTCCCTTACCCATCAGGAAATGCACCGGAAGATGCTTTTCGCTGCAAAACCACGGAACGGTGCCCTTTCCGGCGCGGACAGAGGCACGGCGCTTCACACCTTTATGCAGTTCTGTGATTTTGCCGCGGCAAAGGCCAACCCGAAGGCCGAAACAGCGCGCCTTGCCGAAAAACGCTTCATAAGCCAAAAACAGGCGGAGGTCATCGACCCGCTCAAAGTCAAAGCTTTCTTTGAAAGCGATCTTTACAGGCGCATCGAAAATTCGCCGCGGGTATGGAGAGAACTTCGGTTCCTGCGCGGACTTTCCGCCGCGGAACTCGGATATGAGGGTGCTTCGGATGAGGACAAAATCACCGTTCAGGGCGTTGCGGACTGTGTTTTCGAGGAAAACGGAAAACTTATCGTAGTTGACTATAAAACCGATTTCGTCGAGGATATTGAAGAACTTCGCGAGCGCTATGCCGCCCAGCTTAACATGTATAAAAAACTCCTCTCGGAAAGCCTTGGAAAAGAGGTCGTTTCCGCCATTATCTGGAGCTTCAGATTCGGAAAAGAGCTGGAAGTTTAAGAAAAAGCCGCCGGGAGGCGGCTTTTTTGTTGACGATATTTTTATGGTGGATAACTTAATTGTCAACCAAAAAATCTCTCCGTCACGCCTTGCGGCTTGCCGCCATTTCAGTGTAGGGCGGGGGTCCCTGAAGGGATTACTTCGCACTTCGTGCTCAGGGCACCCGCTCCCGCCCTAATCTTCGTTTATGGAACGGTCAAGACCGTTCCATACGGTTTGTAGATTATCGCATTTTCAGTGTAGGGCGGGGGCTTGCCCCCGCCGCAAACCCTGTCAAATTTTGATATGCGCTCCGTGTTAATGGTTTGCCCTCATCCACCGCGCCTGCGGCGCGGTCCCCCTTCCCCCGGGGGAAGGCATTAAATGGCATAAATATCAAAAAAATTTGAAATTCGGTATTGACAAAGGGCCGCAAAGCCGTTATAATATTTAGGACAAAGAAGCAGAACGAACAGTTCTCGCCGTCCCGTCAAATGAACGAGGTGCGGCAAAGATGATTGAAAAACCGACAGGGTATAATGCGCCCTTTGGGTTTTCTTCGTTCGTGTGCGGTGCTTCTTTGAAAGTGACCGCACTTTTTTTATTATTTTGGAGGTGTTTGACAATAGCTAAGCAGGAACTTCTCATCAATGATGAGATCCGCGAAAAAGAAGTCCGCGTGATCGATTCCGACGGCGCGCAGCTCGGTATCATCTCTCTTAAAGATGCCCTTGCAATCGCTGCCGAAAAAAATCTTGACCTTGTAGAAATCGCGCCCACCGCGAATCCCCATGTTTGCCGCATTATGGATTACGGCAAATATAAATTCGAACAGATGAAACGCGAAAAAGAGGCAAAGAAAAACCAGAAAGTTATCGAGGTCAAGGAAATTCGTCTTTCCCTTAATATCGATACCAACGACTTTAATACCAAGCTTAACCACGCAATCAAGTTTCTTAAAGACGGCAACAAGGTTAAAGTTTCCGTCCGCTTCCGCGGAAGAGAAATGGCCCATCCGGAACTCGGTACCGAAATGGTACAGAAATTTGCCGACGGCGTTGCAGAATTCGGTTCTGTCGATAAAATGCCGAAACTCGAAGGCAGAAGCATGGTTATGATCATCAGCTCCAAATCCGGCAAATAAGTTCGTTTAATAATTGCTTTTTGCAAAACATATCAGGAGGAAATCAAAATGAACGCAAAGCTTAAAACCCATTCCGGCGCAAAAAAACGTTTCAAACTCACCAAAAACGGTAAAGTAAAACGCGCAAAAGCATTCAAATCCCACATTCTCAACTCCCAGAGAAAAGACACCAAACGTAAACGTAATCTCCGTCATGCAACTTATGCTGATAAGACCAACATGGAGAAACTTACCAAACTTCTTCCTTACGCATAATTGCGAAAAGGCAAAACAAATTTCAAAACATCAACTTTTAATTATATCTAACGGAGGTTAAATACTATGGCTCGTGTTAAAGGCGGAGTTATGTCCCATAAAAGAAGAAAAAAAGTTCTGAGACTTGCTAAAGGTTACTATGGCGCAAGACACAGACTGTTCAGAACTGCTAAAGAAGCAGTTATGAAAACCGGCCGCTATGCTTATATCGGCAGAAAACAGAAAAAGAGAGAGTTCAGAAGACTTTGGATCACCAGAATTTCCGCTGGCTGCAAAATGAACGATATGAACTATTCCACTTTCATGAACGGCCTTAAAAAATGCGGTGTTACCCTTAACAGAAAAATGCTTTCTGAAATGGCAATCCACGATGCAGAAGGCTTTGCAGCTCTTTGCGCACAGGCAAAAGCAGCCCTTTAATTTCGACAATAAACGCCCGAGTTATACATTAGCTCGGGCGAATTGCTTTATTTAAAGCAAGATTTTATGAAGCAGATTATATACATTTGCTTCCATTTTTTCCAAAAACAGGAGGACGATCATGCTTATTTCAAGCCGCGAAAACCCCTTGATAAAAGAAGCCGCAGCGCTTGTTTCGAGCAAAAAAGCCCGTAAAGAAACAGGGCTTTTTGTTGTGGAAGGCGCAAGACTTTGCTCCGAAGCCTGCAAAAGCGGCGCAAAAGTCCTCCGCCTTTTCGTTACGGAAGAGGCCGAAAAAAAGTATCCCGAATACCTTTCGGCTCTTCTTTCCGAAGCGAAAGAGGTGTATAATATAACTTGTTCCGTTGCCGAAAAGATAAGCGACACAAAAACTCCCCAGGGGGTTTTTGCCGTTTGCCGCTTTTCTGAAAAGCCCGTAAATCTTGATGAAAACGGCGTTTTTGTGCTTCTTTCAAACCTCCAGGATCCGGGCAACATCGGCACCATACTCCGAACCTGCGAAGCAATGAACGTTCGCGGAGTTTTGCTTTGCGGCTGCGCCGATTGCTTTTCGCCGAAGGTTCTGCGCGGAACCATGGGCTGTATTTTCCGTTTGCCGATAAAGGTGTTTTCTGAAACGGCCGAGGCACTTTCTCTTTTGAAAGAGCACGGCATCACCGCTTATGCTTCTGCCCTGGCAGAAAATGCCCTTCTCCTTCCAGACGTTAAATTCAGCGAAAAAAGCTGCGTGCTCATCGGGAACGAGGGCAACGGTCTTGAGCACGACGTCATCGAAGCCTGTGAGCACGTTGTTATGATTCCCATGCCCGGAAAAGCCGAAAGCCTTAACGCGGCTTCTGCCGCCGCCATTATGATTTATTCGGCGGCGATGCAGAAATAAGCCTCCCTTGTTAAAGGGAGGTGTCAGCTTTGCTGACAGCCCCCTTTAGGCAAGGGGGCCTTTTCAGAAAGGAGGACCCGAAGATGAGTCTTGAACATTGGGCCTGGCTTGGCATTGCCGCCCAGCCCGGAAGCAAAATTGTTGACGATATATTAAGGGTTTTCCCCGATCCGGAAGAATTCTTTCTTTCCGGAGATTCCGGCATCGAAAAAGTCGGCACCATAAACGGTGCCGATGCCCTGAGGATCCGGGCCACCAGCCTTGACGTTGCCAAGAAAGCCATAGAAAGCGCCGAAAATTACGGCGCAAAAGTGCTTACAAAGGAATCTGAATTTTATCCCCAAAGCCTGCTTTCCATAAAAGCGGCGCCGCCGGTGCTCTATGTCCTCGGCGACGAAACCTGCCTTAATATGGAACCCGCCATCGCGGTGGTCGGCACAAGGCGGCTTAGCGAATACGGCAGCAAAATGGCCCAGATAATCGCCGGCGGCCTTGGCAGCGCTGGCGCTCTTGTTGTTTCGGGCATGGCCCTTGGAATAGATTCCGCCGCGCACAAAGCCTGTCTTTCTTCCGGCGGCAAAACCGTTGCGGTTCAGGGCTGCGGAATATGCAAAACTTTCCCTCCGGAAAACGTTGAACTGAAAGAACTTATCGCCGCAAACGGTGCAGTTATAAGCGAGTTCGTTCCGGATGAGGAAGCCCGCTCCAGCTTTTTCCCCATAAGAAACCGCATTGTTTCCGGCATGAGCCTTGGGGTATGCGTTGTTGAAGCCGCCGCCCGAAGCGGAACTTCCATCACCGCGAACCTTGCCTTTGAACAGGGCCGCAAGGTTTTTGCCGTTCCGGCGGACGTCAACCGCACCACTTCGCAAGGCACCTTCCGCCTGCTGAGAAGCGGTGCCATCCCCGTTGCGGATGCCAAGGATATTCTTATGGAATTCGGCGACGAATACACTTCTCATTTAAGCATTGAGAAAATTAAAAAACGCAAAATAGAAAAAAATCCCGCGGCAAAAAACGAAAAACCCGAAAAGGCGCCGAAACCCGTTAAAAAGGCTCCGCCTGCGGGGCTTTCAAAAAACGCCGCCGCAATTTACCGCGTTCTTGACAGAACTCCAAGAAGCGCGGACGAAATTTCTGATCTTACGAAACTTGTTTCTTCCGCCGTGGCCGTCGGTCTTACGGAACTCGAGCTTCTCGGGCTTATAATTCCCGCTTCCGGAAGAAGATTTGTTATTGCGTAACATTTAAAGGCTTCTCCCTGAGGAGAAGCCGGATTTCGCCGAAGGCGAAAGACTGATGAGGTGTTGCTTTGAAAACCACCGTATTATCGGAAAAACACCTCATCCGCCGCGGCCATACGGCCATGCGGCACCTCCCCCCCAAGGGGAAGGCAATAAATTACAGACACTTTCAACTTCCGGCCTTTTAATATATTCTGCATCACGCATTTTAAAAAATTGTCAACTTTCAACTTTTTATATAGGGGGTCATCATTACGACTGCAGAAACCAAAGCAACAAAGCGCTCCGCTAAAACGGCAAAAAATCTTGTTATAGTGGAGTCCCCTGCAAAAGCAAAAACCATTGAAAAATATCTTGGAGAGGATTTTACCGTTGTGGCTTCCATGGGCCACGTTCGCGACCTTCCGAAAACCACTCTCGGAATTGACGTCAAAAACGGATTCACTCCCCAATACATTCTTATCTCGGGCAAAGAAAATCTTGTTCGCGGTCTTAAAAAACAGGCCGCCGAAGCGGATTACGTTTATCTCGCAACGGACCCCGACCGCGAAGGCGAAGCAATTTCCTGGCATCTTGCAAAGCTTCTCGGTTTGCCCATGGATGCGCCCAACCGCGTGACTTTTAACGAGATCACCCATTTCGGCGTTGAACAGGGCATGGCCGCGCCCAGAAGCATCGACACCGACCTTGTCAACGCACAGCAGGGCCGCCGCGTTCTTGACAGAATAGTCGGCTATAAGCTCAGCCCCTTCCTCTGGAAGAACATTCGCGGAGGCTCTTCCCTTTCCGCAGGCCGCGTTCAATCCGTTGCGGTAAAGCTTATTGTTGACCGCGAAAGAGAAATCGCAGCCTTCAAACCCGAAGAATATTGGTCCATCGACGCAAAACTTTGCGGAAAAGGTGAAACTTCCGCATTTTCCGCAAAACTCGCCACAAAGAAAGGCGAAAAAATCGAAATCAAAACCGGCGACGAGGCAAACGCCATTGTTGATGAACTCAAAGGGGTTCCCTTCACCGTCGGCGCAATAAAAAAGAGCATCCGCAAAAAACAGCCCGCTCCGCCCTTTATCACTTCCACCCTTCAGCAGGAAGCATCTCTTCGCCTCGGGTTCCAGCCCAGAAGAACCATGCGCATTGCTCAGGAGCTTTACGAAGGCGTTGACGTTCCCGGAATGGGCGCGGTCGGTCTTATCACCTATATGAGAACCGACTCTCTCCGTATTTCCGCAGAGGCAAAACAGGCCGCCGCCGCTTATATTGAACAGACTTTCGGCAAGGAATATCTTCCCACCACCGCAAAAGCCTATAAAACGAAGGCCGGCGCCCAGGATGCCCACGAGGCCATTCGCCCCACTATGCCCGAAATCGCGCCGGATAAACTTAAAGAAAGCCTTTCGCCCGAGCAGTTCAAGCTTTATAAACTTGTCTGGGAACGCTTTATCGCAAGCCAGATGGCGGCGGCGCTTTATGACACCGTTTCCATCGACATAAACGCCGGCGATTACGGATTCAAGGCAAGCGGATTTTCCGTTCGTTTCGACGGTTTTTCCGTTCTTTATCCTTACGGCGACGAGGAAAAATCCTCTATCCCGAAACACGCAAATTCCGGCGACGTTCTTAAAGTTCGCGAAATAAAACCCAACCAGCATTTCACTGCGCCGCCTTCGAGATACACCGAAGCTTCGCTTATCAAAGCCCTTGAAGAAAACGGCATCGGCCGCCCTTCGACCTATGCACCCATCATCACAACCATCATTTCAAGAAACTACGTCGAGCGCGACGGCAAGGTTCTTAAACCAACCTCTCTCGGCACCGTTACCGTTGATCTTATCACCGAGCATTTTTCCAACATAGTTGACGTTGATTTCACCGCAAAGATGGAAAAAGACCTTGATAAAGTCGAAAGCGGAAAAACCGATTGGGTCAACATGATGAGAAAATTCTATGATGACTTCCAAAAAGCTCTTGAAATTGCTCAGAAAAACCAGGGCACCGAGAAAATCAAGGTTCCCGAAGAAGAAACGGACGTTATCTGTGAAAAATGCGGAAGAAAAATGGTAATAAAAACCGGTCGGTTCGGCAAGTTCCTCGCCTGCCCCGGATATCCGGAATGCCAGAACACCAAACGCATTGTTAAAGAAACCCCCGGCGAATGCCCCCTTTGCGGAGCAAGGATCCTTTCAAAGAAATCCAAAACCGGAAAAACCTATTACGGATGTGAACACAACCCCACCTGCGGCTTTATGAGCTGGGATGAACCCATTGCAGAAAAATGCCCCACCTGCGGAAAAAGCCTTCTTCAGAAAAAAGGCAGAAATGCAAAAATCTATTGTTCCGATCCGGAATGCAGCTATGAAAGAGCGGTGGCCGCAAAATGAACGAGAAAATAACCGTTATCGGCGCGGGGCTTGCGGGCTGTGAAGCGGCGCACAAGCTTTCGTCCCTCGGCTTTTCGGTTCGCCTTTGCGAAATGAAGCCCGAAAAATATTCCCCGGCGCACAAAAGCGAAAATTTTGCGGAACTTGTTTGCTCCAACTCCCTTAAAGCTCAGCGGCTCGGTTCTGCGGCGGGTCTTCTTAAAGAAGAGATGCGTATGCTCGGTTCAATAACAATGGAAGCTGCGGAAAAAACCGCCGTTGCCGCCGGCGGCGCATTGGCAGTTGACCGGGAGCTTTTTGCGGAATATATCACCGAAAAAATAAAATCCGACCCGAATATCGAAATCGTTTACGGCGAAGTTACCGAAATTCCCGAAGAAGGCATTGTTATCTTTGCAACCGGGCCCCTTACTTCGGATGACCTTGCGGAAAACCTCAGAGTTCGCTTCGGCGGAACGCTTTCCTTCTATGACGCGGTTGCGCCCATCGTTTCTGCCGATTCCCTCGATTGGGAAAAAGTTTTCCTCGGTGCAAGATACGACCGGGGCGAAGCCGATTACGTCAACTGCCCCATGGATAAAGAGGAATACGACGCTTTTTACGAAGCGCTTGTCAATGCCGAAAGAGCGCCCCTTCATGATTTCGACGTTGCCGATCCGAAGGTTTACGAAGGCTGTATGCCCGTTGAGATTATGGCAAGCCGCGGGCACGATACCTTGCGTTTCGGGCCGCTTCGCCCCGTCGGGCTTACCGACCCCAGAACGGGCAGACGCCCCTGGGCGAATATCCAGCTTCGCAGAGAGAATGCCGAAGGCACAATGTATAATCTTGTGGGATTCCAGACGAACCTGAAGTTCGGCGAACAGAAAAGGGTTTTTTCCATGATTCCCGGTCTTGAGAATGCGGAATTTCTCCGCTACGGAGTCATGCACCGCGATACTTTTATGGACAGCCCCCGGCTTCTTGATAAAAACCTTTCCCTTAAAGCGGAACCGAGGCTTTTCTTTGCCGGGCAGTTCACCGGCGTTGAAGGCTATACCGAATCCGCCGCAACGGGAATTTTGGCGGGCATCAACGCCGCAAGGTTTGCAAAAGGCGAAGAACCCCTTATCCTTCCGAATCTTACCATGCTTGGCGCACTGGTAAATTATATAACCGATGAGAGTGTTGAAAACTTCCAGCCCATGGGGGCAAACATGGGGCTTCTTCCCTCTCTCCCGACCAAAATCCGCCATAAGGACGAACGCTATCTTGCTGTTGCCCAAAGGGCGGTTGCCGCAATGGAGGCGATTTTATGAAAATTATAATGGATATTTACGGCGGCGATAACGCACCTCTTGCTCCCCTTAAAGGTGCCGAAATGGCCGTTAAAGAACTCGGTGTTGAAATTATCGCAGTCGGAAACACCGAAGAAATGAAAAAAATCTGTGCCGAAGAAAATATTTCCACCGAAGGCATCGAATTTGTTGATGCTCCTCTTGTTATGCCCGTTTGCGCAGAGCCTACCTCCGCGCTCAAAGAATACAAAGAAAGCAGCCTTGTCAAAGGGCTTTCTCTTCTTGCGGAAGGAAAAGGCGACGCATACGTCGGTGCAGGTTCCACCGGCGCCATCGTTGTTGCGGCGACCCTTATCGTAAAGCGCATCAAAGGCATCAAGCGCGCTGCGCTTGCTTCCGTCGTTCCGGGCATGGAAAATGATTATATGCTTCTCGACCTTGGCGCAAACGTTGAATGCCGCCCCGAAATGCTCAACCAGTTCGGCATGATGGGTTCCGTCTATATGCAGAGCGTGGTGGGCATCGAAAACCCCACCGTCGGCCTTATCAACATCGGTGTTGAAGAAAGCAAGGGCACCGACCTTCAGAAACAGGCTTTCGAGCTTATGAAAAAAGCGGATTATAACTTCATCGGAAACGTTGAAGTGCGCGACGTTCCCAACGGAATCTGCGACGTTGCCGTTGCGGACGGCTGGACCGGAAACGTCGTGCTCAAGCTTATCGAAGGCCTCGGCAAATCCTTCGGCAGAATGCTCAAGGGTATGCTCATGAAGAACGCCTTTACCAAACTTTCGGCTGTTTTTCTTAAAGACGGCATTAAAAACTTCAAATCCAAGGTCGATGCTTCCACCAGAGGCGGCGCGCCCCTTCTCGGTATAGCGAAACCCGTTATCAAGGCACACGGCAACAGCAACCCCGTTGCTTTCAAAAACGCCATTCTTCAGGCAAAAATCTTTGTCGAAACTGACGTTAACGGAACTATTTCCTCCGCCCTTGCCAAAATGAAGGAGGAATCCGAAGAATGAGCAGCAAAGATCTTTCTATTCTCGAGGAAAGACTTGGATATAAATTCAAAAACAGAAAATTCCTTGAAACCGGCGTCACTCATTCTTCCTTTGCCAACGAAACGAAAGAACACGTTGCCTATAACGAGCGCCAGGAGTTCCTTGGCGACGCGGTTTTGAGCATCATCGTTTCGGATTACATTTTTGAGCATTATACCAACCTTCCGGAGGGCGAACTTACGAAGCTTCGCGCTTCCCTTGTCTGCGAAAAATCCCTTTGCGGTTTTTCAAACGAGATTGAAATGGGCTCTTTTCTCCGCCTTGGCCATGGCGAGGAACTTATGGGCGGCCGCGAAAGGCCTTCCATCCTTGCGGACGCATTTGAAGCAGTGCTCGCCGCAATCTATCTTGACGGCGGGATCGAGCCTGCAACCGAAGTGGTGCTCAGGTTTATAAAAAAGGCTTTGGAACACGTTGAAAACGTCGCTTTCAAGGATTACAAAACTCTTTTGCAGGAAATTATCCAGAAAAATCCCGAGGAACGCCTTTCCTATGTGCTCGTGGGCGAAAGCGGCCCCGACCACGACAAGCGTTTTGAAGTTGACGTAATGCTCAACAGCAACGTCATCGGCCACGGAATCGGCAAAAGCAAAAAGGCGGCGGAACAGATCGCCGCAAAAGAAGCATTGGAGCTGATGGGCGAATGAAACACGCAAACGTAGCTTTCTTTGTTCCGATGGTGGGCTGTCCCCATCGGTGCTCGTTCTGCGACCAGAATTCCATAACCGGCGAAAGCGGGATCCCCACCCCGGAAGAGGTTGATAAAACCTTAAAGAAAGCTGCAAGAGAGCTCCACGGCTTTGCCGAAAAAAGCGAAATCGCTTTCTTTGGCGGCAGCTTTACCATGATTCCGCGGGAACTTATGTGCTCGCTTCTTGCCCCGGCCAAAAAATGGATCGACCGAAAGGCTTTTTCCGGCATTCGCATAAGCACAAGGCCGGATGCCATTGACGAAGATGTGCTCGCGGTGCTCAAAGAGTACGGAGTCACCTCCATCGAACTCGGTGCACAGAGCTGCAACAATGCGGTTCTTGAAAAAAACCGCCGCGGCCACAGCTTCGAGGATACTCAAAAAGCCGCGGAACTTATTAAGGCCGGCGGTTTTTCCCTCGGTTTGCAGATGATGACCGGCATGCCCGGTTCGACCAAAGAGGATGATTTGCTCACCGCGGCAAGATTTGCCGCCATGAAGCCCGACACCATGAGAATTTATCCGACCCTCGTGCTCAGAAACACGCCCATGGCAAAATGGTATGAGGACGGAGAATACATACCCCAGACCGTTGACGAAGCGGCGGCGGAATGTGCCGAGCTTCTCGACGTTTTCGAGCTTTACGGCATAAAGGTTATCCGCCTTGGGCTTCATGCGGAACTTTCTCTTGAAGATAACCTCATCGCGGGGCCTTATCATCCGGCATTCCGCGAAATTTGCGAAAGCATTCGCTTCCGCAAAAAAATCGCCCCGATGCTAACCCGCCTCCCCAAAGGGAGCTATACCCTTTCGGTTGCCCCTTCGGACGTTTCAAAATGCGGCGGTCAGCATCGAAGCAACATCGAACACTGGCAAAGCCTTGGTTATGAAATTAAAATCATCGGCGACGAAAAACTTTCGCCCGGTGATTTTGAGGTCATGATGGCAAATATGCCGTAATTGTTACCGTAGGGAACGCTGTCCTCAGCGTTCCGCAAATAAAAACGGACCGTCAGCGCCCTGAGCGAAGCGAAGAAGTGCTCCTGGGGCAGACGACGGTCCCTACAGTTATTTTTTATCTGACGCAATCTTTTTTTGAACAACCCTTCCGCCGCGCCATACGGCATGCGGCACCTCCCCTTGAAGGGGAGGCAATAAAAAAAGGAAGTGAAAACTTGTTTCTTAAATATCTCGAGCTTTCGGGCTTCAAATCCTTTCCGGATAAAACAAGGCTGAATTTCGGCCGCGGAATGACCGCGGTAGTCGGCCCCAACGGAAGCGGAAAAAGCAATATCAGCGACGCCGTGCGCTGGGTTTTGGGCGAAATGTCTTCAAAAGCCCTTCGCGGCGGAAAGATGGAGGACGTTATTTTTAACGGAACTCAGCTTCGCCATGCCCACGGTTTCGCTGAAGTTCGCATTTGTTTTGATAACACCGACCGCGCGCTTCCTCTTGATTCCGATGAGGTAATCGTTTCGCGAAAATATTACCGCAACGGAAATTCGGATTACCGCATAGGCGATAATATCTGCCGCCTTAAAGATGTCAACGAGCTTTTTATGGATACCGGCCTTGGCAAGGACGGCTATTCCATCATAGGCCAGGGCAAGATCGCCGAAATAGTCGGCGCGAAGCCCAACCAGCGCCGCGAAATTTTCGAGGAAGCCGCCGGAATTTCCAAATTCCGTTACCGCAAGGAAGAAGCTGAAAAAAGCCTTGCAAAAGCGGATGAAAACCTTCTTCGCCTTCGCGACAATCTTTCCGCACTTGAAGAAAGGGTCGGCCCCCTTCTTGAACAGTCCGAAAAAGCGAAAAAATTTCTTGAATATGCCGAAGAAAAGAAATCCCTCGAGATTTCCGTCTGGATGCGTTCCCTGCGCAGACTTAAAAGCCAGCTTGCGGAACAGAACAGCACCATCGGCGTTTATCAAAGCGAATATGACACCCTCGACGCGGATTATAACAATGCGGAAGAGCGCATAAACTCTCTTTACGAGCAAATGAACAGCCTCGACGCCACCGTTGAGGAAAAGCGCGAAAAAATCACCCAAAATGAAATTGCCATAGGCGAACTCACCGCAAAGGCGGCCGTCTGCCAGAACGACGTTGAACATAACAACACCGAAATCTCGCGCATTGATGAGGAAATCGAAAGCCTTTCTTCCGATTCCAGCGAGGGCGAAGCCGCCCTTGAAAACCGCAGAAAGGAGCTTTCGGATAAAAAAGCCGAAGCAGAAAAACTTTCTGCCGAAGAAGCCCGTCTTAACGCTCTGGGCGAAGATATCGCCGCGGAAAGAACCTCTGTCACTGCGGAAAAATCCGCCGCGGAAGCAAAAATCGCCGAGGCGGATACCGAACTCGGCCATATCAGCGTTGTTCTTGCAACCGCAAAAAACGATAAGACCCAGTATAACGAGCGCCTTGAACAGCTTTCCCTTTCCGCAAGCCAGAAACTTGCCCTTGTGGATGGTTACAAAGCCGAACTTATTGAGGTAAACGACCTTCTTGAAGAAATCGAGGATAAAACCGAAAGCATAAACAACTCCAAAGCCGGCATGCTTATGAAACGCGACCTTCGCAAAAACCAGCTTGCCGCATTGGACGAAAAACGCGGAAAAATCCGCCGCGAAGCGGATAATTTCACCCAGAAGGCAAAGCTTCTTCAGGATCTTGAGCACAACATGGAAGGCTTCGGCCAAAGTGTAAAATACGTTCTCGATAAGGGCGCCGCGGGTTCCCTCCGCGGAATTCTCGAGCCGGTTTCAAAAATCCTTTCCGTTGATGCAAAATACAGCCTTGCGGTTGAAACCGCTGTCGGCGCGGCACTCCAGAATATCGTCGTCACCGACGAGGACGCCGCAAAAAAAGCCATCAAAATGCTTAAAGAACAGGGACGAGGAAGAGTCACCTTCCTTCCTCTCACTTCCGTTCGCGGAAGCCGCCTTGATGAAAAAGGGCTTTCTTCCTGTGATGGATTCATAGGCATCGGCTGTGACCTTGTCAAAAACGACCCGAAATATGACGGCATCGTAAAATCCGTTCTCGGACGCATTGTTGTTGCAGAGGACCTTGACTGCGCCGTTGCAATAGCCAAAAAATACGGTTATAAATTCCGCATCGTCACCCTCGACGGACAGCTTGTTAACGCTGGCGGTTCCCTCACCGGCGGTTCAAGCGTAAAATCCGCGGGTATCCTTTCCAGAAAACAGGAAATCGAGGAACTCCTCAAAAAAGCCGCCGCCGCGGAAAAACTCCTTGCGGAAGGCGAAGCGGATTACAATAAACTCAAAGAAGAAATTTCCGCCATGGAAGCGGATTCCCTTGCAACCGAAAGCGAGCTTCGCACCCTTGCGGAGGATAAAATCCGCGCAGAGGGCGAGAAAAAACGCCTTCTTATGCAAATTTCCGATGCGGAAGCCGCCGGAGAAGAAGCCGAAACCCAGCGCAACATCCTCGGCAAGGCAATCAAAGATGCGGAAAACCGCATAGCCGAATATGAAGGCTATCTTTCCGACCGCACAAAGAAGAAAGAAACTCTTCTCAAAGAATCCGCCTCTATTGATGAAAAACTCGCCGCTATCGGCGAAAAAGAAAGTAAAAACGCTTCGGATCTTTCCGCCCTTGCCCTTTCTGCCGCAATTATTCAGAAGGATATCGAGGCCGTTCAGAACGCCATCGACCAGCTTCTTGAAAGCGGTGAACAGCGCGAAGAAAAAGTTTCTGCTCTCAACGAAAGAAAGAACACCATTCTTGATAAAAACTCTGCCCTTTCTGCGGAAATCAAGGAAATCGAGGACGAAAAACTCCGCCTTGCCGATCTTTCCGAAGAAAACCGCACCGATATAACCGCTCTCTTTACCCAGCGCCAGGATTTCGAGCGCCGCACCACCGAGGAACGCTCCGCCCAGAGAAATACCGTCGGCAGAAGAGAGGAAGCTTCGGTTCGCCTTGCGAAGGCAAGGGCGCGCCTTGACGAGATGCAGAAGGATTATGACCGCATCATCAGCCAGCTTTGGGATGAATACGGCATTACATACAGCATCGCCGAGGAAATCGCCGAAGAAATCACCGAACCCCAAAAGGCCCAGCGCCGCCTGAACGAACTTAAAAGCAAGATAAAAGCTCTCGGCCCGGTCAACGTTTCCGCCATCGAGGAATTCAAGGAAGTTAACGAACGCTATGAATTCATGAAAACACAGATCGAGGATGCGGAAAAATCCCGCGACGAACTTCGCGGACTTATCCGCAACCTTATGGGCCAGATGCGCACCATCTTCCTCGACAGATTCACCCAGATCGCCGGCAACTTTGCGGTTGTTTTCAAAGAACTTTTCGGCGGCGGCGAAGCAAAACTTTCGCTTACCGACCCGGATAACGTTCTTGAATCCGGTATCGACATAACCGTTCAGCCCCCGGGCAAGATCATCAACAACCTTGCTTCTCTTTCCGGCGGCGAACAGACCTTTGTTGCAATCGCCATCTATTTTGCGATTCTTAAAGTTCGCCCTGCACCCTTCTGCATTCTTGACGAGATCGAGGCGGCCCTTGATGAAGCGAACGTTGACCGCTATGCGGATTATCTGCTCCGCCTTACTGAAAACACCCAGTTCATCGCCATTACCCACCGCCGCGGCACAATGGAACACGCCGACCGTCTTTACGGCGTAACCATGCAGGAAGAGGGCGTTTCGAAGCTTCTTGAACTTACCCTTGCGGAAGTTGAAAAGATAGAAAAATAAGTATATATAAGTAATTTCAGGGAAAACTCAAATAAAAGCTCCTCGGTGGAGGAGCTTTCACCGAAGGTGACTGAGGAGGGGTGCGCATGGTGTATGCCGCGCATAAATATTATCCCTCCTCCACCGCTTCGCGGTCCCCCTCCTCCTCCGAGGAGGTTATTAAATCGAAAGGCGGTTTTCCCTCTTGAATATACTTATGATAGATGATTCCCTGCTGCCGGAAAAGGCCGGGGCAGATTCTTCGCAAAAAGCAATTTTTTGCCGTATGATGGAAGAAAATCATCGGCGGAGGATTTTTCTTGCCAAAGAATTCAGCCGCCTTGGCGCGAACGTTCTTTTTGCAAGGCTCGAGCTTTGCCCCAAAGGCAGCGCCGAAGCTTTTGAATTCCGCGAAAGCGGAGGCATAAGCCAGGTTTTTGTGAAGGTTCCATCTTCACAAAAAGGATTCGGGCTTCACACAAAGGAGCTTATTGCTTTTTCGGGTTTGCTTTCGGATAATTTTGCAAGTATTGCGGGGCTTTTTTCGCCGGATGCGGTTATTTGCGCGGGGATTTTGCCTTTTTGTGCCTCTGCGGCGGCAAGAATTGCCGACGCCGCAGGCGCCGTGCTCATAACGGAGCTTTCGTGCTCGCCA
>JAFUJP010000105.1 GCA_017473745.1 Oscillospiraceae bacterium
CCGCCATGATATAGGCTTTGTTTTTCAGTTTTATAACTTAATCCAGAATCTTACGGCGAAAGAAAACGTCGAGCTTGCTTCGCAGATTTGCAAAAATCCTCTCGATCCCGAAAAGGTTATGGAACAGGTCGGCCTTGGCCACAGAATGAATAACTTTCCGGCGCAGCTTTCCGGCGGCGAACAGCAAAGGGTCGCCATCGCAAGGGCTTTGGCAAAGAACCCGAAGCTCCTTCTCTGTGATGAGCCTACGGGCGCCCTTGACTACGTTACCGGCAAGCAGATCCTTCAGCTTTTACAGGATTGCTGCCGCAAAGACGGAATGACGGTTATCGTTATCACCCATAACCTTGCGCTTACTCCCATGGCAGATAAGGTTATTCATATAAACAGCAGCAGGGTAACGGGTATCGAAATAAACGAAAATCCCACACCCATTGATGAAATAGAATGGTAAATTATGTTAATTTTATGAAAGGAGGGCGAAATATATGAAATCCGCAATGCTGAAAGATATATTGCGCGAAATCGGAAAAACTAAGAGCCGCTTTTTTTCGATTTTTGCCATAATCGCCCTCGGTGCGGGATTTTTTGCGGGACTTAAAGCAACGTGCCCGGATATGCTCGAAACGCTTGAAAGATATTACGAAGAGCATAATCTTATGGATATTCGCCTTGTTTCGACCTATGGCTTTGATGAAAACGATATATCGGCCATCGGGGATATGGAAGGCATAAAAGATATTTATCCCTCGTATTCAAAGGACGTTTTTGTTGAAAACGAGCTTGGCGAAAATATTATCGCAAAAGTGATGGCGCTTCCGGATAAAGGCGTGAACGAGGTTATGCTCATCGAAGGGCGCCTCCCCGAAAATGCCAACGAATGTGTTGTTGAAAAACACGAACAGCTCCACGTCGTTCACGAAATCGGCGATACCATTACGGTTTATACCACCGACAGGGATGACCCCATTGGCGATACCCTTGAAAATGAAACCTTTGAAGTTGTCGGCATAGTTATGAGCCCGCAGTATATCAGCTTCAGCAAGGGGAGCTCCACCATCGGCGACGGAACGGTCGATACCTATATAATGATACCCGAAGAAAACTTCAGACTCGAGGTTTTTACCGAAGTTTACGTCACCCTTGATTCAACGAAAGGCCTCGGCGGATACAGCGATGAATATGCCGCCGCGGTGGAAGCTTCCATAGCGGATTTTGAAGCGGTTGCCGCCGTAAGGGAACCGGAACGCCTTAAAGAGGTTCAGGAGGACGCAAAGGCCGAACTTGAAAAAGCAAAAAAAGAAATTGCCGATGCCGAAGCCGAGCTTGCCGAAGCGGAAGCGGAGCTTGCGGAAGCTTATGATGAGCTGAAAAAAGGCGAAAGAGAAATCACAAACGGCTGGGCGGAATATGAGGATGGCCTTGTTCAGCTTGAGGAGGGAAGAAAACAGCTTGAAGAACAGCTTATGGAAGCTGAAATGCAGCTTATTTCTGCCCGGGCACAAATAAATTCCGGCTGGGAAGAATACGAAGCGGGCAAAGCCCAGCTTGAAGACGGCAAGGCACAGTTTGAACAGCTTCTTGCGCCCCTCGGCATAAGCGTTGACCAGATGTATTCGTATAAAAGCTATCTTGAAGAACAGATAGCAAAATACAAGGATATACCCTTTGCGGAAATAATAGTGGCGGGATATCAATCCCAGCTTGCGATTCTGAACAACGTTCTTTCGAGCTACGACCAGATCCTTGCGGGCGAAGCGGAACTTAAAGCCGCATACGATCAGCTTAAAGCGGGCGAAGCCCAGATTTCCTCAGGTTGGGCGGAACTTGAAGAGGGCAGAAAACAGGGCGAAGCCGAGCTTGAAAAAGCGGCGGCGGAACTTGAAAACGGAAAAGCCGAACTCGAAAAAGCCGAAAAAGAGATAAAAGACGGCTGGGCCGAATATTATGATGGTCTTGAGGAATTTGAAAAGGCAAAGGAAGAAGCCGAAGAAGAAATAGATTCCGCAAAAGAGGATATTTCCGAAGCGGAAAAAGAAATTGCCGGAATAAAAGGCCCGACCTGGTATGTTTTTACGAGGGAGGACAACCCCAGTTACAGCAACTATGAGGATGACGTTTATATAATCGAAAGCGTCGGAAAAGTATTCCCTGTTTTCTTCTTCCTTGTTGCGATGCTCGTCTGTCTTACCACCATGACGAGAATGGTCGAGGAACAGAGAACCCAGATAGGAACAATGAAGGCTCTCGGTTACGGCAAAGGCGCCATTATGGCGAAATTTATTGCCTATTCCGCCATCGCAAGCATAAGCGGCGCGGTTTTCGGAATAGCTCTTTGCGTGATCGTCTTCCCCGAAATAATATATTCCGCATACGCCATGATGTACGTCGTTCCGGATCTTATCCATGTCCCCACGGTCGGGGTATGGATAGGAGTTACCGCGGTAAGCATACTTTGCACCACCGCGGCGGTTATGATGGCCTGTTATGCGGAGCTTAAAGAATGCCCGGCAGAACTTATGCGTCCGAAGGCCCCGAAAGCGGGAAAACGAGTGCTTCTCGAAAAGGTGACTTTCATCTGGAAGCGTTTGAGCTTTACCCATAAGGTAACCGTGCGCAACCTTTTCCGTTACAAAAAACGCATATTCATGACAATTCTCGGCATTGCGGGCTGTGCGGCGCTTACCCTTGCGGGTTTCGGGCTTTATTCTTCCATTTCCGTAATACTCGAAAAGCAATACAGCGAAATTTTCAATTATGACCTCATAGTTGCCCTTGATACAGATGCGGGCAAAAAGGCCGTGAATGAGGTTATGACCGAGCTTGATAAAAACGATATTTCGGAAGAAAACCTCGGCGTTTATATGATGACCGCGGAATATAAAGGAATTTCGGAAGTTTCGCTCGTTGTAACCGATGACCCGGAAGCTATGGGAGAAATGGTTCTCTTCCGCGAAAGGGAATCCGGTGAAATATATGAACTCGATGACGAAGGCGTTATTATAACCGAACTTTTTGCCGAGCTTGCGGATCTTTCGGTCGGGGATGATTTTGAGTTTTATTGCGACGGCGTTCTTTTTGAAACAAAGGTTTCTGCCGTTGCCGAAAACTATGCAATGCATTTTATCTATATGACGGATAAGCTTTATACCAGGCTTTCAAAAGACGATATGAAGCCCAACATGGTTTTCACGGTTATGAGTGACGACGGCCACGAGGCACAGGATGAGCTTGCCAATGACCTTATGGCGCTTGAAGGGGTGCTTGCGGTTTCGTTCTCAAGAACCACCCGCGAAACCTTCAGCGACACGGTTAAAAACCTCAATTACGTTGTAATTCTGATAATTCTTTGTGCGGCGGCCCTTGCGTTCGTTGTTCTTTATAACCTTACCAATATCAATATTACCGAGCGAATCCGCGAGATCGCAACCATAAAAGTTCTCGGTTTTTATGACGGCGAAGTTTCGGCATACGTTTTCCGCGAGAATGTTGTGCTGACCCTTATGGGTGCGGCGGTGGGGCTTGTTCTCGGGATCTGGCTTCACAGCTTTGTACTCGACGTTATACAGACGAACAACATCATGTTCGGGAAGGGACTTCCCTGGTGGACGTACTGCGCGGCCTTTGTTATGACGGTATTTTTCGCGGTTCTGGTAAACTGGATAATGTATTTCCGCCTTAAAAAGGTAAGCATGGTCGAATCGCTTAAATCCGTTGAATAAATGCGAAAATTATTTTCAAAAAAGAGCTTTTGCATCTTTCTTTTTTGAAAAAGCCGTGTTATAATAT
The DNA here is from genome assembly GCA_017473745.1 of Oscillospiraceae bacterium. Taxonomy (GTDB): domain Bacteria; phylum Bacillota; class Clostridia; order Oscillospirales; family Ruminococcaceae; genus UMGS1668. The sequence continues at coordinate 3,790 of JAFUJP010000105.1, forward strand.
ATTCATCTAATTATGTCTGGAGGATACTAAAATGCTCAGAATTGAAGATCAGATCGAAAACTCTACCGCTATGATCAAAACCGTTGATTATATCGAATCCCAGATTCGCAAAATCAACCCCGATGAAGGCACCGCAGATGCATTCGTAGCAGAAGCAAAGGTCGCTATCGAAAAACTCCGCGCAATTATGAAAGACGGCGGAATCATCAGATAAGATTTATGGCGTAAAAATAAAACACCGGCTCGAAAGAGCCGGTGTTTTTTGCGTTACAGCGTCATAATTTCCGAAAAACATGAAAAGAATTCCTCCGTCATCGTCGTTTCGCTACGATGCCGCATCCCTTTAACAAGGGAGGTTTTTAAAATCCGAGAAGTCCCGCGCCGATGATGCCTGCGGAGTTGCCGAGGCTCGCTTTGATGACTTTCGGAGCTTCGATGGTTTCGTTTGCAACGCAAAGCTTTGCAACTTTTTCGTTGAGCGGATCGAGAAGGGAAGCACCCTGGTTGCTGACTCCGCCGCCGAGGATAACAACCTCCGGGCGGAAGATATTGACAATGCCGGAAATGCCGTCTGCAAGATAGCTTATATATTGTTCAACAATGGCTGCGCCGGTTTCGTCGCCCCGGTCTGCGGCATCGAAAGCGGTTCTTCCGCCGATGTTATCAAGGTTGCCTTCACACATTTCCCAGATAAGGGATTCGGGATGCTGTTCAGCCATTTCGCGGGTTTCGCGTTTAAGGGCGTTTGCGCTTCCGTAAACCTCAAAACAGCCGTGTTTTCCGCAGCCGCATTTAACTCCGCCGTGAACAAGCGGAATGTGGCCGTATTCTCCGCCGAAGCCGTTGAACCCGGGGAAGAGTTTTCCGTTAAAAACGGCTCCGCCGCCGATTCCGGTTCCGAGGGTTATCATAATAAGGCTTTCGAACTGTTTGCCTGCTCCGGCGTGATATTCGCCCATGGCGGCGCAATCCGCATCGTTTCCGAGGATTACCGGAAGGCCGATTTTTTCTTCAAGGAAGGAAACAGCATCAACGTTGTGCCAGTTGATGTTTGCGGCAAGAATTACGGGGCCTTTCGGTCCTTTTATAAGGCCGGGAACCCCGATTCCGACAAATTCGATGTCGGAAAGTTCTCTTCCGGAATCGGCTATGCACTGTTTTGTGCCTTCGGCCATCTGGGCAAGAAGGGCGGCGGGGTTTTGATTATCCTCAACGGGAACGCTTGTTTTATAAACAAGCTCGCCCGCTTCGCTTACTATGCCGATGCCGATATTGGTTCCGCCAAGGTCGATTGCTGCTGAATATTTCATATTGCACACTCCTCGTGAAAATTATTCATAGAAAAGATTTCGTCTTCGGTGAACGTGAACGCTTAAAACAAGCCCGATACCGAGATAGGTTATGGCGATGGAGGTTCCTCCGGCGCTTAAAAGCGGAAGGGTGATGCCGATAACAGGAAGAACGCTTATGCACATTCCGATGTTGATAAGACACTGGAAAAAGAACATTGCAAAAACGCCGTAACAGATATATGCGCCCAAAGGATCAAGGGCGAGCTTTGCGTCAAGAATACAGCGGAAGCAGATTCCGCAAAGAAGCGCAACGACTATCATAGCGCCTGCAAAACCGAGTGCCTGGCCAATGAAGGAAAAAACAAAGTCGTTGTGCATCTTGGGAACGTACCAGTAATCCTCCTGAAAAAGCCCTTCGCCCTGAAGCTGGCCAAGGCCAATGGAAATTCGGCTCAGCCTTTGCTGATAATCTGCGCCGAGAGGATCGGCATATTCTTCAAAATAGACTGCAAGAAAGCGCGTTCGCTGGTCATCCGTAAGGATATACTGCCACGCAAGAGGAACTGCCGCCGCAACAACGGGTATGGCGGCTATTATGTATTTCCAGCTCAGCCCGGCAGCAAAAAGCATGGTTATAAAGATAAAACCGAAAATAAGGGCGGTTCCGTCATCACCCTGAAAATGTATGAGTATAACGGGGAATGCACCGTGGATGCAGAGCAAAAGAAGGTTGAGCGGGCGGTTCATCTGGCCGTAAACCTTTGAAAGATGATAGGCAAAACTCATGATAAAGCATATTTTAAGAAGTTCCGAAGGCTGGAACGTAAGCCCGAAGGGCAGGCGAAGCCATGCTTTGTCATCAACGGTTTCATCAACCTGCATGCCGATGAAAAAAGTGAGTATTACAAGGAATACCGAGGCGGGCATATAAAGCTTCCATAGCTTTGTCATGAAATGATAATCAAAGTTTGAAATAAAAACCGCCATAAAAATGCCGAGAACCGAGGCCAGAACCTGAACAAGCGCAACCCTTTCGCTGATGTTGAGGGTGGAAGCCTGGTTTGAATTGACAAGGGAATATTGACAGAGAATTCCGATCACGGAAATGGAAATGCAGATAAAAAGAAGCCATTTATCAACAGCGGCAAAATATTTTTTTATGTATTCGCGTATTTTTTTCATCAATGGCCTCCTTTTCTACAAAATAGCCTCCCCTTGAAGGGAAGGTGGCATTTCCGCAAGGAAATGACGGATGAGGTATAGCCGCAAAGCGGCATTAAATTTTCCTGTTTAATTATAATACCATTTTATTGCGGATTTGTAAATGAAGATATATTTTCATGTTAAAATAAATTATTGTTTATGTTATTAAGCTCCTCAGAGGAGGAGCTGTCGCCGAAGGTGACTGAGGAGGGATAAACCCTGTCTAATTTCGATAAGCGCTCCGTGTTCTTAAATAATCCCTCATCCGTCTTTTCGGCAATAAATTGCCGAAAATCCACCTTCCCCTCTGGGAAGGCTGCCCTCCGGGAATCCTTTTTTAACGGGCGGACACATAGGTCCGCCCCTACGACGTTTTCAATAATGCAACATAACTCCAAACAATAATTTTTCTTCTCCCTGTTGCGAAATTCGGCGAAATATAGTATTATATTAAGTTAGAGAATGTTAAAAGAAAGGCGGTTTGCTTTTTGGAAAAAATTATAACGAAATGCGAAGCCGAAACCGCCGCATTCGCAAAGGAATTTGCAAAAACGCTTAAACCCGGCGATATAATAGCCTTCAAAGGCGGCCTTGGTGCGGGAAAAACCACCTTCACCCGCTATCTTTGCGAAGCTCTTGAAACAAAAGATGACGTTTCGAGCCCGACTTTTGCCCTCGTTCATTGCTATCGGGCGAAAATTCCGGTATGCCACTTTGATATGTACCGCATAAACACCTTTGATGACCTTTATTCCACCGGATTTTTTGATTATTTGGATTCCGGCGCGGTGCTCGTCATCGAATGGAGCGAAAATATTATTGATTTTATCGGCGATGAGGAAATCATCACCATTGAAATAAAACGCCTTGGCGAAACCGAAAGGGAAATCACTGTTGAAAGGGGAGAGGGATAATGCGCATACTCGGCTTTGATACTTCTGCAAAGGCGGCTTCCGTTGCCCTTTCCGAGGATGGAAAGCTTATCTCCGAATTTTATCTCGACAGCGGATTCACCCACAGCGAAACGGTGCTCCCCATGGCAAAGGCCGTCCTTGATGCAGCAAGGATAACCCCTGCGGACGTTGACCTTTTCGCCGTCAACTGCGGCCCCGGTTCCTTCACCGGGCTTCGCATCGGCATTGCGGCGGTGAAGGCCCTTGGAATGAGCCTTGATAAGCCCTGCGCCGCGGTTTCCACCCTCGAAGCCCTTGCCTATAATATGCAGAGCACCGGCGGAATAATCTGCGCCGCAATGGACGCAAGATGCAATCAGGTATATACCGCTTTTTTTGAAAGCGACGGAACGAACGTAAAAAGGATCTGTGATGACCGTGCCGTTTCCACCGATGAGCTTTTTGAGGATATCAAAAAACTTTATGCGGAAAAAGGCGAAAAAATATGGCTGGTGGGCGACGGCGCCGCCCTTTGCCTTAAAAAGTTCGGTGATGAATTCGTAAAAATTGCGCCGCCCCAGCTTGTGCTCGGACATGCTTCCGGCACCTGTATTGCCGCAAAACGGCTTTTTGAAAACGGTGAAACTGTTTCCTCCGGGGAACTTGTTCCTAATTATCTTCGCCTTGCCCAGGCGGAAAGAGAAAAACTTCAGAAAGAAGGTAAATTATGATCGCAATAGGATCCGACCACGGCGGCTATCTCTATAAAGAGGAGCTTAAAAAGCATCTTGATGAAAAAGGCGTCGAATATGTTGATTTCGGCACCGACAGCACTGCTTCCTGCGATTATCCCGTTTATGCGGAAAAAGTTTGCAAAGCTATTCAGTCCGGAGAATGTGAAAAGGGAATTCTTATCTGCGGAACCGGCATCGGAATGAGCATCTGCGCAAACAAGTTCAAAGGAATCCGCGCGGCTTGCTGCGGCGACCATTTTTCCGCCGAATTCACCAGAAAACACAATGATTCCAACGTCCTTTGCATGGGCGCAAGAACCATCGGCGCCGGAGTTGCCCTTCAGCTTGCGGATATCTTTCTTTCCACCGAATTTGAAGGCGGACGCCACCAGAAACGCGTGGATATGATAACCGCTTTCGAGGAATAATATTATGCCCGTTATATCGAAATTCGATTACGATAATTTTTATGACATCTTTTTTAAGGGGGAACCATACATTATGAAAAAACCTTTCATTCTTGACCATCCGCTTGTTCAGCACAAACTCTCCATCCTCAGAAGAACCACCACCGGAACCAAGGATTTCCGCGAGCTCATCAGCGAAATCGGTACTCTTCTTTGCTATGAAGCAACCCGCGACCTTGAACTCGAGCCGGTTGAGATCGAAACCCCTATGTGCAAATGCACCGCAAAACAGCTTAAAGGCAAAGCACCCGTAATCGTCCCGATTCTTCGCGCAGGCCTTGGCATGGTTGACGGCGTTCAGAAGCTTATGCCCAGCTCCAGAGTCGGCCACATCGGTCTTTACCGCGACGAAGAAACCGCACAGCCCATCGAATATTTCTGCAAGCTGCCCGTAGATATCGCTGACTGCAGAGTTTTCCTTGTTGACCCGATGCTCGCAACCGGCGGCAGCGCCATCGACGCCATCGGCCAGCTTAAAAAACGCGGCGTTAAAGATATCAGCTTCCTCTGCATCATCGCCGCTCCGGAAGGCCTTGAAAGACTTAACGTTGCCCACCCCGACGTACAGATTTACTGCGCAGCCCTTGACGAGCGCCTTAACGAAGTAAACTATATTCTTCCCGGCCTTGGCGACGCAGGCGACAGAATCTTCGGTACCAAATAATGAAGATAATGTCCGTCGATTTCGGCGATGCAAGAACCGGCATAGCCATGTGCGATAAAACGGAATTTCTTGCTTCGCCCATAACCGTCATTCACGAAAAGCGCTTTGAGCACGCCATCGAAAAAACCGCAAACGCCGCCATCGAAAACAAGGCGGAGGCTGTTATCGTCGGTCTGCCGCTCAATATGAACGGCTCCGAAGGCCCCAGGGCCGAACTTTGCCGCGAATTCGCATCAAAGCTTGCGGAAAAGATAACCGTCCCGGTGAGAATGTGGGATGAGCGCCAGACAACCGTTTCCGCCGCAGGTTTTCTCAACGAAACCGATACCCGCGGCAAAAAACGCAAGGCCGTCATCGACGCCGTCGCTGCGGTCATAATCCTTGACAGCTACCTTCAATGGCGCAAAAACCACCCCGGCGAATTTTAATTGCGCCAATTAAGGTGTAAACCTCCTCGGAGGAGGAGGGGGACCATTGCCGTAAGGCAATGGTGGAGGAGGGCTTAACAATCCTTTTCCGCCAAATTACGAGCAAAA